>SLNH01000469.1 GCA_007133195.1 Nannocystineae bacterium | reverse complement strand
GGTGCTTCCGCCTGCCACCGACATCGCCGGGTTCTATTCCTACGGTGAGATCTCGCCGTTTACGACCGGCAAGTGCGATCTGCACAACCAGACCATGACGCTCACCGTGCTGTCGGAGGAGGGCGCCCCGCTGCCCACGCGCAAGCGGACCGCCGGGTCGGCTCGCGCCGCCGCCGGCGCCCCACCCCCACCCCCGCCGCCGACGACGCAGGATCGCCCACGCGGCCCCGTGTTGCGCGCCGTCACCGACATCGACGAGCGTCCCGCGCCGCCAGCCACGCGAGGGGCGGCGCCGCCACTCAAGACGGTGCCCGACGAAGCGGGCGTGGCCGAGTTGCGCGACGTGATCGACGCGGGGGGCGCGACCGCACGTCATTATCGCGTAGGCGAAATCGATGTGGTCATGATCGCGGGCGCGATCGCGGATGAATTTCCAGCCGACGCGATCGCCGGACGCGCGACCGAGTCGATCGTCTTCGAGCTGAGCGAGGTCGATCGAGTGAGCTCGGGTGGCGCCGGCGCGTGGTCGCGCCTTTTGGCCGAGCTGTCCGCGCGCGCTTGCGCCGTGCATCTCGCCCGATGCTCCGAGGCGATCATGAGTCGGCTCATCGCGATGCCGAGCTTCGCCGGCTCGGCACGCGTCGTGTCGTTTCTCGCGCCGTATTTGTGTCGCGGATGCCGCCAGCCGTTCGACGTGCTCTTCGACTGCGAGCTCGAAAGAGCGGCGATCGGAGCGCTCCACCCGGGCGATCGCGCGTGCGAACACTGCGGCCGCAGCGCCGAGCTCGACGCCGATCCGGCGGGTTATCTCACCAGCGTTCACAGCCACCTCGGCGCGATTCCCCACGAGCTAAGGACCGCGCTATCCGCCGTGGAGGGCCGCGCGGCGCAGGACCGGCGCCCCGTGGAGATGAGCATCGAAGACGGCCAAACCCGCGTTCGACTCCGCGAGGCGGCCTGGAGCGCCGGCCTGTGGAGCCACATCCTCGATGGGGTCGATGGCGCGCTCGTCGTCGACCTTCACCGGGCGCGGGGGCTGCCCGGTGAAGCGCTCGAGGGCGCGTTCGCCACACTCACCGCAGGATCCGGGCGGGCCGACGCCGTGGTCATCGAAGGGTGCCCCGAACCGCTGCTCGAGCACATCGCAGCGCATCGGCTCACCACGATCACGCTCCGTTCGGCCTACGTGTCGGCCCACTGCCCGCGCTGCGACGCGACGCGCCCGCTGCTCGTCACCGCGCGCGAGGCGGGTCGCCCCGTGCGCAGACTGTGCCGCAGATGCGACGGCGCGCTCGGGCTCCGCGACCGCCGGCATTTGCTCCAGGTGCTCGCGGCGCGGGGGGGCGCGCCCCATCAGCTCGAATACGACGAGGACACCGAGGTCGTCCGCAACGCCGCCGGACTGGGCCGGGCCGAGCGAAGCGACTAGGAAGAACGACCAGGTAGTACTAGTTCTCGACTATAGAGGCCATCTCAACGGTCCGATGTTTGAGATCGACTGTAATCTCCATCTCGACTTTGGTCGGCGGTACCGCGGGGCCGTCGTCATCTGTCCTTCGGCCGAAGGCAGATCGTGACCAAGAGCCGCGTGTCCTCGATCCCGCGCACGCCGTGCGGCGTTTGGCCGGCGAGGTAGACGAGCTGGCCCGCGCCGAGCTCGATGTCTCCATCGGGCGTCGTGAGCGCCGCGCGCCCCTCGAGGCATTGCACGGTGAGGTCCCCCGAGACCTGGTGCGTGTCGATGGTCTTGGCGCGGGGGACCGCGAGCCGCAGGACCTCGAGCTCGTCCGTCTTGACGAGCGCCCGCGTGCTCGCGTCGCCAGGCGTCACGAGATCGATGACTTCTCCGGATGTCGCGCGTTTCGTCGCCATGCTCTCCCCTCCTTGCGATTAGGAGCCGGTGACCGCGTCGCCTCGGCAAACGCGGCTTTGTAACGTGGCGCCGATGAGCGACGCCTTGTGACAGATGCGTTCCCGCTCGGGGCTGGAAAACAGCTCGGTGGCGGTCTCGGAAAATAGCTCGAGCCACCGCGAAAAATGCGCGGGCACGAGGCCCTCGAGCCGTTCGTGCGCCTGCACGGGGTTTCCGCGGTAGGTGCCGGCGCGGAGCAAGACGGAGGCCCAAAACCGGCGCATCGTCGCGAGGTGCGGGTCCCAGTCGTCGATCGCTTGCGCAAACAGCGGGGCGAGCGTCGGGTCCTGCCGCACCCGCGCGTAGAAGCGATCCACGAGCGCGGCGATGGCCTCCTCGTCGATTGTCTCGAACGGAGGCGACTCGAACGGACGCATCTCGACCTGGGCCGTCTCGGACTGACCTAAAACCTTCATTGCACATACAGGTTATATCACCCCGGCCGGAAAAGCAATATGTGCTATGCAAGTTTTCGCCATGCGCTTTACCTACTACACGGACTACGCGCTCCGGGTCTTGATGTACCTGGGTGCGCGGGCCGACGAGCTCTGCAAAACCCGCGATATTGCCGGCAGTTTTGAGATTTCCGAGGCGCACCTCGTGAAGGTGGTCCACCACCTGGCGACGCTCGGCGTGGTCGAGACCGTGCGCGGGCGGCGCGGCGGGATCACCCTGGCGCGGCCGCCGGCCAAGATCGGGATTGGCGAGGTCGTGCGCAGCACCGAAGCGGACCGGTCGATCGTCGAGTGCTTCGATCCCGAGACGAACACCTGCCCGCTGTGGCCTGGGTGTGTCCTAAAGCGGGCGCTGTCGGAAGCGCTCGACGCGTTTTACACGACCCTGGACCAATACACTCTCGCCGATCTCATCGAGCCGCGGGGGAGCCTGCGCCGACTCCTCGACTTGCGTGTTCGTCCCGACGAGGCGTAACGGGGCCGCCCTGTTTCCGAACGGGCCACCCGCCACCGCGAGGGTTGCGACGGCGTGCTCATCAAATCAAGGGCAGACGCAACCGGGTCTCGTAGGAGCGCGGCGCGGCCGCCGCACAAAGGAGGCCCGCCGGCCGCGCCCACCGCGGCCTGGCCGCGAGCAGCGCGCGCTTCGCGTGCTGCGCGCTAGCCGAACGCGTCCGACCAGTCGTGCTCGAGGACGTGGTAGCTCGTCTCGCGCATGCCGAGGCGCTGGTAGACGCGGCGCGCACCTTCGTTTTCGGCCTCGACATAGAGGCGCAGGCCGCACACGCCTGGATCTGCGTTTGCGCTCTCGGCGATGTGCGTGTACAGCGCCCGAAACACGCCCCGGCCGCGCGCCTCTTTCACGACGTAGACGCTCTGCAGCCACCAAAACATGCCGTCTCGCCAGTCGCTCCATTCATACGTGACCATGGCCTGGCCCGCGATGGCCCCGCCGAGCTCGGCGAGCCAGTACCGGCATAGCTCGGGACGGCCGAGGCCGCGCTCGACGCCCCGCGTGAGCACGTCACGATCCGGCGCCCGCCCTTCGGTCTCCTCGGCGAGAAGGCGGTTGAAGGAAACAATCGTTTGTACATCCGATTCTCTGGCCTCGCGCACCTGCATCGGGCATGAGCGTAATGCATCGTGGGCGGCGCGTCGGCTCCGGCGACGAGATATCGGGACCATCGGCCGGGCCGGCCCACGGTGGCGAGCGTGGTAGGCCAAAGCGCGGGTTCTGCGCCACGGCGCGAGCGCGGCGTAAGGCGGAGCCCGCGTCATGGCTTGGGCGCGGGCTCCGCACGCCGGGGCAAGGTTCTCGAGATGGGCGCTAACGCCAGTAGGGCGTGGCGTGGCGTCCCGGAAGCTCTGCTTCGCTCACGCGAGTGAGGTCGCCGAGCTCGTGGACGGTGATGCCGCGGTCGCTGAGCGCGTAGAGAAAGTCGCCCATGAAGATGCTGCGCCGAATGTTCGGCCGATACCAGTGGTAGTCGTCGTCCTCGTCGAACAGGTCGGTGTGCTCCACGTGGCCGTAAGGCTCCAGGCCGGCGCCTTGCTCGGATTCGGGATCCACTGTGACGAGATCGAGGCGCGATTCGAACTCGGTGGTTTGGCTGTCCGGATCGTAGTACCAGGTCGAATTCGGCACGGCGAGGAGGTTCTCGGGCGCCCAGTATTGGAAGGCCTTGTGCTCGTACAGGGCCTCGGAGTGGCTCCAGCCTTGGCTCGAGGAGACGAGCTGAGAATCCGTGAGGCGCGGATCCTCGAAATCGCTCACGTCGAACATCGACACCTCGGTATCCCACGTAAGCCCGGCCTCGTCGCCGCTGATCCCGATCGTGAGCAGTCGATCGTTTTCGATCGGATGAATGTAGGTAGAGACGCCCTCGATCTTGAGCTCACCGACCACGGTTGGATCCGTCGGATCGCTCAAGTCGAACGTAAAGAGCGGATCGATCTGCTCGAAGGTGACCATATAGCCCTTGTCGCCCACGAACCGGGCCGCGAAGATGCGCTCGCCCTCGGCGATGCCGCCGACGTGCCCCACTTCGCGAAGCTCGGGACCATCGCGCTCGAGCACGAACAGGTGATTCTCCGAGAGGGGCGCATCCGGCACCCACCACCTGCCCCACATGTTCTCGGTCGTCGCAACCCTCAGATAGCCGTCCTGTTCACCGAGCGAAAACTGATTGATGAGCGCGCCGGGGACCCGTCCGCTCGCCAAATAGGTGCTCTGCCCGGGCTCCTGGATGTCGAACTGGTGGATGTTCAGCTTTTCGGTGTGGTCGTCGTGC
This sequence comes from Nannocystineae bacterium, assembly GCA_007133195.1. GTDB lineage: Bacteria > Myxococcota_A > Polyangia > Haliangiales > Haliangiaceae > SLNH01. The sequence goes on along the minus strand of SLNH01000469.1, from coordinate 25,857 downwards.
CACCAAAACCACCACCAGTCGTGGGAGGGCTCCGCCACGTAGAGATAGTCCTGCGAGGCGTAGAGCGTGGGATGGTTCGTGACGACGTGCTCTGCGTCGAGGTCGAGATCGCCGCCGAGCAGATCGAGCGAAAGGATCGAGGTGAACCCGCGGCCGTGGGAGTTGTCGGGGCGATGAAAGTCGGCGCAGCTGTCCCTTGTGAGGGGCTGTGCTTCCAGGCCGCCCTCACTGTCGCGCTCGTAGAGGGTCGGAACGATATCTTCGAGCTCGGTCGCCAGAATTTCGTCTTTCGCCCTCTCGAACGCCTCGTCCGCGTCGGTTTCGCTGTGCCAGTAGTACCAGGGAAAGTTGTAAAGACCCGGGACGTGGGTGTAGGTAAAGCTGCCCAGTCGCACCGAGCTGTCGATGAGGCGGGCGGTCTGGTAGTTGCCCTCCACGAAGACCTCCCGCAACAGCGTGGGCTCCTCGTGGTCGGAGACGTCCACGACGGTCGCCTTCGTAAGCTGCGGCACGCGCAAAAACCCGCCGTCCTCCGACTCCCTCGCGAGCTGGGTATAAAGCGGATGGTCCTCGGGGACGCTCCACGCCGACAGCTGGGAAAACACGACCACCCGCTCGGCGTCCGGGTGGATCAGGAGCTGCCTGGGCGTTCCCTCGACCGGAAATTCGGCCACCGGCTCGAGGTCGCCGAACTCCGGCACGCCGAAGATGTGCAGGGCGTTTCCGTTCGCCACGTAAAGGTGATACCCGTCGGTCTTGACGAGATCGGCCTCATCGACGCCGTCTTCTTGGTTGTTCGTCCCAGAGTAGTCTTCGCCCTCGGTGCGGTCCCCGCTGTCGGTGCCGCTTTCACTTCCGTCGTCCGGCGCTGCCGAGTCGTCTGACGCGCCCCCCCGCGTGTCTTCGTACTGCTCGAAGCGCGTTTCGAGCTCGGCGACGAGCATGTCCTTGAGGTCGCGCTCGAGGGCGCTACACGAGTCGTAGCGCTGTAGCGAGGTTTGGTAGGTCTCCTCCACGTCGGTGGGGACGCCGCGGTCGTCGGTGGAGCAGGCGTGCGCGAACGGCACGGCGAACAGGGCCGCGAGGCTGATGGTGTGGGTCCGTTTTATGTGCATAAGGTCTCCGCGATTTGGCCTCACTACTAGCAAGCTCTCTGCCAACAGGGCGGTGCCGCCCCAACCCGGCCCTAAAGCGCGGCCCCGCGCGGCATCGGGCCAGCAGTGAGTCGCCGCGACAGCCCGCATCCGCCGGGCAGGACGCGCTCGGCCTCCCGCGGGACACGTACGCATGCGAGATGACGCCGTGAAGTGCGACGAACGGCATCGACGAATCGGCGGAGCCTCGAGGTGTCGCTGTCGCCGGCTCAACATGCCGGCCGCCGCGGCAGATCGCCTGCGCGCCCCAAGATCCGGACATCCGTGTCAGGGTGCGGGCGCGCCCCCCATCCCTCCTTGCCAGGGCGTGCGCGGCTCGGGCACGTTCGGCGAGTGCATCGCTACGCTGCCTTCACGAGCTCTGTGCTCGGCGTCCTCGCCATGTCTGCCTCCTGCTGCGCCGGCCAGGCGGAGCGCCTCGCGGTGCCGGATGTGGTGGAACGCCACGCCGAGCGCACCGAGGCACAAATGGAGGCGACGTCTTTTCGCGAGGCGCGCGAAACGGGCGAGGCGGACCTCACCTTCGCCTACGTGCCGGCCGACGGGTTCGCCTACCGCGACGAGCGCGGCGAGCTTACCGGAGTCACGATCGAGCTTTTGCGCGACTTCGCGATGTATGTCGCACGCGAGCACGACATCGAGGTTCGCGTAACCTGGCGCGAGGAGCCGGCGTGGACGTCGTTTTATGACGACGTTCGCGACTCGAGCGGGGGCGTATTCGGCGTCGGCAACGTTACGATCACCGAGGAGCGGCGCGAGGAGCTGGCGTTTTCGCCGCCCTACATGGTGAATGTCGCGGCGTTGATCACGCACGAGGACGTGCCGGCGCTGCCGGCGCTCGAAGACATCGGCGACCACTTCCGCGACCTCACCGCCCTCGCTTTCTCGGGCACGCTTCACGAGGAGAGGCTCGAGGCGATTCGCGCTCGGTACATGCCTGCGATGCGCACCCGTGACGCGGGGTCCAACCAGGAGATCCTGGACCGAGTTGGGGCGGGCCCCGAGTATTTCGCCTATGTCGATCTTTACAACTACGCACGCGCGCGGGATGACGGAGCGCCGCTCCGACGGCACGAGGTCGGCGACGACGACGCGGAGAGCTTCGGCGTGATTTTGCCCCGCGGCTCGGACTGGGAGCCGATCATGGGCGACTTCTTCGAGGAGGGTTACGCGGAGGGCGAGCGGTTTCGCGCCATCCTCGGCCGGCACCTCGGTGAGGAGCTGGCGGCGCGACTGTCGCCATAGCAGTCGTAGCGGTCCTCGCGTATGAAAGGCCGGCGATCCGAAGTCGTCGCCCGCTCAGTCCACGGGCCCGCCTTACGTGAGCACCTCAGAGAAAAACCGCACGAGCTCGTCGGCCACGGCGGCGGCCTGGTTGTGCGGCCCGTAGTGCCCGGCGCCGGGAATCTCGCGCACCACCGGTGAGGCGACGTGATCGGCGACGTGGCGCACGCCGTCGCGGTGCAGGGCGTGGGTGCGAGCGCCTTGCAGGATCAGCACGGGCACCTTCGTCTTCGCGAGCTCCGAGGGGGAAGCAGGCGATGGACCACGGGCTTCGTGTGCCTGGTGCAGCTCATCGAGGAACGACGGGATGGCTTTCGCAGAAGCGGACCAAAACTTCAACGTCGCGCCCCCGGCCGAATCCTCGTCGGTATAAAAGCCGTACTCGGTCCACGTTTCGACGAAGGTGCGCGCCGCCTCGGCCACCCTGCCCTCGCCGGCCAGCTCACCCACGCGGGCGAACAGCGCGTCGGCACGCGCGGCGTCGTCCTCGCTGGCCGACTCGAGCACGATCGGCTCGTACGTGGCGACGGCTGCAACCGAGCTCATTCGTGACGCGGTCGGAAGCGCGAGCGCGGCGCCCACGAAGCTGGCCCACTCGACCAGCCCCACGGGCTGCCCAATGCTGTCGACGAACGCCTCGATGTCCTCGACCAGACGCTCGGGCGAGCGATCCGGGTTCGAAGCGCTCAGCCCGCGACCGCGTGTATTCATGAGGTAGCAGGTAAAGCGCTCGCGCAGATGCGGCACGACGAACTGCCAGGACGTCTCGCTGTCGCCCGGGCCGGCCGGCAACAGCACGAGGGGTGGTCCGTTGCCGTGCACGCGCCCGGTGACCTCGGTGCCGTCGGCGGAGACGGCGCGGTGAATGGTTTGCTCGGCCATGGATCTCTCCTTCGCGTTGTCGTCGGCGGCGACCGTATGTAAAGCGAGGGGGATTTCCCGGAGCGGCCTGTTTCGGCCCTCTCTTCGCTCAGTTGGATGCACAGAGCGGACCGATCGACGATGCCTACACCATGACATTCGAGCCTTGTGTCTTCGTGCGAATCCAGCCACCGCGCAGGCGAGCACAAAACCCGCGCGCATCCTCTTGCGTCTGCATCGGAAAACACCATGATGGGGCCGGCGCGCTCGGGAGAGCCGCGCCGCGACCGTTTCCGCCAGGCGGCGAAGCCGATGGGCCCTTGGCCCCGCACACGGGGAAGGCCGCGGCGTCGCCTTCGGCACTTGGAGAACGCAGTATGCTGCTTCGCACGCATCGGGCTCACACATCCGTTTTTGCGGCGTCTTTGCTCCTCGCGCCCGCCCTTGTCGGCTGCCAGGGCTCAGACGGCCCCGAGGGGCCGATCGGTCCCGAGGGTCCCGAAGGCTCCGAGGGCCCCGAAGGCCCGCCGGGTGAGGACGCCAGCGACGCGCCCCGCGTCGAGTCCGTGGCTCCGCCGCAGGGCTCGTGGCGGAGCCGCGTGACCGTGTCCGGCGATGGCTTCGCGGCCGAGGCCGAGGACAACGAGGTCTGGTTGGGGAGCCATCGCGTGGAGGTCGTGAGCGCGAGCGAGAGCGAGCTCGTCGTCGATCCGGAGCCCGTTTACGTCGAGGAGCCCCGGACGGTCGAAGTCACGGTGATCTCGAACGGCGTCGCCAGTAACACCACACTCTGGGAGGTCGTTCCGAGCGGGCACGAGACTGTGCTCGATCTGCCGGCGTACGTTATCGCGGCGGATCTCGCGGCCGACGCGACCGGTGAGACGGTGTACCTCAGCGATGTCGCGCATGGGATCCACACGATCGACGCCGCCACCGGCCGGGTAGAGCGCGAGGTCGGCCTCGGGTCGGAGCTGGATGCATTCGGGCCCGTCGCCTACGACGAGGCTACGGGTGGGCTCTTCGTCGGCGGTGCGAAGCTCGTGGAGGACGACGGGGACTTTGGCCCCCTCGATGCGCCATTGGCCGCCGCGCAGGTCGACGTGGCGGATGAGGAGGCGGCGCTCGAAGTCACGGTGGTCCATTGGCACCCCGAGACCGGCGAGCTCGGCATCGTCGTGCCCCCGGCGATGTTGCAGGAAGGAGAGCTGGAGGCGATCGCGGCCCGCGAGGGGGAGGCCTACGTCGCGATCCGCGACGGAGGCGACGTGGGGGTGATCGCGTGGAGCCAAGAGCTCGGAGTGAGCCCCTTTGCCACCATCGCAGCGAGCGACGTGATCGACGCCGCGATCGTCGACGACGCGCTCGTCATCGCCAGCGCCAGCGCCAGCGCCGGCGGAGGGGGCTCCCTTTTCGTCGTCCCTCTGGACGATCCCGACGAGGTCGTCGAGCAGACGATCGCTGACGCTCCCGCGCCGCTCAGCGGATTTTCCGTCGAGCCCGCCGGCGATCGCGTGTGGCTTTCGTTCGAAGACGGCGCGCTCGCCGATGCCCCGACCGAAGGCGTCGGCGGATCAGGCGATCTCGAGCCGACGATCCAGCTCGAGGGCCAAGACGCGCCCGTGGACCTCCTCGTCGACGGCCTCGCCGTGGACACCGAGGGCCGGCTTTACCGCGGCAGCCTCGAGGGGATCGTGCGCGCTCAGCCGGAGGGCGACGACGTCCGCTTCGACCGGCCCTTCCCGGGTACATTCGAATTCGGCCTCGCCCACCCGGCGATCCTCGGCGAGCGCATCTACCACGGCGCGGCCCTGCTCGCGCTCGAGCAGGGCTTCGTCGATTCAGGTCTGCACGGCGTCTACGCCTTCGACAAAACCGCCAACTCCTACGAGCAGGTTTGGGACGAGGGGATCGCGTTGAGCGTCACCGAGGGCGAAGGCGGCGAGCTCCTCGTCGGCGAGATTGCGGAGGGCGAGGTGCTCACCCTGGATCCCGCGACCGGCGAGACCGACGTGCTCCTCGACTTGGGCGACGGCGCGCCGACCAGCGTGCTCCTCGACGGCGACACCCTCTATGTCGCCTACGCCGACTTCGGTGAGGACGGCTTCGTGGAAGGCGCGGAGCCGGAAGCTCAGTTTTTGGCCCGAGCCAACGCCGACGGTACGGGGCTCGAGGAGGCGTGGGTCGAGCTAGGCGACATCGCCGTCGACATCGTCTCGAGCCGAGGACGCCTGATCCTAGCGGGCCGCCCCCTCGCCAGCGATTTCGTCGCCGCGGTGGATCCCGAGGCCTCCGAGCCCGCGCCCGAGCCGGTGCCGGGCCTCGAGGGCGTGGCGGACGAGCCCCTCGCGGTGGTGCCGAGCGCCGAGAGCTACCTCGTGGTCGATCCCGGTGCGGGCGTGTTCGAGGAGGCGGCCACGGGGACGTTTTGGCCGCTTTTCGAGACCCCGGGCATCTTTGCCGGCGCCTACGACGCGCGCACGCGCGGCTACGAGTTTCTCCAGTTCAATCCGCTCGCGTTCGTCGGCGTGCTCGGGCTCGACCTCGGCGCGTCGGTGACTGACGGCCCGGTAGAGTTCTTTCAGCTCGAGTCCGGCTGGCGATCCGTCGCCCCGTAACCCGGGGCGCGCAGCCCGCGAAGGCATTGGACGGGCGCGTTCGGCGACAGCGCCAGGACGACGCCCCCGGCGCCGGGGAGCTGCGTCCGCGCGTAGAGTTCGGCCTCGTCCGCGCAAAGGGAAAAGTTACCTCGACGCCGAGGACGAGTGGGGCCTCCTCGACAGGGCCGCAGGGGGAGCGCGTGTGCGTTTCCGTTCATGAAGCTCCCATCGGTGAAGTGGTCGCACGCGCCGCCCGCCGGCCACCTTCGCTCGATGTGCGCCCGGGTCTCAGTGCGCCAGCGAAACAGCCGCTTTCCTACATAGCGACACGCGGCATGAGGCCAAGCCCCCTGACCGCTCGCGAACGACGGCGATTTGGCGCGTTGCGATGTGGGCGGGCTGGCATTGGCACAGCGCTCGCAACTTGGGCCAGGGATGCTCTCGACGGTACGCCACCAGCAAATCGAGAAGGCGCGCCCGATTCGCCCCGCCCCCAACCTCGCGAACTATGAGCGAGCCCGCAACGCGTTCACTTGGGCCGAGGCTCGCCGCGAACTCGATGGGTTACCCGGCGGCGCCGGGCTAAACATCGCGCACGAGTGCGTGGATCGCCACGCGGCGGGGCCGGCGCGCGACCGGGTGGCGCTGCGGTTTGTGCGCAAACCGGGAACCGTCGAGGAGATGACGTTCGCCCAGCTTGCCGAGGCGTCGGCGCGGTTCGCCAATGGCTTGCGCTCGCTCGGGGTGGGCGCGGGCGAGCACGTGTTTACGCTCGCGGGCCGCATTCCGGCCCTCTACCTCGCCGCCATCGGCACGCTCAAAGCCCGCAGCGTGTTTACCACCTTGTTCTCGGCGTTCGGGCCCGAGCCGATCCAGTCGCGGATGAAACTCGGGCGGGCGCGGGTTTTGGTGACCACGGCGAGTCTTTACCGAAAGAAAGTCGCCGGCATTCGCGATGAGCTTCCCGAGCTCGAGCACGTGATCGTGGTCGCCGAACACCGCGAGCCCGCGCGAACGCCGGGGACCATCGACTTCGACGAGTGGCTCTCGGCGCAATCCCCCGAGTTCGCGATCGCCCCGACTGACCCGGAGGAGCCGGCGCTGCTTCACTTTACGAGCGGCACCACGGGCAAGCCCAAGGGCGCGGTGCACGTTCACGAGGCGGCAGTGGCTCACCACATCACGGGCAAGCTCGCCCTCGATTTCCATGCGGACGACATCTACTGGTGCACCGCCGATCCCGGCTGGGTCACCGGCACCTCGTACGGCATCATCGCGCCGCTCACAAATGGCGTAACCAGCCTCGTCGACGAGGCGGAATTCGAGACGTCTAGGTGGTATCGGCTCCTCGAGGAGCAAAACGTCACCGTGTGGTACACGGCCCCTACAGCGATTCGGATGCTGATGCGGGCCGGCGCCGAGCAGGCCAAAGCGCGCGATCTGTCTCGGCTTCGATTCTTGGCCAGCGTCGGGGAGCCGCTCAACCCCGAGGCGGTGGTGTGGAGCGCCGCGACCTTTGGGCGCCCGTTTCACGATAACTGGTGGCAAACCGAAACCGGCGGCATCCTCATCGCCAACTACGCGTCGCTGGACATTCGTCCGGGCTCCATGGGCAAGCCTTTGCCCGGCATCGAAGCGGGCATCGTTCGCCGCACAGGTGATGGCGGGGTCGAAGAGATCCTCGAGCCGGACGTCGAGGGTGAGCTGGCGATCCGGCCGGGGTGGCCGTCGATGTTTCGCGCCTACCTGGGCGATCCCGACCGCTATCAGGAAAGCTTCGCAGCGGGCTGGTATTTGAGCGGAGATATCGCCCGGCGCGATCGCGATGGCTACTACTGGTTCGTGGGCCGGGGCGACGACGTGATCAAGTCGGCGGGTCACCTCATCGGCCCGTTCGAGGTGGAAAGCGCCCTCATGGAGCATCCGGCGGTGGCCGAGGCAGGGGTCATCGGCGTGCCGGATCCGGTGGCGATGGAGCTCGTCAAGGCGTTCGTCTCGCTCAAACCGGGCTTCGAATCGAGCTCGGAGCTTTCGCGCGAGCTTTTGGGGTTTGCCCGCAAGCGCCTGGGGCCGGCCGTAGCGCCGCGGGAGCTCGCGTTCGCCGAGGCCCTCCCTCGTACCCGCAGCGGCAAGATCATGCGGCGGCTTTTGCGTGCCCGCGAGCTCGGTCTGCCCGAAGGCGATCTCTCCACGCTGGAGAGTGGCGCATGAGCGGCGCGGTTTCGCGCGAGCGCGGCCTGGAGCTTCTGCGCGAGATGATGCTCATCCGCCGCTTCGAAGAGCGCTGCGCGGAGCTGTATAGCGCGGGATTCATCCGCGGCTTTTTGCATCTTTACGTCGGCGAAGAGGCGATCGCCACAGGCGCGATGAGGGCGCTGTCGCCCGAGGATAACGTGATCTCCACCTATCGCGAGCACGGCCACGCGATCGCCCGTGGGGTACCACCGGGCGAAGTGATGGCCGAGATGTACGGCAAGGTGGAGGGCTCCAGCGGCGGGCGCGGCGGCTCGATGCATATCTTCGACGCGTCGCGGCGATTTTACGGCGGCCACGCCATCGTCGCCGGCGGTTTGCCCGTGGCCGTCGGCATGGCCCTGGCCGACGCGCTGCAAAACGAAAACCGCGTGACGGCCTGCTTCTTCGGGGACGGCGCGGTGGCCGAAGGAGCGTTTCACGAGTCCATGAATCTCGCGGCGCTTTGGAACCTGCCGGTGTTGTTCCTGTGCGAGAACAACTTTTATGCGATGGGCACACACCTTTCGCGCGCGCAGGCCGAGACCAACCTGGCCCGCAAGGCGGCGAGTTATCGGGTGCCCGCGGACAAGGTTGACGGCATGGATGTGCTGGCGGTCGAGGCCGCTGTCCGCCGCGAGGTGCAGGCCGTACGCGACGGAGGCGGCCCACGGTTTCTCGAGTGTGAGACCTACCGCTATCGCGCCCACTCCATGTACGACCCGGATCGCTATCGCTCGAAACAAGAGATCGAGGGATGGCGGCGCCGCGACCCAATCGCCACGCTCAAAGGCGCCCTGCGCGCCGACCATATCCTTTACGAGGAAGATGTAAGCGCCCTCGAGGCCAGTGTCGAAGACGAGGTCGAAGGCGCGGTGCGCGTCGCCGAGGAGGGCAGCCTCGAGCCCGTCGAGGATCTGCTCAAAAACGTGTACACCCCGAGGGAGATTCGATGGCGACGATGACCTATCGCGAAGCGATTCGCGAGGCGCATCGCGAGGCGCTGTCGAGCGATCCTCGGGTGTTTCTGATGGGCGAGGATGTGGGCCGCTATGGCGGGGTGTTCGCCGTCTCCCTCGGCATGGCCGAGGAGTTTGGCGAGGAGCGGATCCGCGATACGCCGCTGTCGGAGGTGGGGTTCGTGGGAGCGGGGGTGGGGGCGGCCAGCGCCGGCATGCGGCCCATCGTCGAGGTGATGACCGTGAACTTCAGCCTGCTGGCGATGGATCAGATCGTAAATGGCGCCGCCACCCTGCGACATATGTCGGGCGGCCAATTATCGGTGCCGCTCGTGATCCGCATGGCCACGGGCGCGGGCAAGCAGGTCGCCGCGCAGCACTCACATAGCTTCGAAAACTGGTACGCGCACGTGCCCGGCCTGCGGGTGGCGGCGCCGGCCACGGTGCACGACGCGCGCTTTATGCTAAAGGCCGCGCTCGCCGATCCCGATCCGGTGATCCTTTTCGAGCACGTGCTCCTGTACAACATGTCGGGGGAGGTCGAGGAGCTCGCAGGCCCGGTGGATTTGCGTCGCGCGGCGATTCGCCGCGCCGGCGACGACGTGAGCCTCATCACCTACGGAGGCTCTCTCCCCAAGGTGCTCGAGGCAGCCGAGCATCTGGCCTCGGGCGGGATCGACGCAGAGGTCGTGGATCTGCGTGCGCTCCGCCCGCTGGACCTCGAAACCATCTTATCCAGCGTGCGAAAGACGCACCGAGCCGTGGTGGTCGATGAGGGCTGGCATACCGGCAGTCTTGCGGGAGAGATTTCGGCGCGCATCGCCGAAGACGCGCTCTACGATCTCGACGCACCGGTCGAGCGCATCTGCTCCGCGGAGGCACCTGTGCCTTACCCGCACCACCTCGAGCAGGCCGCGCTCCCAAAGGTTGACGAGATCGCGGCCGCCGCGAAGCGAAGGGTGGGATCGGATGGCTGAGTTTAAAATGCCCAGCCTCGGGGCCGACATGGAGGCCGGAACGCTGCTCGAGTGGAAAGTCGCGCCGGGGGATATAGTCAAGCGCGGCGACATCATCGCCGTGGTCGATACGGAGAAGGCGGCGATCGAAGTGGAGTCGTTTCACGCGGGGGTGGTCGACTCCCTCGTGGTCGAACAGGGAACGAAGGTGCCGGTGGGCACGACGCTCGCCGTGATCCGGGGCGAGGGGGAGCCCGCGGGCGCGCCCGCCTCCCCACCGCAGGCTGCAGCACCTCCCTCGGCGAATGGCCCGACGTCAACACCAGCGCCGCCGGCGCCTCTGAGAAGGCCCCGGATCTCGCCGGCAGCCAGACGACGAGCCCGTGAGCTCGGCGTGGATGCGGCCCAAATCACCGGCTCGGGCGAACGCAACGCAGTGACCCTCGCCGACGTAGAGCGGGCGGCCTCGGCACGGGCCGCCGACGCGACGAAGCCGTCCCCGGCGCCCGAGCATCCGCCTCCCGAGGCTCCTCCCCCCGAGCCTCCGCCTGTCGATCGCAAGGCCGAGGTAATGCGCGCGATGGGCGCGGCGATGGCCAAGTCCAAGCGCGAGATTCCCCATTACTATTTGTCAAACACCATCGATCTCGAACCGGCGATCGCGTTTTTGGCCGCGGAGAACGCAGCGCGACCCATCGAGCGCCGCATCGTGCCGGGCGTGCTTTTGCTCAAGGCCACCGCGCTCGCGCTGCGCGCGATCCCCGAGTTAAACGGCTTCTTTGAAGGCGGCACAGTGCGTCATGCCGAGGCCGTACACCTCGGCACGGCGGTATCGCTCCGAGGCGGGGGAATCGTGGCCCCGGCGATCCACCACGCGGGCGAGCTTCCGCTCGAAGACCTTATGTGGCGCCTAAACGATGTGGTACGTCGCGCCCGCACCCGAAGGCTCAAGAGCTCGGAACTCAGTGACTCCACCGCCACCGTCACCAGCCTCGGAGATCGCGGCAGCGAGGCCGTCTACGGGGTGATCTATCCGCCGCAGGTGGCGCTCATCGGCTTTGGGCGCATTTCCGAGCGGCCCTGGGTCTACGCGGGGCAGGTCGTCTCGCGCCCGCTCGTCGTCGCCTCGCTCTCCGCCGATCACCGCGCGAGCGACGGCCACCGGGGCGCCGCCTTCCTCCGCATCCTCGAAGATAAGCTCAAGGAGCCCGAGTCCCTATGACTGTCGCCAGAACGCCTGATGAGGTGAGGGCCAAGATCGCAGACATCTTGCGCCGCACCGTGCCCGGCGCCCAGGTCGAGGGGCTCGATCCGAAAGCCGATCTGCGCGACGAGCTCGACATGGACTCCTTAGACGTCTTGAACTTCGCCACCGCGCTCAGCCACGAGCTTGAGGTCTCGGTGCCCGAGTCGGACTATTCCGAGCTTATGACCCTCGAGCGGTGTACCGCCTACGTGCTTTCCAAGTGAGCGGACGACGCCCCGGAGCTTTCACGGCCCCCACTCGACGCATCGTACAAATGTAGAACGCGGCCGAGGCCACCGTCGCGCCGAGCCGACGTGGCGCTCGAACGTCGAAAATTTGCACTTGGCCGGTGAGGGTCTTTGCCCGGCCCTCATCCACGGCGACCGCGGGTCACTCGTGGTCGGCAAGGCGGGTCATGCGCTCGCGCAGCCCGTCGTCGGCGCGGTCCCCCGAGACTCGTCGGCGGTAGGACAGCCAGCCGAGCAGGACGAGAGCGACGACGATGAGGACGATCTGGGGCGCGCCCGGCAAAAGCGCCGCCCAAAACAGGACGGCGAAGATCATCGTGCCGATGGCCGAGGTCTTGAGCACGGGCATCGGTAGCTTGTAAAAGGCGAAGCGATAGCGGTCGGGGTAGCGCTTGGGGAGGTTCCAAAGCGCGATGGCGCCCAGAAAGCCGCCGAACAGGATCACGGTGGCGATGAAGGCGGCCAGGAGGATGGGATCGGGGGCGATCGGCACGAGCGCGATCGGCGGCAGCGCGAGGACGACCACCGCCAGCGCCGGGACCTGCGTGCGCGGGTGGAGCTCGGCGAGCTTCGGGTGGATCACCTCGTCGCGGGCGGCCCGCATCAGCGTCCGGGAATAGGACGTAATGATCGCGTTTAGCGTGGTGAAAGCCGCGAGCACGGCCGCGATCGCCACCGCCGGCCCGATCCAGCCGCTCAGGTAACTCGAAGCCGCTTGGGCCACGCCGCCCTCATCGATGGCGCTCAGCGCCTCCCAGTCGTCGAGGCCCGCGAACACGGCGACGAGCCCCAAAGACAGCGCGACCGAGACCGCCATCCCGAGATAGAGCATCCGCGGGATGTTTTTGATCGGGTTTTCTACCTCTTCGCCGATCTCGATCGCCATCGAGAAACCTTGAAACGGGACGTAGAGCGCCACGACCGCGATGAGGAAGGGCTCCGCGCCGGCCGGAAACATCGGCGTGTAGTTCGACGCGTCTACCGCCGCCGCGCCCGGGATGACGAAGGCGAGGATCGCCAGCGCGATGAACCCCACCATCGCGAGCTGAACACCGGTGACGATCGTCGTGCCGGCGAGGTTCAGCAGAAAGAACACGGCGAGGACGACCGCGGCGAGCACGGGGGTGGGCACGTCGATGAAAAAGCGGGCGAACTCGGCAAAGCCGAGAGCGGTAAACAGGAGCACTGCCCAAATGGCCGGGATGATCAGCCATACGGACATGAATCCCCACAGCGGGCTGATGAGCCGCGAGGCATAGACATACACCCCGCCCGCGACCGGCATCGCGCCGCCCAGCTGAAGCAGGGCGAGGACGCCGAACAGCATCGGGACCGCCGTGATGGCGAGCGCCGGTACGATGCTCGGTCCGGCCTCTCCGATGAGCTGCCCGGGCAAAAGGAACACGCTGATCCCGATCACCGTGCCGACGAGGAGCGCGGTTCCGCCGAGGAGGCCCACCTTGCGATCGATCACCTTGTAGCGCCGATTCCCCATCAAAGGCCATCCTAGGCGATTTCGGCGTCCACGGGGACCTGAAGGCGGGGGGATCGCGCCCCACACGCCGCCGCTCGTCAATGCTACGTTCTCCTCCGCCTATCCGACGCCCGAACGCAGTCTGATCAGCACCAACCTTAGAAGCATCGGTTTGGACAAGCCCACCGTTTTGATCCTCGGCGCCGGCTCGACCGGCGCCGCCGCCGCCCTTCATTGCGCCCGACGGGGCATGGACGTGTTGTGCGTCGATCGTCGCTCGCTCGATCGAGCGGGGGCGACCTGGGTCAACAACGTTCCAGCCTGGATGTTCGACGCGGCCGACCTCGCGCGTCCCGCGCCGCCGGAGCTCCTCGGCGACCCGTCGCCGATGCACCTTTTGGCGGGGTATGGCCCCGAGCGAATCGTCGCTGACGACCACGACTGCCTGGAGGTGGACATGCGGCGACTCGCGGAGCGCCTCCGCCGAGAGGCGCGCCGCGCGGGCGCACGACTCATGGGTGACGTCGAGGTCAAAGAGTTTGACGGCGAGGTGCTCTCGACCTCCGCAGGGGACATCCAGGCCCACTACTACGTGGATGCGTCGGGGCTCGGCGGCGCCGGGCTCATCGACCTCCCGCGCCCCGAGCGTACGGATATCTGCGCGGCGGCCCAGCAGGTCCACGAAATCATCGATCGCGACCGGGCGCGGCGCTTCTTCGCCGATCAGGGCGTCCGTTACGGCGACACCCTGTGCTACAGCGGCCTGGACGGCGGTTATTCTGTCGTTCACCTCCGAGCCCACGGCGCGGGGCGCCTGCACATTCTCACCGGCAGCATTCCCGCGCGCGGGCACAGGGCCGGGCCGCGCGTCCTCGCCGACTTCATCGCTGAACACCGCGACTGGATCGGCCCGAAGCTCTACGGAGGATCCTCGCCGATCCCCTTGGGGCGACCGGCGGATCGGTTGGCAAGCGGCCGGGTCGCCGCTGTAGGCGACGCGGCCATGCAGGTCCTGTCCGCCCACGGCTCCGGAGTCGGCGCGGGCCTCGTCGCGGCCAAGATGCTGGCCGATTCCCTGGCGGCGGGCGATGGCGTGCACGGCTACGCCGTGCGCTGGCAGCGCCGATACGGCGGGCTCTTCGCGGCCTACGATATCTTCCGCCGATTTTCGGCCGACTTGAGCACCCGCGACGTCGCGATCATGATGCGCGCCGGCCTGCTTCACCCACACCTCGTGTCGCTCAGCCTTCGTCAGGTCGCGCCCGTCCCACGACGTCCGATCGCCCCGCGCGCGCGCGGGCTCCTCGAGGCGACGCATCTCGGCGCCTCGCTCGGCAAAGCCGTGGCCAAGATGGCGCGGGTGGCCGTGCTGTATCGGCGCTATCCCGCCGACGAACGCCGGATCTCCGCGTGGGCGGACAAGGTCGATGAGCTCGTTTCGCCTGGCGGCGATTGAGGTCGGAGTCCGCCCCCCCCCACCGCTCGTCCGAGCTATCATGGCGCGATGAGGCTCGGCAGTTATGAGCTCGTGCGCCGGCTATCATCAGGCCCCGACGGGGCGGCATACGAGGCGAGGCAAGGCGGAACGGGCGATCCGCTAGAGCTCCGAGACCTGTCCGAGATAAGGGAGGTCCCCGGCCGGTGGGAACAGCTTCGTTCCCGGGTCACGTTACTGCGAAAGATCAACGAGCCCGCACTGCGTCCGCTCATCGACGCCGATCTCGAAGGGCCTCGCCCCTTCCTCGTACTCCCCGCAGCCCGCTTGTGCCTGGCGGACCACCTGCGCGAAGACGGCGCCCTTTCCCCGCCAAAAGCAAAGGACATGATCGCGCGTTTCGCGAGCTTGCTCGTGTTCGCGCACCGGCTCGGCCTAACGCACGGCGCCATCAGCCCGGCGCGGGTGTCATTCGACCCGGAAACGGGGTATTGCCTGGAGCTCACGGGGACGAACGCCGGCGACCCCGCTGCGCTCGGCGCCCTCGATCGCTCCTGCGCTTCGCCCGAGGCCGGCCCCGAAGGCCCCGTGAGCCCTCTCGCCGACATTTACGCGCTCGGCGCCCTGTGGTGTTGTGCGCTCACCGGCCTCCCGGCGCCAGGGCCGGGCGGAGGTGAGGATACGAACGTGGACGCCGACCCGCCCCGCCCGCAGGCAGAGGGCGTCGGCGAATGCGAGGAAGATGAACTCCGGCGCAGGATGTGCAGTCGCGATCCGGACGCGCGCCCGAGCGCATGGGAGGTCGCGGTCGCACTCCGGGCCCTCGGCGACGCCGGCGGCGCGGCGGCGAAGACCACGGGTGACGAGACCTCGTCGCAGGGGATGCGCGGGTCGGCGCCAGTGCCCAAAACGCTCGGCCGCTACGAGCTCGGCGAGGTGCTCGGGCGCGGCGGCATGGGGGTGGTCTACCGGGCTCGTGACCTCGGCGGCGGCGAGCCTGTCGCCCTCAAGGTGCTCCACGGCGACCTCGCTGGCGAGACCCAGATGCTGCACCGGTTTCGCCGCGAGGCGCGGCTCCTTTCCCAGCTAGACAACCCCTTCATCGCGCGGTTCGTCGAGCTCAACGAGGACGCCGGCTTCGTCTATCTCGTCATGGAGCTCGCCGAGGGGCGAAGCCTCCTCGATATCTTGCGCGAGCGGAAACGGCTCGGCGAAGACGAGGCGCTCGCCATCGCCGCCGACGTGGCGCGGGCGCTCGCCGACGTCCACGCCCTCGGCGTCGTCCACCGCGACGTCAAGCCGGAAAACATCATCCTCCAGAGTACGGATGAGGCCGGCGCCCACCGCGTCGTGCTGTGCGACTTTGGAATCGCTCGGCGGGCCGACGACGAGTCGGTCGCGATCACCCGCACGGGCGCCGCCGTGGGAACGCCCGCGTACATGTCACCCGAGCAGTGCGAAGGCAAGGATGTGGACGCCCGGACCGATGTCTACGCCCTCGGCGCCACCCTGTTCGGCATGCTCGCCGGGCGTCCGCCGTTCCGCGGCGACGGGCCCGGGGCCGTGATGGCGAAGCAGATCCGCGATCCGGCTCCCGACCTAGCTACGCTTCAGCCAGAAATCCGCCCCGCGATCGCTTCGCTCGTGGCGCGCACGCTCGAGAAGGCGCCGGACGCGCGGCCGGCGGACGGCGGCGAGCTCCTCGAGGCGATCGAGCGCGTTCGCCGGGGCGGTGTGGAGCGTATCCACGCCCACCCGCACAAGCCCGATACGCCGGACGGCGAGCGCATCGTCCCCTATCCGCTGGAGCTCGATCTCGACGCGACGCCCGAGGATCTCTGGCCGCTCATCGCCGACACCGATCGCGTCAATCGCGCCGCGGGTCTCGAGGCGATCGACTGGAAGCGCGTCGCAGGAGACGAGGGCGTCGAGACCTATGGTCACATGGAAGCGATCGGGATGCAGATTCGCTGGCGCGAGCACCCGCACGAGTGGATCGCGCCCGAGCGATTCGGCGTGTTGCGAGAGTACAGCGAAGGGCCGTTTCGTTGGCTCCGCAGCACGGTCGAGCTCCGCCGCCGCGAAGGAGGTGGCACGAGCCTGCGCCACGTCCTCGAGATCGCGCCGCGGGGCGTGATCGGCCGCACCGCCGCGCGCGTCGAGATTGGTTTTCGCGTACGCCGGGCGTTCGCTCGCGTGTATCGGCGAATCGACTGGTTCCTCGCGATGAGGACCCGGCGCGAGCGCGGGCCGAGCGGCCTGCTCCCCGACCCCTTCGAGGATCCGGGCCGGCTGTCGGCTGCGGCGCGGGAACGGCTCGCGAAGGTTCACGCTCGGCTCGGAGAGCACGGCATCGATCAGGCGGTGGCCGACCGGCTCTGCGCTCATCTCGAGCACAAACCAGCGCAAGCGGTGGCGCGCCTACGCCCGCGGGTGTTCGCCCGGGATCACGGCTTCGACGAAGGCGAGGTGATCGATGCGTGCCTCGTCGCTGCCTACGAAGGCGCGCTGGTCTTGCGATGGGATGTCCTCTGCCCGAGCTGCCGGATCGCCTCGACCGTCGTGGACACCCTCGCCGAGCTTCGACAGCACGGCGACTGCGAAGCCTGCAACATCCGATTCGAGCTCGATCTATCCCGGTCCGTCGAGATGGTCTTCGCGGCCCACCCCCAGATCCGAGAGGTAGAAGCCGGAATCTACTGCATCGGCGGACCGGGCCACTTTCCCCACGTCGTCGCACAGGTGCGCCTCGCCCCCGGCGAGCGGTTCGACGCGGACCTCCGCCTCGAAGAGGGCCTCTACCGAGTCACAGGACGCGAGCTCCCATCGGCGTGGCCGTTTCGCGTGACTTCCTCGGCGCTGCTCTCGAGCTGGGAGGTGGAGCTACGGCCCGGGCTCACGCCCCAGGTCCCCCGCGCGCTGGGGCTCGGCAGCCAGCGCCTCGTCCTCACCAACGAGCTGGGAGTGGAGGTGGCCGTGCGCATCGAGCGCATGGTCGCGCGAGATGACGCGGTAACGGCCGCAGCGGCCGCGTCCCTGCCGCTTTTCCGGCGGCTTTTCGCCGGGGAGGTGCTTGCGCCGGGACGCCTCGTCTCGGTGTCGAAGGTCGTCCTCCTCCTCGCCCAGCCAGACGATGTAGAAGCGCTTTACGAGCACCCGAACGAGATGGACGCCTATGCCGTACTCGCGGGCCTCCACCAGGAGGTCGACGATTGCGCCCGCGCCGAGGGGGGCACCGTCGTCAAGATCCACGGCGATGGCATTCTCGCCTCGTTCGTCGACCCCGTGGCGGCGTTTCGGGCGGCCAGGGCGCTCGCCGACGACCGAACCGATCTTCGCGTCGCCGTCCACGCAGGCGCGGCCGTGGCCACGACGATGAACGATCGCCTCGACTACTTTGGCCGCACCGTGCGCCGCGTCGGCGCGATCGCCGCCGCCGCCGGCGGCCCCGGCCTCATCCTCGGCGAAGAGATCGCCTCCGACCCGGCCGTGCGGGGCCTGCTCGGGCCTACCGCAAAAGAGGCGAGCGCGTTCAGCTCGGCCGGCATTTTGGCCCAGCGATTCACCAGCGCGTCCGGGGAGCGCGGCGTCGAGCGCGCGCCCCTCGGGGCGCCGACCCAGCTCTCGTGAGTTATGGGGTGGCGCACCGGCGGCAGCTCAGCCCAGAAGCGGCGTGCGTCGGCGCAGCGGGCCGCCGCATCCCCGCCGGGACGGCACGCTGCTACACTGGTTGAATTGAGCCATGTTCACAGACAAGGTTCGCGCCATAGCCCTGACAGCAGGGGCCTGGCAGCAGGGGCTCGAAATCCGGCGCCTGAAATCGATTGCCGATCCGAGCGAGGCGACTAGGTTCAAACCATGCAGGCCTTCGGCACCGGAGGCGAGGTCACTCCATGACGCCGCCGCTCAGGCTCCGGGCGCTAAACGACGCGCCGGTTCATCCCGACCGGGACCACGTCCTGTACTGGATGACCGCGTTTCGGCGCGTGCGCGACAGTTTCGCCCTCGACCGCGCCGTCGATCGGGCTCGCGAGCTCGACCGGCCGCTTTTTATCCTCGAGGCGCTGCGCTGCGATTACCGCTGGGCGAGCGACCGGCTGCACGACTTCGTGCTCGCCGGCATGCGCTCGAACCGAGACGCGCTCGCCGAGCATCCGGTGCGCTACTTCGCCTATGTCGAGCGCGCCCGCGGCGAAGGCAAGGGGCTGTTGAAAGCGCTCGCCTCGCGCGCCTGCGTGGTGGTCGGCGACGATTACCCGGGGTTCTTCTTGCCGCGGATGCTCGCGAAGGCCGCGGAGGTATTGGATGTTCGACTCGAGGTCGTCGACTCCAATGGGCTCTTGCCGCTTCGGGCGGCAGACCGGGTATTTCCGACCGCGTATTCGTTTCGCCGGTTTTTGCAAAACGAACTGCCCGCACACCTCGGCGAGCGGCCCAGGCGGCGGCAGTCGTGGTCGGGGATCCGGGCGCCGCCCGCGGTCCCGCGCGTGGTTCGGGCGCGCTGGCCGGAGGGAGTCCCAGACATAGGCGACCTCCCGATCGATCACGACGTGAAGCCGACGGGGCTCGAGGGCGGCGAGCGGGCGGCGCGAGATCGGATCCGCGAGTTCGTGCGAGATCGGCTCGATCGCTACGCCGACGCGCGCAACCACCCGGACGACGACGGCTCGAGCGGACTTTCCCCCTACCTTCACTTCGGCCACGCGTCACCGCACCACCTCTTCGCCGAAATCATGGCCCGCGAAGACTGGGATCCGTCGCGACTCGCCGAGGGCGGCCGGGGCCAGCGCGCCGGCTGGTGGGGGATGAGCGAGCCCGCGGAGGCGTTCTTGGACGAGCTCATCACCTGGCGCGAGCTCGGCTACAACATGGCGTGGCAGCGCGACGATTATCACCGCTACGAGTCGCTCCCCGATTGGGCCAAACAGACCCTAGACGCGCACCGCGCCGATGAGCGCCCGAAGCTTTACACGCTCGAGCAGCTCGAGCGCGCCGAAACCGGCGACGAGGTCTGGAACGCGTCTCAGCGCCAGCTCTTGCGCGAGGGCCGGATCCACAACTACATGCGCATGCTCTGGGGCAAAAAGATCCTGGAGTGGTGCAAGACGCCCGAGCGCGCCCTCGAGATCATGATCGAGCTCAACAACAAATACGGCATCGACGGCCGCGACCCGAATTCGTATAGCGGCATCTTTTGGTGCCTCGGGCGCTACGACCGAGCGTGGGGCCCCGAGCGGCCGATCTTCGGCAAGGTTCGGTATATGACCTCCGAGAGCGCCCGCAGAAAGCTCCGCCTCGAGCGCTATCTGCAGCGCTACGCCCCGTGACCCTGCGATGAAGACGGCGTCTTCGAGCGCACCATCGAAGACATGACCGTCCCCTTCGGCGCCGACACCTACGTGACGTGGGACTTCGACGAGGTGTGGGATAGCAACGCCGACGTCAACGACGGCTTTCCGTTTTTGCGCTGACACCCTTTGCAATAGCAGGTGGCCGGGCGCCCGTTTTCGCGAACAAAACGCTTACCGGGCGCCCCGGCACCTCTGCGACCGCGCACGCAGCAGCGCGCTGGTCACAGGCGCCACCGGTCCGTATCTCAGGTTTCGCCGGCGCAGTCGTCGCCGTCGTTGCCCGAAAACTCGTTTGCGGTGCAGACGTCTTCGTTGATGGTGGCGTCCTCGCTCACCCACACGCCGTGATTTGCGCTCTCTCGTATCACCGCGTCGCGCACCTCGAGATCCGTATCTCTTCCCACGCTCACGTTGGCTTCCTCGGCGACTCCCAACGAGTCGGCGCCGCCGTACTCGACGAGCGCGTGCTCGATGATGCTTGCACTCTGCGGCGCGTCGCGGAGCTGCACGCCGTCCCACCATCCCGGCGACGACTCCGTTCCGGTGAAAACGACGCGCTCATCCTCGCCATCGCCGTCGCCGCGCGCCTCGATGCCGGCGCCGTCCTCGAGCCGTAGCCCCGTGTCGGTAGCGAAGCGGAGCTCGGTCCCGGCCTCGAGGGTGAGGAAGACGTCCACCACGCGCGTGTCGGCGCGAAGCTCGTAGGGCACGCCAAGGTCCTGCCAGGTGCGGTCGTCGCCCTCGACGGTTTGGTCGTTTACGCTGGGCCCGGTGTGGCCGCCTATCACGACGTCGGCGCCATTTCCGGTGTAAGCGGACGCCGCGTCGAAGTGGTGAAGGTGGATGGTGCCGCTGCGGATCGGCGCCTCCTCGTGCCCGGTGAGCTCGTTTTCCTCGAAGGCGGCGAGCTCGCCGTCGTAGAACACGAACAGGCCGTAGCCGGCCCCGTCTTCGATCGTGGAGTTCGTGATCGAGGCCTGCGCATCCGACGTGATGATCACGCTGGCGTCTGAGGTCCTCCTTAGGGAGTCGCCGCCAGCGTCGGCGATGTAGACGTGATCGAGGGCGTTATCCACGTGGTTGGACCCTGCGGTGAAAAAGATCCCGTTCCACCAGCCCGGCGATGCCTCGGTGCCGACGAACGTGATCGGATTGCCGGACTCCCCCTCGGCGACGAGAATTCCGCTCGAGTCCACCTCTAGCCCCGCCGAGTCCTCGAACTCGATTAGCGTGCCGGGCTCGATCGTGAGCCGCGCCTCGACGTCGATCTCATCCGTGACGAGATAGGTGTCGTCGCCGCCCCACGTGGTATCCGACTCGATGTCCTCGGAGACCTCGACGATCGAGCCGTTGCCGTTGCCGTTGCCATTGCCGTTGCTGGCGTCTGGCAACTCGCCGCTGTCGGCGCCATCGTCGCCGCCACAGCCCGCGCCGGCTAGCAGGCCGGCGCCGATGAGAAAGCCGAAGTTCGAGAGTCGATTAATATTCATGCTGTCCTCCGGAAGCGCGGAACAGCCGCTTAGCACCTCGAGATGCGGTCAAGGAGGCTCCTTTGCGGATACGGTTTGTCGCCTTGACCACGCGATGCTGGCGCATCAGCGCCCCGGCACGTCACACGCGAGATGTGCCCCGGGCGCGCACACGTCACCATACCGACTGGCCAGCCAGGCCACGCCGGGTCGACGAGCGCGATGGGGCTGTTTATGTGGGTGACCGCCCCTACTCATCGCTCGAGAACTTTATTCCCATCGGCCCCCAAAAAATCCGAGCGATCGCACCTATCGGATCCCGGCAAAGCCGTCTAGACCGGCGACCGGTTTGAAGACCGCAAACACGCGACTCTGCGAGCGAAGCAGAGCAAAACCAGGAAACGCGCCTAGGCCTGCGACCGAGAAAAGCCTCCGAATCGCGGCCGCAGATCCGCGCTTCGGCGATCGATACAGCCAGATGGGCGCTCTCGGCAGGCATGAACGGCCCTGGGTCCGCCTACATGATCGAGCAGTGTCCCGAGGGTGTGGATCACGCCGATAACCTTGACGAACTCACCCGATCGTGTTAATCGTGCTGCCGCTCGAAGCGGGCATTTCCATGTCGGAACGAAAGTCGATGGACGGACCAAGTAGCAAGGCCGCGTCTCGGCGGGCGCGGCCAAATCCGCAGCGCACCAGCTGGTGGCCTAGGTAGTCCGGATTTCGGATCCACCTCGCGCCCCCGGATGGGGCGCTATGCATCAGAAGGTGGATCATGCGTCATGACATTTCGCGCCGCGCGGCGGCGCACGCGAGCTCTTACCGCCGAGCGCGTGCAGGCGCCCGAGCGCTGCCGATCGCGGCGCTGACAGCGGCGGTGGTCGTGTCGCCTTCCGCGATCGCGGCGCCGCCGCTCATCACCGAGGACGGCGGCAGCGCCGACCAGAGCGAGCTCGAAGTCGAGCTCTGGGTCGAGGGCGTGCGCGGTCCCGGCGAGCACTTCGGACTGGCCGCAGTCGAGGCCGCGTTCGGGGTCACCGATCGGCTCGAGCTCGCAGCAGCGACCGGAGTCGGCGTCGACGACGACTCGAATCTCACGGTGCCGAACCCCTACGGGCACATCAAACTCGAGCTGTTCCGCGGCGAGGAGGGCCAGCCCACGGTGGGCGCGATGGGCTTCATCGTCGCCCCGGCGGGCACGGGGGTCGCCTACGGCGAGGAGGTGGCGGCGGCCGCGGTGGTGCCGGTGACGCTGGAGTTTGCAGGCGGTGCCGTGGCCACCCACGCCAACCTCGGAATAAGCTCCACGCTCACCGGCGATCGCGAGGCGCGCGCGTTTTGGGGCGTGGCGGCGGAGGCTGACATCCCGAGCACCCAGGCCTCTAGCTTCCTCGAGGCCACGGCCGGTGACCCGATGGATCCAGCGGGGCCGCGGCTCGGAGCGCAGGGGGGCCTTTACTGGGGCCTCGGCGACGGCTTCGGAGTCGATCTGGCGCTGGGCGCGATGACCGATCCGGGTAACGGCGACGAGCTCGAGTGGATCGGACGCCTCGGCGTCTCGGTGGCCACGCACGTCGGTAGCGAGCGCGACGACTGAGCTCGCCGCGCAAACTTGCCTTGCGTACTACGAAGGGAGGCTGACCATGGCCGACAGTCACGAAAACGGCGCGATGAGCGCGCTCGAAGACGCCCTCGCTCGCCGCGACGAGCAGGCGCTCGATCGAGCGCTCGCCGAGATCCATCCCGCAGACGTCGCCGCGTGGTTCGACGCCGCTATTGAGAGCTCGCAAAGGAGCCTGCTCGAGCTCGCGAGCGACGAGCGCCTCGGCGACGTGTTCGAATACATGGATCCGGACGACTGGCGGCGCGCCGTTGTCCTGCTGCCCGACGCCCGGCTCGCCCGCGTGGTCGCCGATATGGCGAAAGACGACGCCGCCGACCTTCTCCACGAGCTCGACGATGAGCGGGCTCGCGGCGTCCTCGAGCTCGTGGAGAAGCCCGAGCAGCGCGAGATTCGCAACCTTTACGCCTTTCCGCCCGAAACCGCCGGCGGGCGGATGACGATGGACGTCGTGGCGGTCCTGGAGGACGTCACCGTCCGCGAGGCGATCGCTCAGCTCCGCAAGCAGGCGCCGAGCGACACCGAAACCGTCTACTACGCCTACGTTTGTGACGCCGATGAGCGGCTGGTCGGCGTGCTCTCGCTCCGCAAGCTCCTCGGCGCCTCGGACGACCAGCGCGTGGGCGAGGTCATGGACCGGCGCGTCGTGTCGGTGGCGGCGACCACCGATCAGGAGGAGGTCGCCCGGCTCATCGAGCGGTACGGATTTTTGGCCGTCCCCGTCGTCGACGACGAGGAACGGCTCCTCGGCATCGTCACCGTAGACGACGCGATGAAGGCGGTCGAGCAGGAGGCGACCGAGGACATCTTCCGCAAGACGGGTCTGTCGGTGGCCGACACCGAGATGCTGCGCAGCGAACGCATCGTCAACGCCTCGCTCTCTCAAGTGCTCAAGCTCCGCATGCCGTGGCTGCTCGTCGTGCTCGTCGGCGGACTGCTCGCCGGCGGGGTCATCGGGCAGTTCGAGGACACGCTCGAGGCGGTGGCGATCCTCGCCATCTTCATCCCGGTGATCATGGATATGGGCGGGAACGTGGGCACCCAGTCGTCCACGATTTTCGTACGCGGCGTGATCCTCGGCCATATCGACACGAGCCGCCGAGTCGGGGGCTATATGCTCCGCGAGGCGTTTACGGGGCTCACCATCGGCGCGCTCACCGGCGCCGGCGCCGGGCTCGTAGGCTGGGCATGGCAGGGCGAGATGATGATCGGCGTCGTCGTGTTTATCTCGATGACCCTCACCTGCGGGCTCGCGTCGATGATCGGCTACGGCGTGCCGTGGCTCATGCACAAACTCGGCATCGATCCGGCCGCGGCGAGCGACCCCTTCATCACCACGATCAAGGACATCACCGGGCTGCTAATCTACTTCAGCCTCGCTACCGCGCTCCTCAGCCACCTGATGTAGAGTCAATCTCGAATAGCTGAACGAGCGACTCGTGGTCGTGGCGACGGCCCGTCCTTGCCGCGACGCGCCGCCGGGACGACCCCCGGCAGGATTCCGGTTTCGCCGGGGGGGGCGTATTGTCGCCGTGGCGATTGCGGCCTAGAACGCTTCGAGCGGCTGTGCTACGCGCCCCTCATGGCGATGACTCACGGAGCCAGCGCCCTGCTCATCGTCTGCGCGGTCGCCGGCGCCGGTTCTGGCCGAGCTCACGCCGAGCCCGAGCCCTATGCGGGTGACGACGGGGAACGAGAAGCGAACGAGCCAGAGGAGGAGATCGCGAAGGAGGAGATCGCGGAGGAGGAGATCGCGCGCGTGCCCGGCGAGGTCATCGACATTCGGGGCGAGGCTCCGCCCTCGGCGATCATCCCGTCGGCGCGTACAATCGACGCCGCCGAGCTCGCCCTCACGCCCACCCGCCACCCCGACGATCTCCTGGCGCTGATGCCGGGGCTCGAGATCGGAAGGCACGGCGCCGAGGGAAAGGGCGCCGAGATCTTCGTGCGCGGGTTCGACGCGGTCCACGGCGCCGATCTCGAGGTTCGCGTCGCGGGCGTGCCGGTCAACGAGATGTCGAACATCCACGGCCAGGGATACCTCGACCTCGGATTCTTGATTCCGGAGGTCGTGCGCGGCGTGCGCATGCGCAAGGGCTCGCTCGGGCTCGATCAGGGACGTTTCGCCACGGCGGGAACGGCGGAGTTCGAGCTCGGGGTCCCCGCGGACAAGGTCGGATATCAGGCCGGCTATGAAATCGGCTCCACGAACCGCCATCGCGCCGCGGTCGTCGCCGCGCCGTCTGCCGGGGAGGGCTCGACGTTTATCGCCGCGGAGGCGATGCGCGACAGCGGCTTTGGGTCTGGCCGCGCCGCCCGGCGCGCGACCGCGCTCGGACAGGGCCGGGTAGCGCTTGCTGAAGGCGGCTTCGCGAAGATCGTCGGCGGCGCGTTCGCCAGCCGGTTCGGCGAGGGCGGGCCCGTTCCCTTGGCCGACTACGACGCCGGGCGCCTCGACTTTCACGATACCTACGGCTTGGGCGGCGATGGGCAGTCCCAGCGGGCGTTCGTGAGCGGGCGCGCGCAGCGGCCGCTCGGGGATCACCGCCTCGAGGTCGAGGCGCACGGCCAAGCTCGGCGCCTCGAGCTCGACGATAACTTCACCGGCTTTTTCGTCGATCCCGAGCTCGGCGATCGGCAAGGAGAAGAGCACGCGTTCTTGGGAGGCGGGCTGCGCGCCCGCTATCTGCACGCGCTCCCCGGAGACGCCGATATCGACGCAGGAGTCGACCTCATCGCGGATCGCTTCGACCAGTCCCGCGATCACCTCGACCAAGGCGGCGAGGTCATCGCCCCGGAGCTCGCCGTAACCGGATCGCATCTGGGCGCGGGGGCGCACCTCGGCCTGACCTACCTGACCGAAACGATTCGCGCGGAGGCCGGGGCGCGGGCGGACGCGCTGCGCGTGTTCGCGCGCGACGAGCTCGGTGCGGAGACGGGCTCGGGCTCGGCGGTTTCGCTGTCGCCGCG
>SLNH01000084.1 GCA_007133195.1 Nannocystineae bacterium | reverse complement strand
GCATCCACGTGGGCGACCGGCAGCTCGAGCTGGACGATACGCGCCTGTCGATGCGGGGCGGCGCGCTCGAGTCGATGTTCGGCGACGGCGGCACGCTCGCCGGCAACGGCGGCGCCAATATGGGCGGTCAGGAGGCGGCGACCTTCAGCTTCGAGGGCATCGCCATCACGCCCGGTCCGTCGTGGGACGGTGATCTCGACTCGAGCGGCGACCCCGGCGACCGCAACCACTTTCTCAACCTTTGGGGCCACGAAGACTCGACGCTCGAGCTCCAAGACGTGGACGCGTCGGCCGACGTGGGCGATGGGGCCACGGTGTTCGCCGGGACGTTCGACCCGAAGAACGTCACCGTCGCCGATTCGAGCTTCGCCGTGGATGGCGCGACGACGTTTTACTTGGACGGCGGCGCGGCGACGTTTACGGACAGTGAGTTCGCCGGCGACGGCGTGGCCGTGGGAGCCCAAAACGCGAGCGCCCAGGAGCTCACCCTCGAGGACAACGATTTTTCCACCCACGAGGGCTACGTGCTGGCGCTCCACCTTTTGGACGACTCCCACGGCCCGGAGGGCGTCACGGTAAACGACGCGTCAGTGGCGGGCGGCGACAGCTTCACCCTCGGCGCCGCCGAGCTCATCGGCCAGGTCGAGGCCGCGCACGCGGCGGTGGAAGACGAAAACGAGGTCGCGGCCGACTTCGAAACGACGTATCTCGATCCCGACGGCACCCAGCTCGTCTTGCAGGGCGTTCGCGACGACGGCGGCGACGCGGGCCCCGAGCGCGTGGAAGTCGCGGCCGGCGTTTTGGACTCCGCTGCGGACGCGGCTCACCCCGCGTACGACACGGACGCCGCGCTCGTCGCCGCCGCAGGTGCGACGATCCGCGTGGCGGGGAACGACGCCGACGACAACCTCGTCGTCGGCGCGGACAACTTCGTGGCCGGCACCGCGGGCGACGCGGTGGGTGACGGAGACAGCTCGGGCGACAACAGCCGCGGCGTCGTGACGATCGAGGGCGACGACGACGAGGCGTCCATGGAGGTCGCGCTTAGCTTCGAGGCGGGCGACGGCAAGTCCGACGCGTTTTTCTTCACCACGGGCACCGGCGGCTTTTCGTGGCAGGCCGACGGCGAGGTGTTCGACGGCGCGTTCGATCTGAGCGGTGCGAACTTCGCGTTTACGAACAGCGCCGACGGCTGGCAGGGCGACGGCGGCACCTGGGAGGCGATGCTGTTCGTCGATGACGACGGCAGCCTGTTTGCGCTTTTGGCGGCCGGCCGGGACGACGCAAACGGCGTGCTCGGCACGTTTGCCGAAAACGACGACCCGGACACGGCCGGCTTCGGCTTGGTCGCGCTCGAGACTGAGGAGCACTGGCAGGGTACGGACGACGACTTCGCCCCCGAGGCCGTCAATCTTCCGGCCGACGTCATCGACGGCAAGCTCGAAGACGAGGGCATGGTGCTCGTCGGCGTGGGGCAGTGGAGCAATAGCTTCACCGACGAATGAGCCACCGAGCGAGGTGGGCGCCGTGACTCAGGGCGGCTCGGCGTCCGTCCACGGCGCCGTGAGCGCCTCGCAGGTCTCCGCCGGGATCACGGCCACCGGCGCGTCGCCTTTGCGCGCGTAGCAGCCGCCGGCGGCCTCCGCTCCCACCTCGATCACCACCGTCTCGGCCGCCGCCCCCGCGCGGGGCGGCGGGTCGAACTCGGCCTCGATCGAGGCCAAGGGCGGGTCGAGCCCCTGGCCCGGGGTGGGGCGCTCGCTCGCAAACCGCGACGCGCGCAGCCGCGCGATGGCCGACGCCGCGCGCTCCGTGGCCGCGCCGCGAAGGACACGACCGGCGGGGCGCTTTACCTCGTACTCGCCGATGAGTTGCCCGCGCGCGATCACCTCCGCGTCGTGCGCCGCGGGGGCGCCGGGGCGCGTGCGGCGCAGCGAGCGGAGCGCGTGGGGCTCGCGGGTCACGAGCGCGCGCGGCTCGAAGTCGTGCTCGGTGGCGGTGATGAGCTCGGACGCGTCGCCCCGCAGGGTAAACGCCACGGGTTCATCCGCCCGCGCCGCCAGCCACGAGCCGTCGCCGCGAACCATGTGGATCACCTCGTCGTCGCCGCCTTCGCGGATGAGCTCGATCGCGATCGCGGGCCGCCCGGTCGCGGCGGGCGCGCCGCCGGCGTGCTCTGCCCCGCCGTTTGCGAAAATCGGCCTGGGCTCGCCCGTGCGCTCTGCGAGCTTTCGCAATAGCTCTCGCACCCGCGCCGGGCTCACCCTGCCACCGGGGCCCGAGAACCCGCCGTCTTCGCGGCGTAGCTCGAGCGACTCGTCCCCCCTTTTTACATCGATGGCCGTGATCGCCCCGTCTGACCCGACCTCGCGCCACGCCCGGGCAAAAGGCGGGAGCACGAGCGCCTCCGGCTCGTCTACAAGCTCGGCCACGGCGGCGACGTCACCCGCGTCTGCGCACCCCCGCCCGGCGCTGGTCACGACGCGCGCGCCGCCGCCGCACGCCCCCACCACCTCGAACCACGCGTCCTCGCCCTCGGCGGCGATCGCGAGCGATGCCGCGGCCGCGGGCACGCCCCCCTCGGACGCGGGGCCGCCGGCGCTCGCCTTTTCGGCGTCCAGCTCGAATTCGAGCTCCCTCACCGCGCGGACGACGTCTCGCACCGCCTCGGAATCGGCCCGCGCCCGACCCTCGGGGAGCACCACGAACGCCGGCGGCCCGAGCTCGATTTCGAGCCTGCCGCGATCGGTCTCGACGGTCAGCGCCGTCGCCTCCGCCACCTCGCGAAGCGGCCGCCCGTCGGCGAGGTCCGTGGCGCTCGGCGCCAGCGCGCGCGCGTAGTGCCCCTCCACGAGAAACACCTCTTCGCCGCGCGCCATCCACACCTGATCGGAGATCTCGATCTCGTCACCGATGGCGAGCGACATTCGCCTTTCGCCGGAAAACTCCACGCGGAGCTCGGCGTCCGGCTCCCCGAGCTCGCGGCCGGCCTCGCCCCGCCGCTGCACGGCGACCATCTCGAGGGCGCCCAACAGATCGCCCACGGCCCGCGGATCCGCGGCGACCCGGCGCGGCGACGTCATCGCAAACCCGCCGTCGTCGCCGCGCTCGAGCCGAACCGCCTGCTCGTCCGAGCGCCGGATTTCGAGCCCCGTGATCGCGTCTTGGTCGAAGTCCGGAACGACCCGCTCCGCCGCCGGGCCCCCGCGGTCTCGCTCCCCGGCGACGAGCGAAACCAGGAGCAGCGCCGCCACGGCGGCGAGCGCGGCGATCACCCCGACCCGCACCAACGCGGCTACCCCGTAACCTCGGCGCCAGACCGCCGCCGGCGCCACCACCAAGACAGCGCCCCGGCGGCGGCGAACACGAGCGGCAGCCCGCAAACCGAGAGCAAAAACACCGTCTGACGATCGGCGTCGGACATGATGAGCCGGACCCGCTCGGGCGTCTTGGGCCCGATTTCGAGCTCCGTCTCCTGCCCCGCGAGCCACCTGAGCGCAGACAGCGCGAGCGCGCGGTTGTCGCGAGCGCCGGCGCCGACGACGGCGGACGACATCGCCTCGGCGCTGCCGAAAACGACGATCCGCGCCCCCGTCTCGGGATCGGATATCGCGCCCGCCACCGGCACGGGCCCGTCCCGCGCATCGGCGTCGGGCGCCGGCTCGTCGTCTGCGACCACGCTCGCCTCCGATGTCGCCCACCCTGCGGCCGACGTCGACACGAGCGCCGCCCCCTCGATCCCCTCGGGCGGCGCGACGTCGACCGCGCGCGGAAACCGCCACACGGTCACCCGTCGCTCCTCGAAGCCCGCCGTCACCGGGTGATCGCCGTAGCCCGCCGCCGCAGACCAAAGCCCTGGTCCGCCGAGCGCGCGCCTCGGGTCGAGGGCGAGCTCGCGGCGCACCGTGACGCCCCACCGCGACAGCACGAGCTCGAGCCCGGTGGCTGGAAATTCGGCCGAGTCGCGCCCGAGCTCGCGCCGGGCCGCCAGGAGCAGCCCGCCGCCCGCGCCCAGGTAGTCTTCGATCGCCTCGGCGGCCATCGCGCCGAGCGGCGCGCGCGGCCCCGGGACGACGAGCGCGTCGCACTCCGGCGGGACGCCGCCCGAGACGTCGCCGACGTCGCGCGCGGTCATCGCGTGCCTGTCGAGCGCGTCTGCGAGCTCCGACCAGTCGAGGCCTTCGCCTCGCGCCGTGATGGGCAGCTCCCCGTGGCCGCTGGTCACGCACAGCGTGGGCCGATCGGGCCGGCCCACCTCCGCGATGGCGCGGGAGAACGCCGCCTCGGCGCGGAGCTCCGAGATCTCGCCCATCCCGAGCTCATCGTAGTCGAAGCTCGCCATCTCCAAGAGCTCCACCGCTCGTCGCCGCGCGCCGCTCTCGAAGATCACGGCACCACCTTCGGCCAGATCGGCGGGCGCGATCGACAGCTCCTCGGCCATCGCCGCGGCCCGCTCGGGGTCTGTCGCGGGCTCGAACACGCGCCGCTCGATTTTCGGCTGCGCGCGCTCCATGCGCGTTAGCACCCCCTCCACCTGCTCATAGACGGGATCGAACACCTCCGCGCGGGGCCTCACCAGGGTCGCGGTCACGGGATCGTCGAGGTGCGCCAGGACCTCCTCGGTGTCGGGGTGAAGCGAGTGCGTCCTCGCCGCGGTGACGTCGTAGGTCTGCGGCGAGCGTGCCGACAGGGCGAGCGAGAGCGCGGCAATCAGCGCGATGAGGACGGTCACCCCGACGCGCCACAGCACGTCGGCCCGGCGCCGGCGCCCGGCGGCGGAAAGCGCTGACGCCGCGGCGAGCCCGGTAGCCGTGAGTCCGGCAAACAGCACGAGCCCGGACCGAGGGACGGCGCCCGCCGCGAACGACTCGAGGTGACCCCGCACGTCCGCCGCCGCGAGCGTCGCCGCGAGGGCGCCTCGACCTTGAATCCAATCCGGCGCCAAGTCGGGGATCTGCCCCACAACGAGCAGCGCAAGCAGCGCCACGAACGTGGTCACCGCCGCGACCACCTGGCTCCTCGTGGCGGCGCTGGCCGCCGTGCCGAGAGCCAAGAATGAGGCCTGCGCTGCGAACACGCCGGCGTAGGCCGCCACCACGGGTCCCAAGTCGACGGAGCTCCCCTCCGGGAGATAAACCCAGAGGATCCCGACGTAGGCGAGCGTGGGGACCCAGATCAAAGACGCGAACACGACAGCGCCGAGCCACTTGCCCGTGATCACCGCGCCCTCGGAGGCGGGCGCGGTGAGGAGCATCTCCCAGGTGCCCTGTCTTCGCTCCTCGGCGACGAGGCGCATCGACAGCGCCGCCACCACGGCGAACAGCACCGCCCACGACAGGACGGTGCCTCCGAAATGCGACTTCAGCACGGCGCCGTACGGCGCTTGTCGCTGTGGATCCGACAAGACCTGGACCACCGCCCAGAACGAAAGGCCTTGGATCGCCAAAAACAGCACCGCGACCACGTGGGCGATCGCGCTGTGCACATAGGCACCGAGCTCGCGGCGGGCCACGGTGACGACGACGCGCAGCTCGCGCGCCACCCTGGGCGAACGTTCGGCCGACCCAGTGGGCCGCTTGCGCTCGAGGCCAGCCGTCACGCCGCCTCCGACCGATCGCCGCCCATGAGCGCGACGAAGGCGTCTTCCATGGGAGCGTCCGCCGAAACGCCGGCCTGCGCGCGCACCTCGTCCGCGCGCCCAGACGCGACCACCTTCCCCTTCGCCATCACCACCAGGCGCGAGGCCAGTGCCTCGGCCTCCCCGAGCACGTGGGTGGAAAACAGCACCGCGCGTTCGCGCGAAAGCTCGCCGACGAGCCGCCGCAGCTCGCGCACCTGCACCGGGTCGAGACCGGCCGTCGGCTCGTCCAAAAGCAGCGCCGCGGGCTCGGCCACCAGCGCCTCGGCCAACCCCACGCGTTGGCGGTAGCCCCGCGACAGCGTTCCGATCACCTGGAGCGCGTGGTCGAGCGCGCCCGCCCGCAAAAGCGCATCGCGCACGCGCGCCCGCACCCTCGCACGGCGGACCCCTTTGAGCCTGGCGCGGAAGCCGAGGTAATCGACAACGCGCATCTCGGGATACAGCGGCGCGGCTTCGGGCATATAGCCGATGGCGGCGCGCGCGGCGTCGCGATCGCGCACGATGTGGTGACCGCCGACGCGCACGCTACCGGCGTCGGGATCGAGAAACCCGCTGATCACGCGGAGGGTGGTGGTCTTCCCCGCCCCGTTCGGGCCGAGGAGGCCGACCACCTCGCCCGCCTCGACGTCAAAGCTCACCCCTTGGACGGCGCGGCGCTTCCCGAAATGGCGACGGAGGTCGCGGACCCGGATCACGCCACAAGTGTAGGCAAGCGTAAGCCACCTCGCCATGTCGCAAGACGGCGGTGCCCGCGATCGCAACTCACCTCCACGCGGAACCGAGCTCGACGGTTTCGTGGCGACGCAGCGCTGGCGCCACGCCCCGCGCACAGCGAACCGGGCCCCCGGGGGCGGTGGCGCTGGGTGGGGCCGTACGTAGGGAGGGTCGACAGAGCCCAGCGGCTTCACGACCCGGCTATCTCAGTAGCCGGCGACAGGCTGCGTGGCCAGGCCGGCTGGTCCACAAACCGACAGTGCCGAAGCCAAAAGCGCCCCGCGCGGGACGGCAGACGACCCATAAAACACAAAAATGACTGCAACATACGCGCGCACACGGCGGCCCTAACCACCTCGTCGCGCCCGCCGCGCCCCCTCAGCGCAGCCCCCGCATCCTCACCCATACCAGCGCCCATCGGCCTACATGTAGGAGGCACGGAGTGTGCATGGGCCCTGGTGCGCACTGGAAATGCATTCATGAGCCGGCCCCGGCGCCCAGTGCCAGCCGTTTTTCGCTCGCCTGCACTCTCTCCAACCCAAGGAGCCCCACCGTGAAGATCCTCGACCCCAAGCTCACCCTCGCCATCGGCAGCATGTCCGCGCTCCTAGCGCAGGGCTGCATGGTGGGTGACGGCGAAGTCGTGACCGATCGTGACGAAGACCACCCGCCGCTCGCCGACGCACACGAGCTCCTCGAGGGCGCGCCCAAGGCCGATGAGCTCGATCGCGTTTATCCGAAGGCCGACGGGACGCTCCCCGCGCAGTTCGATCTGGTCGACTACCAGACGCCGGTGCGGGACCAGGGCAGGCGCGGGACGTGCTCGATCTTCTCCACGGTCGCCCTCATGGAGCACCTTTACATGGTCGAGGGCACGATCAGCGAGCCGAACTTCTCCGAACAGTACCTGCAGTGGTCGACGAAATTCGAGCTCGGGCGCTTCCCCAACACCTCCGGCTCGACCGCGAGCGCGAACCTCGCGGCGCTCGACCAGTTCGGTATCCCCAAAGACCACTACTGGCCGTACGAGTCCGTGCAGTGGAACGCCTCGGACGATCCCGAGTGTGAGGGCGACCATATGCCCACGCGCTGCTACACGAACGGCAATCCCCCCGACGAGGCCGTCGAGGCGCAGACGTACCACCTTCCGGGCGGCTCCTGGCTCCACCCGAACGACATCAAAGCGCACATGAAGATGAACGGCCAGGCCGTCACGGCCGGGATGACCGTTTACTACCAGGCCTGGAACCACGGCGCCTCGAGCCTCCCGCTAAACGATGAGCACCGGGCGCGCGGCGTCGTGCTCACCCCGAACCAAGAGGACCTCCGCGAAGGCGATGCGGACGGCGCCGGACATTCGATCCTCCTCGTGGGCTGGGACGACGAGCTCACGATCCAGCGCCGCGACGAAAACGGCGATCCGAAGGTCGACGCCCAGGGCAACCCGGTCATGGACGAGGGCTTCTACATCATGAAAAACAGCTGGGGCACCGACAGCTGGGGCTCGGAAAACGAGTACGGCGCGGGCTACGGCCTGATCTCCCAGGACTACATCCACGAGCACGCCCGCATCCAAAGCTCCGATTTGCCGAGCGAGGTCGTGCCGCCGGGCGGCGACGCCTGCCCCACCGAGGGCGGCGCCGTGGATTGCGAGGATCCCCGGTGCGCCGAGGAGCCTGTGTGCGAGGAAGACGCCAATGAGATCGCCTTCCAGGGCAGCGGCGGCGACATCCCCGACAACGACCCCGTCGGCGTCTCCTCGGTCATCGAGATCGAGGAAGAGGGAACCGTCGCGGAGCTCAGCGTAGACGTCAACATCACCCACACCTACCGCGGCGACCTCACGGTCACGCTCTACCGCGACGACGAGGCCGTGGTGCTTCACGACCGGGCCGGCGGCAGCGCCGATGACCTCGTCGAGACCTACGACGTGAGCGACTTCGACGGCACCGACATCTCCGGCGAGTGGCGCCTCGTCGTCACCGATACCGCGCCGCTCGACACGGGCACCCTCGACAGCTGGTCGATCCGCGCGGTCGTCGAGTAAGCGGCAAAAAACCGGCTCCCTCGCGGAGCACCCAGAACCCACCCGCCCCGGGGCCCTCGCCCCGGGGCTTTTTTTTGTGCGCCCGCAGAGCACCCCGCCATCACGGGCGCAAACGCGGCCCGCCTAAACCCGTCTGTCGAGTGCTCGCCTGTCAGGCCCAGACGATGGGAGCCGGATACTGCCGAAGCACGGGATCGGCAGATACGAGCGCCAAGCCTTCGGCGAGGGCCTGTGCGACCAGGATGCGGTCGAAGGGGTCGCGGTGATGTGCCGGCAGCTCGCGAAGGCGCTCCGTGTGCGCGATTGAGACCGGCAGCTCGAGGAAGCCGAGATAACGTATCTCGCTTACGACCTCCTCCATATTCGCCTCGAGCTTGCCGAGCGCCGCCTTGATCGCGATCTCCCATGTCGTTGCGGAGCTCGCGAACACGACCGTGTCGGCGTCCTCGAGTCTTTGAACCACGCGCGATGAGAGCCGCTCCGGCGCCGAGAGCGCCCACAAAAGCGCGTGGGTATCTAGCAACAGCTTCACTCCTTGCCCTCGAAGGCGTCGAGGATCTCGTCGGGAAGCGGCGCGTCCAGGTCCTCGCGCACCTGGATACGGTCGCGCAGGCGGCCGAGCTGGCGCGGCGATGCGCCGGCCGCCGCGGGCACCAACTTGACGAGCGGCTTGCCGTGGCGGGTAATGATGATCTCTTCGCCGGCGGCGGCTCGGTCGAGGAGTCGGGATAGGTGCGCTTTCGCGGCGTAGACGCTGACACGCTCCATGTCCTGACTAGTCTAGTCAATTTTCACCACGCGACAAGGGGCGTGGCGCCCCACCCTAGGGGGTGACTACCTGATTACCTCCACCGTCGCCTGACGAGCGATCCGCGGCGCCGAGCGAACCTTCCTCCATCCGGCACCTGGCGGGGCTCGCTCAGCCGCCCAGCGCGGTGAGCCCAGCGCGCGGGAGCGCGCGCTCTTACTCCCTTCTGTGCTAGCGGCGCTTTTCCTCGCCACACCGCGCGCTACCCGGGATCTCGGCGGGATCGAGCAGGCCGCGCCGGCGAAACCCGACGCGCAGGAGCCAAGATCGCGGCGCGGCGACCGGCGGATCCATGGCCGGCGATGGGATATCCGCGCCGCGCTTCCAGCCGTCGAAAAAGCGTGCCGACGAATAGGGATCGAAACCGAGTTCCAGCCTCTCGCCGTGGTGCCGCGCGTTCAAAAGCACGTAGGCCAACGCGTTTCGCACCTCGGCCGGCGTATGGAGCGCGCGGTGGTGATAGCGGTCGGCGAAAACAGGGCCCGCCCGCCTTAGCGGCGCATTGAGAAGCCGCGCGAGCCGGCTGGAAAAGCCGTTCATGCCCGAGGCGAGGTGCCTCCCGCTCGTCGCCTCGCACACAAGGTGTATGTGATCGCGCTGAACCGAGAACTGACAGATCCGAAACCCGGCGCGCTCGCAGCCGGCGTAAAAGGCGCGGCGCAGAGCCTGCCAGAGCTTCGGCCTTCGGAGCCTGGCCACCTCGCGGCGAACGCGAAGCGTGACGTGAATCGGCGTATGCCGCGTTACGCGAGACCGGCGAGCGCGACGCGTGTGCGGCACCCGCCGCGAGCGCCGCTTCCTCCCCGCGCCGGCGCGCGCGCCACCGTGGCCGCCAAGCCCGAGCGAAAGCTGCCTGCCCGCCTTCCGCCGCGCCGTCGCTTTGCCCGATTCCGCCACCAAACTTGAATCTAGCACCCTTCACACAGGGCGCAAGCTTAATTTTCGGCCTCGTTCGAAGATGACCTAGAGCCCCAGAGTTCGCTGGAGCCCGCGCCGGCGCCCGACGACCACCGGGGGTCGGGCCCGATCGTCCGACGCCGCAATCGAGACGTGTAGCGCGCGCCAGTTCGCCTTGTTCATAGGCCGGCGATTCTAGCAACGCCTACCGGCACGGGTTGAGAAGCGGGCGGCCGGCCTTCATTCGAGGACGCGTGGCGCTCACGAGCGACGGCGCGGGGTCTGCGACCGATCCAGCCGCGCGCGATCCAGCCGCGCGCGGACATCCGACGGGCTCGCCGGACGGCGGATGGGCGGGCTCAGTCGATGTCGAGCTCCATGCGGATTTCGTAGTCGTTCGACGAGCCCGCAAAGCCCCACACCTCGACGAAGTAAAAGCCCGACTC
>SLNH01000454.1 GCA_007133195.1 Nannocystineae bacterium | reverse complement strand
TTCCCCCGGCGGCGTCCAAATCCAGTCGCGGCCATCGCCCTCGATGCGCCCGGGGAAGCTTTTGATCTCCACGACGTAAAGCGCCCCGTAGCCGAGGACGATGAGGTCGATCTCGTGAAGCCCGCCGGTGGACGGGTCGAGAAGCTCCACGAGCGCCCACGCATGGAAGGGATCGCGGTCGGGGAGCGCCCCCAAGGCGAAATCCACCGCCCGCTCCTCATGGGCAAACGGCGTCTTTTCGCGAACGACGACCCGCGCGTGCGAAAGCGCCATCGCTACTTCTGAAAAGGCTCGGCCGCGGCGCGGTCGGCCGCGTCGGCGTCATCGGAAAGAACTACGCGCCCGGAAAGCTCCGCCGGGACGCCGTCCGCGCTGAATAGCCGCGTCGCCTTCGTGGCGTTTAAAAGCGCCGCTCCCGCCGCCGCCAGGTGCCGATGCCCCGGCGGCGTGGCGATCACCGCCACCTGCTCCGCCCAGTCGAGATCCGTCCCCGCCGCAAACGCTTCAATTGCCGCGACCACCGCCCCGGGCCCCACCAAGATCAGCTTGTCGCTCGGGGCGACGGCGCCCACGTCCGCGGGGCTCGGGGAGAGCTTCCACGCCTCCGCGATCGCCCGCGCCGCCGCGGCCGGCGAATCCGGAGCCCCCTCGCCCGCCAACTCGCGCCAAAGCTCCTCGGCATCCACCGGGTCGAGCGGCCCCCGCGCAGCTTCGGCTCTGGGCGACTGAAACCCAGGCAGGTGCTCGGCTTCGTTGATGCCACGGAGCGGAAGTCCGCCGTCGCAACCAGACTTCGGCGGCGGATTTGCTTCGAACGACAGCGCCGGGTTTCTTAGGGAGCTCCTTGTCGAGCATGTCGCGTTCAGCGAGCACAGCCGGCTCGCCATCACCTACCTGGTTAAGAACACAGGGGCGCTACAAATGGCTCAAGCTCTTTCGCGCTGGCGGCAACAGCACGATCTCTTTTCTCAAGCGATGCTTCGCCGTGGTTGCCCCGGGCTCGGCCGCGCGGCCCCCGGGCCGAACCGGGGGTCCTCGACGGATGTTGCGATGCGGCCCTCCCCGCGCGCCGGCGGCGGCGCGCGCGCGGGGGCTATGCCGCTCTCCGAGATGGCCGGCAGCGCCCGCAATGTTCGGACGGTGCAAAGGCAAATGCCGCGGGCCATCCAAGGGTTAGCTACCCGCCGAGCAGCACCGGGTTTCCTGGATCGGGCACCTCGGGAGCACGAGCGTTATCATGGGGCCCTCGTACAGGCGGTGTTCGTCAAAGATGGGTTTCGCTTCTTCTTCTACAAAAGCGATCATGAGCCGATGCATGTCCGCGTGCGGAAGGGCGGCGGCGAGGCCGTGTTCAATGTCGAGGGCGGTGTCGAGCTCCGGGAATCAGTAGGCTTCAAGGTCGGAGAGCTGCGGCGAGCGCAGGCCTTGGCGGAAGCGCACCGCCAGGCTATTGTGGACAGGTGGCGTGACCACTTCGGATGAGGCCATGAGCAGTCTAATCGACAAACCCGTGAGGGCCTGGCACCACCGCGGACGTATCCACGTCGAGATGGAAAGCGGCCTCGAGCTCGCCTTTCCGGTTCGCGGGAACCCGCGCCTCGAGGGTCGCTCAGAAGATGAGCTCGGCCAGATCGAAGTCTCGCCCTTCGGCCTTCACTGGCCCAGCCTCGACGAGGACCTCTCCATTCGGGGTATCCTCGCCGGCGACTATGGTCAAAAGCGCCACCGGGCCGCTTGAGCGCCGGTCGCTCCTTGCAAATCGCCGCGTCCTCGCGCGAGGACGGACGAAGGTGTCACTTTCGAGGCGGGGTGTGCATGCATCACGCCGCCGGGCTCGCCCTTACCCACTCCATCCCCTCGCGCGCGAGTTTGTAGACGTCGCCCTTTTTTACGAGTTGCCCGTCCTCGACGAGGTTCTCGGCCAACACCTCCGGATCCGCCTCCTCGAGCCCGGTCACCCCAGCGGTCATCGAGAGCTGAAAGCCCGGGGACGGCTGGCCCTGCTGGTAGAGCTGAAAGAGTACGCTCAGCAGCCGATCTCGGTGGAAGTTCAGCCAGTCGTCTAGCGGAACCTCGCCCCCGAGCGCGGTCGTCATGAGGTAGCCAAGATTAAAGGCTACCTCGCTCGCAGCCCGATCGCCACCAGCGCCCGCGCGGTCGCGAACCGGGCTCGCGCCAGACACGGCAGCCGATCGATCGTGGTGAGGACGCCGGGCGTTGACGCTACGGCCCCAGGTCGATCGCCAACTCTTCGCCCAAGCGCTCGCCGGCCTAGCGGCGTAGGGTCACGGCACGACCGCCGGCAGCGCTGGCGAAGCCGCGGCTGCGGCGCGCCTGCCGTAGAGGCCCGGCGCCGGCGGAGGCCACCGGCTACTGTCGTGTGGCGGAGCTGCCGGGGGAGTAGGTCGCGATCCATGGGGAGCGCCGCTCGTGGCCGGGGCGGGAGGCGACGAAAGCGAGCGCGCGGGCGCCCTCCGCTTTCGCCGCAGCCAGGCCCTGCTTCTGCAGATCACGTGCTCGGTCGTGTACCCTCGGCGAGCTCGGGCACCGGCACGTGCGGGACGTTCTTCATGTTCTCGCCGATGAGGTGCGTGCATCCGGGACGGAGGGCTCTCCCTGTGACGAAAAGGGCTCCGCCGCTGTAACCCGGACGCCGTAGCGCCTGAGAAGCTCGTGCAG
>SLNH01000117.1 GCA_007133195.1 Nannocystineae bacterium | reverse complement strand
TCGCGTGCCTCGCAAGGCGTGAAGAAGGAGCGTATTGACCATACGTGACTGATGAACAACGAAGCGAGGCACGTGAGGGGGCCGTCAAACGGATCAGAACGCCTGGGTCGAGGCACTAGGTGCGTGAGACAACCTTTGGCGCGCCCCGGCGCAGCTGAAGCGGCCAGTCTGGCAAATCCCTTCGCGGCTTGCAATGGATCGTGTCGGCATCGCGGAATGAGACTTAAAAGCCAGTCTCAGGAGCTTTGCAACATGCAGGATTGCGCGAGACAACCTCGATTTGTGAAATCGTAGGCGCTGTTATCGGCCTCTGCCTGCGCTACCTCGCTTCGCTCGGGTGGCGCTGATGTCCGCTGTAGCTCTGCTGGGCGAGGTCGTGGTGTGGACGATCGCGGGCGCGCCGCACGCGTCGCCCATCTCGCGCCTCGGGGGGAGGTGCAGGCGTGCGCCCTGAGGCCCCCCTCGTCGGCAATTCGCGGCCCAAAGGCGAGGATTTCACCATCCCGGAACCGGGCACTAACCTCTTAAAAGGAACCGATATTTTGAAGACCGCCATGGATCCGCGTCCAATTGTTGCGGGAAACCATTGACCCACAAGCGTCAAAGTAGCAGTTTGGGCCGGAGTCGGTACGAATGCTGTAACAACGGTAGATACGGTAGATAGCGTCAAGGGAGGAAGGCATGTCACCAGACGAAAATGCGCGTGCGCTCAAAGCACACTTCGAAAAATTCTCCAAGCGGGATATGGACGGGTTGCTGGCGCCTTACAACGAAAAGTCGGTCGTGATCGACCACGCCTTGCAGCTCAGGTGTCAGGGCATCGAGCAAGTTCGCGCGTTCTATCAGGAGCAGTTCGATTTCTCTTCAGATCAAATTTTCGAAATCAGCAACATGTTTGCCGCAGGCGAATGGGTCTGCGCTCAGACCACCGCCGTGGGCACGCACGACGGCGTATTCGCCGGCCACCAGGCGACTCACAAGCCGTATAAATTCAGCTTCTGCAACGTCGTCCGTTACGCAGACGACGGCATGATCCTCGAGGACCACGTCTATTACGACCTGAGCAAGGTCGCGTCCAACCTGTGGAACCTCGAAGCGCTGTGGAATGTCTTTCAGCTTCCTCCGCCGGAGAGCCGCGGGGAACACTGAAGTCTCATAAGCGGGAGGTGCGGCTGCGTCTGTGCCAGGGAGATGTGCGAGCCGCTTTGGTTCGGCATCGGATTGTGTCCCCGACGGCGGCCGCCCTCCTGCGCTCAATACATTCACTCGGCCGAGGCTCTATGCGTGCCCCCCTGCCCTCGGCTACGGTTTCATCGCGCGCTGGTGCGCGGTGAGGGCCTGCGGCCCGATAGCCACTACGACCGTTTGTCCGACACCGGCAGTCGCGAGAAGGCGTGATTGCCCCGGATGTACGTAGAAAACGCGTCGGGGATGCGCGCATCGGGCGAGCGTTCAGCGCTATCGTGATCGCGCCCGGCCGCCCTGGGTCCCCTGCTCATCCGTCTACGAAGCCTGCGACGATGCGGAGCTCGATTCGGGCACCTGTTTCGGCAAGTCGATCGCAAAGGTGGTCCCGACGCCAACTTCGCTCTGACACCGAATACGGCCAGAGAGCAAGTTCTGTACGATGTTCTCGACGATGGCGAGCCCGAGACCAGTCCCCCCGACGCTGCGCCCCGTCGTGAAAAACGCCTGAAAGATCGATGCCCGCGACTCCTCGGGGATACCGTCGCCGTAGTCTTGAACCTCCACGCGGAGCCCCGAAGCGTCGCGCTCCCTCAGTCGAATGTCGATGACCCCGGACCGGTTCGGATACGCATAGCGCATCGCGTTTTGCACCAAGTTGATGATTACTTGGGATAAATGACCCGGGAACCCATCCCACCGAAGATCGTGGTCACTTGGAGCGTCGATCTGGACCTCGACGCCTTGCTTGCGGGTCTCCGGACTGAGCGAATGCACGCAGTCGCGAACCACCTCCTGGAGAATAACCTCCGCCCGTCGATCCGAGAGCTGACTCGTCGATAGCTGCTTAAACGTACGCACAAGGTCGTGAGCGCGCACCAGGTTCGTGGACAGTAGGTCGCACGCCTCGGTGAGTTCCTCTGCGACGATCGCCGGTTCCTCCTGGCCGTTCGCGAGTCGCTCGGCGGAAGACTTGACAATGGAGTTGGCGGTATTCGCCACCCCGAGGGGCGTGTTGATCTCGTGGGCCACACCCGCCACCATATTCGCGATCCCCTCCACGCGCTCGAGGTACATCTGCTCTTTGAGCATCCGCTCGCGCGCGACCCGCTCTTGAAGCCGAACAGTGCTAAACGCGATCAGCCAGTTTTCGATGAAGAACCACCCATCCGACACGAAGCTCCCTAGCGACTTTTCGTCGATGCGCGACTCGGTGAACTCTACGATGACTCCACCGCGCGACCCGTCATCGGCAGAGGCCGAGATCGTGTCATCGTCCTCCGCATGATCAGAGCTCAGCGCTTCCGCACTGGAAAATGGCAGAATATAGTGACCTGCGCTCAGGCCGTATTCTTCACCAGAGAACAGCTCTCGCTCCGTAGTCTGGTTGCGGGCGTGAAGCAACCTTAGCGCTTCCACCGCATCCGGACTCGGTGAATGGGACGAGTATCGCTCGTATTCCATCACGTGTTCGGCGGAGAGCAGATCATGCATAAACTGAATCTTCGCCCCATACTTCGACTCGAGAAACTTCAAGCCCTCGTCCATGAAGACGAGGAGGTCGGTCGTGCTCGTCACATTTCGCAACGCCTCAGTAAAGCCCCGCAGCTGACGGCTAAAGGCGAGGAGTGTCGCGATGTCCTGTGAACTGCGCAGGCATGCGCGGATGACGGCGTAGAGCTTCCCTGATGTCACCTCGGGCTTGGCAAGATAGTAGTCGATGTCGTATTCGTTCAGGACTTGCTCCTCAGGAGCCGCGCCCGGCTGGCCCGTGCGAAGCACAATCCGCATCGATGCAGCGCATTCCTTGCGAATAAAATCGCACAGTTCGAGGCCGGCCGTGTTTGTCTCCATCACGACGTCGACGAGCGCGACCTGAAAATACTCGCCGCCGACCTCCGACAGAATTCGTTTCGCCTCCTCGGCGCTATATGCCTTGGTAATTTGGAAAGATCGATTCCGCCAGGCCTTGCGCTTGAGTGCCAGCACGCTAACGGCGTGAACGTCTTCTTCGTCGTCGACAAGCAGGATGTTCCAGGGAGTCATCGGTGGTTCGTTTTCCGGTCTAGACGTAGCCTGCGCGTTTCGCAGGATCGGGGAGAACCATAGTACGACGAGGCGGGAGAACCGTCGTCATTGCTCGGAGGCACCGCATAACCTCCAAGTAGCCTCGAATCCAAAACGCGGGCGGAGGCTCGAAGTTTATCTCACCGACGATCTCGACGTGTGTCTTGTGGCGCTTATCTTCCGCGAGCCGCAGCGCGCACCGCTTGCCCTCGCGCACCAGCACGTCGCCCGCCGGGTTCATTGTAACTCCTTGAGCACTGGCGAGCTGCCGGCGCAGCTCAAAGGCTTGCTCGGGCGATTCGTAGCTCCCGAGGCCCACAACGTCGTCTCCAATGATGAGGGCACAGTGTCCTTCGACGCTCTTGCTGGTGCGCTCAGTCTCATGCTCGCAAAGCTGCCATAAAGCGGCGCGGCTGACCTTCAAGAGGCCGGCGAAGGACCGCGCCTCCGCCAAGTGCCGGGACCATCCGAGTAACATCTCATGTGTGCGCGCGTACAACGACTGCCGAAGGGCGGCCTTTACGCAGGCATAAAGCTTCGTGTCCGTGGCCTCGACCTTGGTGAGGTAGGCGTTGATATCATACTCGTCCGTAACCGCCGGCTCGGGCGCTAGGCCCGCTTGTCCGGTTCGGACCACGAGCTGAGTCATCTCATTGCACAACTGGCGGCGGATGTAGTGGCACAGATCGAGTCCGGCAGAATCGGTTTCCATCACCACGTCGATGATGGCGAGATCGATATAAGGGCTGGTGTCAGTTGATCGAAGAAACTTGATTGCCTGTTCTTTGCTCGAGCATTCGTGGATCTTGATCGGAACCCCGTAAACGGTCAGGCCCCTGAGTGCCAGGCGGGACACCGCCAAAATGTCAGGCTCGTCGTCGACGAGGAGGACCTCCCAATAATTTCGGTGGAACATGCTTCCCTCTAACCCGCGTTTTTTCCGCAACCAATGACCGGCTGCAACGATAGCGTAGAACGCCCTTGCAGGCCAGCGCATCTGGCGCTCTTCCTCGGCCCCCGCACCCATCCCTCCTTAAAGTCCCCGCGCGGTGGTTACCTGCTTCCGTCCGCCGTAGACGAGAGGCTCGGCGCGCGCGGTAAACCGACACG
This sequence comes from Nannocystineae bacterium, assembly GCA_007133195.1. Taxonomy (GTDB): domain Bacteria; phylum Myxococcota_A; class Polyangia; order Haliangiales; family Haliangiaceae; genus SLNH01. Next base: position 6,293 of record SLNH01000117.1, on the reverse strand, counting down.
AAAACGCCGTCCCGGAACGACGTTTGGAATCAGGGGTGCGGTTTTCCGTGTCCATAGCCCCCGCAACGTCAAGCGTCGGTCGGGGCTGGTCATGAAAGCCTGGCAGGTCCGCGGCAAGGGCCTGAGCGTGTGTGCGCAGGCAGCATTGCGATAACGCGGTGCCGGGAACGAAGACGTTCGCCACGAGGGTCGGAGGCACCTGCGTCGCGCACGAAACGGGGAATGCAATCGATTGGTCCGCGTCGCGCGGCCATTCCATTAGCTCGAAAACAAGTTTTCGGCCGGCCACCGCGGGGGTGATTTCGCGCCGTTTTCAACGGCCGGGCCCCGGCCGAGGGCGCTCTGCGTCGCTTGTTCCGCGTGTCAAAACCCAGCGACTCTGCGATGGTCGTCGGGCTTCGCTTCTCCCGCGTGTCAAATTCCAGCGACTCTGCGATGGTCGTCGGGCTTCGCTTCTCCCGCGTGTCAAATTCCAACGACTCTGCGATGGTCGTCGGGCTCGAGAAGAAGGGCTGCGCACCCGCCCCTCCAACGAAGCCCGAAGCATGCGCATCCAGTCTTCGTCGAGCCGTCGCCCCGCGCGAGGGCCCCGTCACAGTCAACCAAGTCCCCGGTGTCCGTCGACGACCAGGCTCGGCCCAGCGACCCGGCCACGCGCCGGCCGTCGCCGCCAAGTCCCCGGCCCGTACATCTTGTTGACCGGCGCTATCGTCTTTGCTAACGTTTGGTCGCGCTGACATGGCGATTTGCTGTTCAGGGCCACGGTCTATGGCCGTCCCGTCGCCCGCGGGGGTAAATGCCGATGCGCCCTGGTTGATCCTCGTCGCTGACAGCAGCACGCAGGTCTATGCCTCGGTAGACGAAGGACTGGCCCGCCACACCGTCTTGGGCCGCCCGATTCGCTGTGTTCACGCGCTCAGCGCAGACGACGCGGTGGAACAGGCGGTAGCGTCCGACGCCAACCGCCTCGCCGTCGTGTTGGTCGCAGTCGGCCTTGACGAGGGCGACGGCGCGTTCAAGGTCCTCGAAAGCCTTCGGGAACAGCTCGGAAGCTCGGTGCAGATCGTCCTTTACGCCGCCGAGCCGGGCGAGATGCCCCAAATGGCCTCGGGCTCCCACTATGACGTCTCCGCTTACCTATCCAAGACGGAGGTCAGCCGCGACCGCATCCGCACGTTGGCGGACGTCTTTATCCGGAACTTTCAGCGCTTCCGCGCCGTTCGCGTTTTCGGAGACAGCCTCTCGAGCTTCGTCACGCTCTTCGAAAATGCGAAGAGCGTCGACGCTGTCGACATGCTCGCCTATCGGGTGCTCGAGCACTATTCCCTGATCTGGCAATTTTCCTATCTCTTCATCGAAGACATCGGCAATCCGGCCGCCCAAGCGCCGGAGGAGCCCTGGAAGCGCAGCGCTCTCAAGCAGCTTCGCGGGCTAAGGCTCGGGCGTTACCCGTCAGCCACGCTTCAAAAGCTTCACCCTGAAGGCGAAGGCCAAATATGGGGCTGCCTCATAAAACCGGTCGGCCGTCGCTTCCTTGGTGGCTTCGCGCTCCGGCAACCAGGGGCACCCGATCAGGGGCTCCTACGCGAGCTCCGCCTCGTCTTACGCTCATGGGCGCTCACGCGCGAATCCGTCGAGCTTCAACTCATCGCTGCCCGCCACCGCCGGCTCCGCGAGGAGATGCACCGGGAGCGACGCGAGAGCATCGCGAAGATGGTCGCCGGTGTCGCTCACGAGGTCAACACACCGCTGGGCGTCGCTGCGTCCGCGACTGCGACAGTCCAAGAGATTATGACCGGAGAGCGGTTTCGCGAGCGCATCGATCACCCGAGTCTTCAGTCGGAACTGGAAGATATACAGGAGGGCCTCGCTCTCATTCAGCGCAACCTCGAGCGAGCGGACCGGCTCATACATAATTTTCGCAAGCTCTCCGTTGGGCACCTCGTAGACAAGCGAGAGGAGCTTGATCTTAGCGCGACGGTCGAGGAGATCGTCTACATGTGGAGCCCAGAGGCGAGACGCGGGAACATCGAGGTGCACGTGACGAGCGCACTGCATCCCGAGGCGTCCATGTGGTGGGGGTACATGGGATTCCTCTCGCAGGTCCTCCTTAACCTCCTCGAGAACGCTAAGACACACGCGCTTGACGAGGTCGGCGGTTCTGTAAATATCGCTGTCTCGTCAGATCTAGTCGATGATCGAGCCTTGTTTATGATCGAAGTCTCCGACGATGGCAAGGGGATCTCTCCGGACGATCTCCCTTACATCTTCGAGACGTTCTTCACGACCGGCCGCGGCAAGGGCGGCACGGGCCTCGGGCTCGCGCTGGTGCAGAACATCGTCGAAACCGTGTTTCGGGGAGCCATTGAGTGTGAGTCGACCCCTGGGCACGGCACATCGTTTTTGCTCTCGTTTAGTCACTGCACAGACTCGACCGGGTTGGATGTCAACCGCGACGGCGACGAGGTGGACGACCAGCAGCGAGTCAGCGCGGTGGAGCGTTTCATTGAGCTCCAACACAAGCTGGCCTCCGGCGAGTCGCTCAGTGGTGAGGAGCAAGCCGAGCTGCATGACCTAACGCATGTCGTGGATCGCTACATGGCCGAGCGGGCGGGTGGCCACGAGCGGCGCCAGGCGACGCGCATTCCCTTGGCCAAGAGCGTAAAGGTCTGGATCGGGGACTCCCCTGGTGCGGTCGAGATGGAGGTCCGCGATATCAGCGCCACAGGGGCGGGCCACGTGCACACCGAGCCCCTCGAGCCCGGCACCCGTTTAACGACCAAGTACTGGGAATCGCCTGACGTCATTGTTGAGGGTAAGGTGGTCTCGTGCCGGGAGGTATGGCTTCTGGATTCACAGAGGCAGGTATGGGAAATCGGGGTAAGGTTGGAGCTCTCGGAGGAGAAAGTCATGCGCAATTTTAAGCTGATCCTAGCTCGCCTCCTCATCTCATAGAGGCGAGCCAGCAAACCCGCCGCCAGCTCGGACGGCCCGCGCAGAGGCGGCCGCCCCGAGGTCGGGTATTGCCACGCTCTCACGGCTTTAAAGCGGCAATAAAGGCTCATCGCGCCCCCCGCCTGGGCCATCCTGGCGCTGTCGTACCTGTTGCAGACGGAGGTACTGGGCGGCCGGATCGAGTGTTCGTCCGTGCCCTCGAGCGGCGCCATCTGCCGACGCAGATTACACTGAGGTGACCTGGGGCGTCTCTCCCCTTGCCGAGACGGGTTGGCTCTGCTGGGCACGCCGGGCCTGGCGGCCGCCCGCCGCCGCGAAGGCAGCGGGCAGCCACGTTAGGGCTTAAGAGGTGCCCTGCGCCTCTTCGACCTGTTCCAGCCGTTCGAGCGGATTGCGGCGGTTCGGGGTCCGCTCGAGCGAGGTCTCATAGGCCTCGCGCGCTTGCTCGAGGCGGCCCTCCTCGAGCAGGAGATCTCCATGAAGCTCCCGGACCGGCAGCACCTCACCGGGGGTCGTCGGGTGCTTCTCCAGTGACTCCTCGAGCTGGGCGCCCTCGTCCATGAGTTCGAGCGCGCGCGCCACATCGCCCTCCGCATAGGCGATCCAGCCCTCGACGGCCTTAGCGAGCGCTTCCGTCATCGTCTTCCAGTAGAGATCCGCATCCTCTTCGAGGGCGGCCACGGCGCCTTCGATCGCCTCGAGCTCGGCCCTCGCCTGTTCCAGTTCGCCCGTACGAGCGGCGCCGAGCCCCCGCGCATAGTGGAAGATCGCCTGCGCACCCGGGAACGCGTCCCAGTCGAGGGCCGCCGGGCTGTTCTCTTCCAGCTCCGCGGCTCCTTCCCAGGCGCCGCGCTCCAAGTAGTAGCGAGCTTGGGCCGCGGCGATTCCGTAGGCAGAACCGAAGGCCACCTCAACATCATCGATCGCGCGGACCTTCTCGAGTGTCTCGCGAGCCTCCTCGTGTTGTCCGAGTTGGAGGTAGCCGTACATCTTGTAGTCCAAAGCGTGCGGATAATGGATCGACGTCGTCCCGTTGACGGGATGGTTGAGGGCGGCCTCCGCCGATCGGATATTCCACTCCACCGTCTCCTCCCATTCGCCCAGCCTGACAAAGATATGGCTCGGCATATGAAGCGCGTGCGGCGTGTGGGGCGCAAGGTCATCATAGGCATGGGCGACCTCGACCCCCTTGTGAGCTAACTGAGGAAAGTCATAAATGTGAATGATATAGTGATAGAGACCGGGGTGTTCGGGATGGTCGTCGAGATATCCCTCGAGCATCGCGCCCGCCTGCTTCTCCACCTCGAAATCGCGATCGTCGGCGGGCGTCACTAGGCGCTCCTGATACGCGAGCATCGCGAGCCCAAGAAACGCCGCCGCGTCAACGTCTTCCGGCTCCGCCTCGTGGAGCTCGCGTACCGACTCCTTCCAGCTCCTCGTGCGTTCTGCATAAATCGCCGCGGCGTCCGCCCCCTCCTCCACGTCGGGGTCGGCGAAAAACGCCTCAACGGTCGCGATGTAGCGATCCTCGCGCTCCGCGCCTCCGCCGAGATCCATAGCGATCTCGACAGCCGCCTGGCCGGCCTCCAGTTGCTCCTCCGTGGGCGCCTCCCAAATCGGCTGGAAGTTGGTCATCGCGACGCCCCAGTAGGCCATCGCGCACTCCGGGTCGGCTTCCGTGGCGGCCTCGAAGATGGCCTTCGCGTCCGCGTACATCATATGGTGCAGGGCAGCGAGGCCGCGTTCGAAATAGTCCTCTGCCTCCTCATTACACGTGGTCTCGAAGGCGACCCGACCATGATCGCCAAGGTGGTCTTCATGGTCCTCTGCGGCGATTTCCGCCGGGGCTTCGCCCTCGGGGGCTTGGCTGCCCGCGGGGCATGCAAGCATGAAAAGGCAAGCAAATATACCTAGATATCTCATTGCGCCTGCTCCTGTGTCCTGTATCTCGAGCGCATCCTCGCTCGTGTTATCGCATCGGCTATCGAGGCTGCAAGGCATCGATCACCCGGCGTCACCATCCATGGAGGCCCAGCTAACGAGCTCCCCGGCCTCGCACCCGCTCGCATGTCCCCCCGCGTCGCCAAGCTTGGCATCGACGGTACGGCGCGACTCGGGTTACTGCGGAGGAGCGCCTTCCAGCCCCTCCCGGAGGCTCATCTTTTCGTGAGCTGCTCTGCGAAAGGCCTACTCTTCCTCGACCGCCCTCACCAAGACCTCATCACTTGCGTACCCGTACTCTTTGTCCACGACCTCCAAATGGAGCTCGACCTCCTCGCCATAGAGGTTCGTGGAGATGTCTCGCTCGAGTACGAGCCTCCGCCCCGCTCTGATGACGAAGCTACCATCTGCCTCCACGTACGGCTCCGAGAATGGGCAGTCGCGGACGCTGACCTGTTCACCTTGCCAATAAGCCGTGGCCAGCGTCTGGGGCTGCTCTGCTCGGTCAGCATCCACGTGTCCGGGGTCGAGACCTTCCATTCTTGCATTTACGATGAAGTGGAAGCCGCCCTGCGTCCCTTGCTCGATCTCCAGCTCGGGAAGATCGCCCTCCAGGGACTCGAACTCCTCACGGCCGGTCCCCAGCTCTACCTCGCCTCGCGGTTCCACATCCGCCTCCCCGCGCCAGCAGTACGTTGTCGCGTCGGGTTCGCCCCCCTCGTTCGCTCCGTTCGGGCAGCCGAACAGCGCCAAACAGAGACTAAGGAGTGCAGCTCGTCCGGCGGGTCCACGCATCCCATTCGAGCCGTCTACGAGCGCGCGAGCCGCCCGTTTTAGACTCGGCGCGACGGTGGCATCCACTGCATCGGCAAAGCCGAGCCGGCCTGCGTGGTCGCGTATGGGATTCCAGTCGAGCTCCATCATCGAACGGCTGGCGTGGGGTGCAGGCGATTGCGGCAGCGAAGCAACGCGCGGATCACAGCCCTTCCTTCTGACAAACTCACGGGGGCGCCGGGGGCACTGGCCTTGCGCCGAAAACGCGCGCGCTACCGCTCCGGTGGCGATCCAGCCGAAGCGGTAGCGCGAGGCCCGAACCCGGTTAATCACCCCGGAGCGGGCCGTCTCGGCAGCAGACGATCCACAGAGGGGCATTCATCTGAGCCCGCATTCGGTCCCATTGCCTAGCTAGTGAGGACCGTTCCCGTTCCCGTTCCCGTTATCGCCGTTATCGCCGTTATCGCCGTTATCGCCGTTATCGCCGTTATCGCCGTTATCGCCGTTATCGTTCGGCGGATCGACCGGCAGGAACGGAGTGAAGGAGTGGTTGAAGCAATCTGTTTCAGGATCGCCGTCGTCGAACTCTTCCGGGCAGGCGAAGCTCGAGATCTGATCTTCTA
>SLNH01000452.1 GCA_007133195.1 Nannocystineae bacterium | reverse complement strand
TGCTTGAGAAAAATCCGCGGGGCGATGCCCACTTTGCCGCCGAGCTTGCCGGCGACCTTGTCGGCGAGCCCGCGAATCACGTCGTCGGTCACGGTCGCGCCCACGCGCTCGGGCTCCTGCGCCGGATATAGATCCCGCACGCGGCGGCCGACCTCGCTCATCCGCTCGAGGTCGAACGGAAGAAGGCGGATCTGCGGGGCGCGCGGGTTGTCGAAGCGGGGCTCCTTGTCGAACTTGGTATGAAGCCGCTGGGCGAGCGCCTGGGCCCTTTGCACGCCCTGGGGACCGTCGAAAAACGACGGCGTGCCGGTTATCACCACGAAGAGTCCCGGGAAACGGCCGCCGTGGGTGTCGTCGATGAGGCCGCGCAGGCCGTTTAGGCTCTTTTCCCGGCTATCGGCGCGCACGCGCTGGATCGTCTCCACCTCGTCCAAAACGAGCACGAGCCCTTTGCGCCCCGTCTGGCGCAAAAGCTCGAGGAGGCCGCGCAAAAACCCGAGCGCCCCGTCGTTATCGAGGTCGCCCTTGAGATTCGCCTGCCGCTTGATCGCGGTGCCGACGTGCGGGTGGCCCATCAGCCACGATAAAAGCCCCTGCTCCGTGCCGTGATCTCCGCGGCTCCGCGCCGCATGGCAGGCCCGAAGCACCGCCGCGAATTGCGGCTGCGCGCGCGCCACCTCGCCGAGCCTCACCTCCAAAAGCTCGCCCACCGCCTTCGAGAACGCCTCCGCATCCTCCGGCGAAGCCTTTCCCGCCTCGATCACCTCGTCTTCGAGGTTGTAAAACCACCGGTCGATAAGGCTCACGAACGCGCCCTGGCTCCACTCGCTCGTCGAAAGCCCCTCCACCGCCCGGCGGTAGACCGTCTCCATCTTATAAAGCGGCGTCTCCGTCTCCGAGATCTGTACGAGCGTCGTCGCGAACCCCTGCTCGCGGGCCCGGTGCTCGAGCCACCGCGAAAAGAACGTCTTCCCCGTCCCGTAATCGCCGCGCACCGCCTTAAAGCGCCCGCCGCCCGCCGCCACCATCTCGAGCTCATCGTCGAGCGCCCGCGCGTAGCGATCCAGCCCCACGGCGAAGTGCTCGAGTCCCCGCCGCGGCACCGCCCCGAGCCGCAGCGCATCGATGATCTCGCGCCGCTTGAGCTGACTCACATCACTCACGGCTTCCCCCACTCCAGGCGAAGCGGCAGCCGGCCGGATCGGATGCTAAGATTGCCGTTCGATTGCCGCCCCAAGGATAGCCGGATGATTCGCCAATACGTCGACGAAGCGCTGCGCCGAGCCCAGTACGACAAGCTCGAGGACGGGACGTTCTCGGCCGAGGTTCCGGAGCTCCCCGGTGTGCTAGCCACGGGAGATGCGCTCGAGGCGTGCCGCGAAGAGCTCGCGGAGGTCGTGGAGGAGTGGGTGCTCGTCCGCGTTGCGCGAGGGCTCGACGTTCCTCCGCTCGGCGGCATCGAGGTGAAGGTAAAGCACGCGAGCTGATGCCGCCTTGGGGAGCCCATCTCGCGGCGCAAGCTCATCCGCGGACTTCGCGACTTCGGCTTCGAGGGGCCGTACACCGGCGGGCGGCATGAGTTCATGGTCAAAGGCGACCTCGTTCTGACGATCCCCAATCCGCACGGCCGCGACATCGGGATCGGCTTGCTCGCCCGCATCCTCAAGCAAGCGGGCATTTCGCGCGCCGAGTGGGAGCGGCTGTAGAGCATCACGAGACCTTCACCTCGAAGAGCATCTCCAGCTTGCCGCGATCGAGGCGCACCTGGCCGGCCTGGCGGTCGAAAGAAAGCACCTCGTAGCCGTCGGCGTTTAGGACCTCCTGGAGTTTTGAGACGGCGCCGGCGACGCGGGCGCTGAATTCGCCGATGGCGCTGGCGAACGCGCTCGCCCCGGCCATGCCGCCGCGCTCGAGGAGAAAGTCCACGGCCATCGCCACCTGCTTGCGCTGGCGTTCGGTTTTCGTCCGCGCCTTGAGCACCTTCGATTGCGAAAACGCCGAAGCGCCCGCGCTTTCCTCCGCAGCCTCCGCCTGCGCCGCCCTCGCCGGCGCCCTCGCCGCCTCCGGCTCGGCGGCTGGCCTCTCCTCGGGCAAAAGCGAAAGCTGCGGCTTCGACGCCCGCCTCTTCCGCGGCTTTTTCACCTCCAAAGGCGCCGCTGCGCGCCCCTCACCCCCCACGTCGAAATGCCACCACGCGGGCGCCGCCACCGGCCGCACCCCCAGCGCCGCATCGTGCTCCGTATCCAGCCCGTCCTCGCAGCCGATCAAAACGCAGGGCGAAACCACTTCCGAGAGCGTCGCCCCGCCGTGCTCGCCGGCGTGCGATACGCCCCCGTACTGATGCGCATCATCTGCGCACAGCACCACGCCATGCCCCCCGCGCGGCGCCCACACCCCCTCTTTATCCGCCGGCAGCGCCACTTCCCACTCGGCGACCGGATCCTCCGGCGACTCCCACGTCCGCCACCTCGCGCCGTCTTTTCGCGCCGGCCCCGCCGCCACCAGCCGATCTGCCGGCACGTGACCGTGATCCGCACAAAGCAGGACCGCCCGCCCCGCCTCGCGCGCCTTATCCAAAAGATCCCGAAGCGGCCCGATGCTATCGGCCGTCCACTTCGTCCGATGCGCGACGTCGCCCTTCAAAAAATTATCAATGACATTCACCACCACCCCGACGACGCGCCGGCT
>SLNH01000053.1 GCA_007133195.1 Nannocystineae bacterium | reverse complement strand
GCCCGCAGCCGGACGCTCTCCTGAACCCCGTCCACAAGCGGGCCGATCAACTCGCGCAAAAGCTGAGCTGAGACCACGACGCCGCGAGCGGAGGCTCCGGCCAACCTTAGCGCACAGGAACCCATTGGATCCGCCAAGCCTTCTGGCACCCTTCGCTTTCACGAAGCCTTCGAGGCGACAGGCTGATCCCTCGTCTCGCTGTCGTCAGGACCCGGACGCGCGGACGTCGTGCTCCGAGCCCAAGCTTTTCACGATCGGCGGTCGCCTCAGGTTGGCAGCAAGGTCGGCTGAGGTGGAGAGCTTAGGCGTCGCTACTCGTGGGGGCGAGCAAGGCGGATGCGGGCTCCGCGGACGGTCGCGATCGCGCCGTCTGCGAGCGCATCGGCGTGCCGCTCGAGTAGCTGTCGCATGAGCTCGATCGAGAGGATCACCCAGCCGCGCTCTGAGCGCGGCCTGCTGATACGGTGCCCGACGAGTGGTGAGCGGGCGCCCGCCGGGGGGGAACCCCGCGGCTATTCCTGCCACTGCAGGATCGGCCGGGTCACCCCGTCCGGCGCCTCGCCGATGGTCCAAACGTCGTCGAAGTCCCAGTCAAAGGGCTCCTCGCTGTCGAAGGACTCCGTATCGAGCGGGTCGCCTTCTGCGCTCTCGGTCACCGTGGCCGTGTCCTCATCCCAGTAGGACGCTTCCACGGTCGTCCCCGCGAGAGATCGCCCCACGAGAGCGCCCACCCGCTCCTCATCTCCGGCTACCGGCCCGGCAGCGTAGGAGTTGTAGATCTCCTGCTCGCCACTGCCCGACATGGTCCCCGTGAGCCCGCCCACGCGGTCCTCGCCGCTTACCTCGGCCGTGGAATACGAGTCGCGAACAATGCTCGACCCCTGATGGCCGACGAGCCCACCTACGAACTCACCCCCGGAGACCGTACCGTCTGCGAAGCAGCGCTCGACCTCTCCTCCGCCGGTCACAAGACCGGCCAAGCCACCTGTACGGATCTCCGACTCGGCTCCCTCGATGACGCCCGTGACCGCGGAGTCGGAGATGAGGCCGCGAGATGATCCCGCCAGCCCACCGACCTGTTGGTTCCCGCTAACATCAATGTCGACGAGAACGACGTTTTCGATCACGGCGTCTTCACCGGTAGCCCCGAACAGCCCGACGTCGTCCGTGCTGGGCCGGTCGATCGTCAGATTGCTGATCGTGAAGCCCTGTCCGTCGAGCTCACCCACGAAGCGATCGCTGGTGTTGCCGATGGGGACGAAGTTTGCGATCTCCTGCATGTCGATATCGCGGGCGACCACGAAGGAGCTGTCCAGATACGCGGTCCCGTGGGCGATCCCTTGGAGATGCTCCGGTACGCAGAGGCGGTAGGGATCGTCGGCATCCCCTTCGCCACCCCCGAACTCGACGCCGGCCTCATCGACGCACTCGAATAGGAAGGTGATCGCGTCTCCGCTCACCGAAACGGGCTCTGTGATCTCGAGAAGCTTCTCGCCTCCCTCGGTGGTGCTCATCTCGCAGGTGGATGTGCCCGACGCGTCGGACTCGCTACACGTCTCGTAGGTATTGCCCTCGCCCGAGGCGCTAAACTCCGGCACGATTCCGGGGACGGGTTCCCCTGCGTCGTCGAGGAGCTCGATCTCGATCTCGGCCGTAGCGTCACCGTCGGCGACCACGCCCTCCTCGCCGGAAATGGTGGAATGCGCCGCCGAGGCCTGCGGCCGCGTAGCGGCATCGGAGGCGCCGCCGGCGTCGGTGTCTGGGTGGGCGTCCGGGGGGGCGCCGCCGTCTGGGTTGGCGTCGCGCACTTCGCCGCAGCCGAGCGCAACGCCCGTAACGACGACCAAACTATAGTCTATGTAGCGGCGGGGCATAGAGATTTTTCTTACTCCTATCGAAGGGTTGGTCGGTCGCGGGATGAGTTATTCTAACACTGCGGACTCGCAGCGGTCGAACTCGAAGGCGTGGAAGGAGCAATCGTCACCGGTGCGGTACTCGCTGCCGTCCTCGGTCGCGCGTAGGCAAAACGACTGCGGCCTGTGCACCTAGGATCCCACCAGACGAAATCACAGGACTTATTAGCGAAACTGACAAAACGTGCCGGCGGCGTTTTGGCAGTTGCCTTTTCAGGCGTTTTGCCCCCAAGCGCAGGGGCCGGGGCGCTTCCCGTAGCGAGAGGACCGTCGCAGCTGCCGGCTCACTTTTGAGGCCGCTCGCACGCAGGGGCGCCCTATCGCAGCTCGCGAGCTGAGCTTGCCCCGTTTTGGTGGACACCCCTAGCCGGACTGCGGTCCACTGGAGGTCCACCATGGGAAGGAAGCAGAAGAGAAAGCAGTATAGCGAGGCGTTCAAGAGGGACGCCGTGCGCGTGATGCAGGCGCGCGGCACGAAGACCGTCGAGGAGGTCGCCCAGGAGGTGGGTGTGGAGGCGAGCCAGCTCTACCGCTGGCAGCGGAAGTATGGTGACGAGCTCGAGAACGGCGGCGCCCGGTCCGAGAGCGAGCGCGAAGAGGTGGAGCGGTTGCGCCGCCGGCTGCGCGAGCTGGAGCAGGAGAACACCGTGTTAAAAAAAGCTTCGGCCCACTTCGCCAAGGAAGTGAAGTAGCTCGCTACGAGCTGGTTCACGCGGAGAGGGCTACGATTCCCGTCGCGCGGTCCTGTCGGGCTCTTGAAGTGTCCCGCAGCGGCTACTCCGAG
>SLNH01000367.1 GCA_007133195.1 Nannocystineae bacterium | reverse complement strand
GGTTTCGGTCTGGGAGACGAGGACGCAGGCCGTCGCCCCGTCGAAAAGGTCGTGGCCGACGCCGAGGGCGACGTGGTGTGGGAGCTCGGTCCGCAGGCTCCGCCGCTCGGTTACGACGTGCGCGCCTTCGGTGCGGCCCCGTTCGCGCTCCTGGTCGCCGCCGGGGAGGGCGGCGGCGACCTCGACCGGGAGGCAGACGAGCTCATTCGTCGCGCCCGGGCGAGCGCTCGCGATCCCGAGGGCGCCCGCGCGTTCGCAGACGCCATGACGCGGCTCGGTGAGCTCGCCTCGGCGCGGGGCCAGCCGGCGCTCGCTCGCAGGCTGTTCATGGCGGCGCTCGCGCTCGATGAAACCCGCGAGCGCGCACGCGCGTACCTGCGCGCGCTGCCCGCCGGCGACTAGTGCCTCGACCCAGGCGTAATGATTCTTCCTTGCGCGGGCACTCTCGTGCCTCGACGCTACGGGAAGATGCCGCGCTCCATGTAGCTCTGCTCGAGCCGCTCGAGCGCGAGGCCGTAGCACGCGGTGCGCCAGTCGAGCCGGCGCGCGGCGGCGTATTGCCTCACGTTCGCGAAGGTGCGCCGCATGCGCCGGTCGAGGCGCTGGTGGACGTCGCTTTGGTCCCAGCGCTCCGAGCGCTTGTTTTGCAGCCACTCGTAGTAGGAGACGACGACGCCGCCGGAGTTTGCGAGAACGTCGGGGATCACGTCGATGCCGCGGTCGAGGAGAATTTTCTCGGCGGCGGGGTAGGTGGGGCCGTTTGCGCCCTCTGCGACGACCTTGCAGCGCAGCGCCTTGGCCTCCGGCTCGCCGATCTCGAGCTCGAGGGCCGCGGGGATGAAGATGTCGCCCTCGAGGCTGAAAAACTCCTCGCGGCTGATCGCTTTGGCGCCGCGGTAGTCGGCGACCGAGCCCGACCGCGCCACGTGCTCTTGTAGCTTGTGGGGGTTTATCCCCTCCGGGTTCGAAATATAGCCGCGATAGTCACCGGTGCCGACGAGGACGGCGCCCATCTTGGTGAGGAGCTTGGCGGCGTACGAGCCGACGTTGCCGAAGCCTTGGACGATGAACTGCACGCCGTCGAGCGGGAAGTTTCGCTCGTGCGCCCACTCGCTGATGCAGTGCACGAGCCCCATGCCGGTGGCCTCCCGGCGCCCGTAGGAGCCGGCGCTCGTGACGCTCTTGCCGGTGACGATGCGGCGCACGGAGTTCTTCTCGCTCTGCCCGACGATGTTCATGTAAGTGTCCATCATCCACACCATCGTCTGCTCGTTCGTGCCGACGTCGGGCGCGGGGATGTCCCACTCGGGTCCGATGTTGTTGCCGAGCGCGTGCGTAAACCGCCGGGTGATGCGCTCGAGCTCGCCGCGCGAGTAGGCGTGGGGGTCGGCCTTGACGCCGCCCTTCGCGCCGCCGAACGGGATGTCGTGCAGCGCGGTCTTGTACGTCATCCACGCGGCGAGCGCCTTCATCTCGTCGAGGTTCGCCTCCTGGTGGTAGCGCATCCCGCCCTTGAACGGCCCGAGCAGGTTGTTGTGCTGGACGCGGTAGCCCTTGAACATGTGGTACTTCCCGTCGTCGAGGCGGACCGGGAAGTTGATGATGAGCTCGTTTTTCGGCTGCGCGAGGATGGAGCGGACCTCCTTGTCGATCCCCACGGCGTCGAGCGCGCGCTCGAACTGGCTCGTGGCGATCTCGAAGAGGTTTCCGCGCGACTTGAGCGATCGGGACTCGCCGTCGCCCTCCGCCTCCTCTGATTCTTGCTTGACTGCCTTTGGGTTTCGCTTGACGTCAGCGTCGTTTGCCATAGGAATACGGAACCTCGAAATCGGTCGTGAAGGCTTACGTTATGGGGCCACGCGGCCGCCGGTCCTTTGCCGGGGCGAATCGCCATTTATTTATGACCACCGCGCACGAATCGGACGCAAGCGATCGTACCCGCCAAGCCGCCGCGCTTGGCCCCCTTGGTACACTGACTCTGGAACTCTGGCAACGAACCCGGATCGACTGGGGCTTCGCCTCAGACAGGCTGGCAGCCGAGTTCCGAAAACGAAAGCTCGGAGGGCGGGAGCGTCGCTTCGTGGCCGAGACGCTCTACGGCATGATCCGCCACGCTCGCCGCATAGACGAGGCCCTCGCCGCCGGCGGCGCGCGGGCCGCATCGCCGTCCCCGGACTACGACCGCCTGCTCGCCTACCTGATCCTCGAGGCGGGGCTCACCCCGGACGAAGCAGCGCGTCATCGACCGGGCGTAGACTGGGGCCGCGTGGCCGGCGCCGACCGGGCGCTCGCGGCGATCCGCGATCCAGCCGAGCGGATCGCGCGCCGCCACTCGCTGCCCGACTGGCTCGCGCACAGGCTCGTCCGCGAGTGGGATACGGAGGCCGAACCGCTGGCGGCGAGCCTGGCCGAGCGCGCGCCGATGGCGCTTCGCGTCAACAGCCTGCGCGCCACGCCCGACGAGGTGATCGAGTCGCTGTCGCAGCACGGGATCGAAGCCCACCGGGGCCGCCTCGCCGAGGCCGCCGTGGTGGTGTCCACCCGCACCAACCTGTTCTCCCTCCCGGGGTTTCGCGAGGGACATTTCGAGGTGCAAGACGAGGGCAGTCAGCTCGTGGCCGAGCTCGCGGCGCCCCCGCCCAAGCCCCTCATCGTCGACTACTGCGCCGGGGCCGGGGGCAAGACGCTGGCCCTCGCCGCGCTGTCCCAAAGTCGGGGTCGCATCGTGGCCGCCGACATCGACCACAAAAAGCTCACCGAGCTCCGCCGTCGCGCCCGGCGAGCCGGCGCGACGAACGTCCAGGCCGTGGAAGTGGATACCGACACGAGCGCCGGGTTTCCGCCGCCGCTCGCCCGGCTCGAGGGCCGGTGCGATCGCGTGATCGTGGACGCGCCGTGTACCGGGGTGGGCGCATTTCGGCGAAACCCCGAGGCGCGGTGGCGCCTCAGTCAGGACGAAGCGGAGCACCGCCTGCCGGCGCTTCAGCGGCGGCTTTGCGAGCGCGCGCTCGCGCTGGTGAGGCCCGGAGGGCGCCTCGTGTACGCTACCTGCACGCTCTTGGACGCCGAAAACCGCGGCGTGGTGCGCGAGCTGCGCGCGGCGCACCCGGAGCTCGAACTGGTTTTGCCCAAGTCGATCTGGGGGCGCGAGCGCGCCGACCCGGTCACCGATCGGGCCGGGGAGTATCTCGAGCTTTTGCCCCATCGCCACGGCACTGACGGCTTCTTCGCGGCGATCCTGCGCCGACCGCCGCTTTCGTAGAAGTGTCGGGAGCGCCGCGTCTGGAGGCGCTGGGCTCGGGCGGGGCGATCGGTCACCCGATCGCCGATATCCGGACCGCGGGCGATCTCCTTAGGCACATCGGCTGAACCGCGGTCTCGCATGATGTAGGGTCGTCATCCCCATGGCGGTGGAGTTTTTCGTCATCGACAACCCGGCTGCGCTCCGCGACCTTCGCGACGCCTGGCGCGCGCTCGCGCAGCGCGATCCCGGCTCGCATTTTCGAGGCCCGGAGTGGCTTTTGCCGTGGTGGGACGCTTACCACGGCCTGCTTGACGCCGAGCTGCAGGTCTACGTCGGTCGCGACGAGGGTGACCTCGTGTGCCTGGCGCCGCTTTATCGCCGCCGCGCGCGCCTGGGACCCGGCCTGCGCGCAAGCGAGATCCGCCTGCTCGGCGATGCCGGGCCGCGCCCGCCGGCGCTCGATTTTCTGGTCGCGCCCGGTTACGAGGAGCAGGCCGGCACGCTCCTCGCCCAAGAGCTCCACGCCTTCGCCGACCACTGGGACGTGCTCGACCTCGAGCCGCTGCAGGAGCCGTCGCGCGGGCGAGCGTTCTTCGCGAGCCGACTGTCTGGGCTCGGCCATCACGTGGAGTCTCACGAAACGGCCGGCGCGTTTCGGCTCGCCCTGCGCGCCGGGGAGAGCGACCTTACGACCGACATCCAGCCCGACGACCACGTCCGCATCTCCTCGGGGGATGTGGCAGCGCTCCGCGAGGGGCTTGCCTCGCTCCGGCGCCTGTCGCGCCTCGAGTGGGGCGATCGCGAGGAGGCGAGCCCGCTCGCCGACGCGGCGGCGACCCAGCTTCTCGAGGGCGTGACCTCCGCGCTGGGCAAAGAAGACCGCGCCCGGTTTTTCCGCCTAAACGACGACCACGGCGCGGCGATGGCGATGGCGCTCGCCATGGAGGACGGCGATCGATGCGTGGTGATCGCCATTGCGGTCGATCCGCTACACACCGGCGGCGGGGCCGCGGCGCGGCTGCTCTCGTCCGTGGCCAGAGACGCGGCCGTGCGGGGGAAGGTCGGCCTCGACGTGGTCATCGGCGCGGGCGAATACCCTTTGCCCGCGCTGCCATCGACGCGACAGCGGCCGCTCAACCTGCGCGTGTTTTCGAGCTCGCGCGCGGCCACCCTCGCGCGCACCTACAGCGCCGTCAGGCGCAGCGTCGACGCCGCCCGCGACGCCCCGGGGGCGGCGGCCCGCGCCGCGTGGACCACGATCACCTCGGCGGCCGAGCGGGTCACCGGCTACCGGCGGCTCCACCTGTATCGCGGCGAGCTTTGGACCCGCGGCGTGGAGCCGCCGAGCGGGCTCGAAATCGGGCTGTTTTCGAAAGACGAGTTCGACGCGCTTAGCGACGACGAGCGCGCCGACCTCGTGAGCCGACTCGATCTCGACGAGAGCTACGTTCAGGAGATCTGGGAGCGAGGCGATCTCGCGGTGCTCGCCCGCATGGGGGGGCGTCCCGCCGGGATCGGCTGGTGTGCGCGCGGGTCAGTCCGCGTGCCCGAGCTCGGAAGGACCCTCGAGCTCGGTCCTACCTCGGCGTATATTCACGATGTCTACGTGGGGCCGCACGCCCGGGGGCGCAATGTGGCGCCCGCGATGCTAGAGTTTCTCGCGGCGGAGCTTCGGCAGCGCGACATCTACAAATCCTGGGCGCTGATCGGCCACGAAAACGCCGCCTCCGTCCGCGCGTTCGGGAAGGCCGCCTATACCGCGGTGGCCGAAATCATCTACGCGCGCAAGGTCGATCATATTATCGTGAGACCCCCCGATCCCGAGGCGCTCGAGCTCCTCGGGCTGTCCTGAACCCATGACCGCTACCGATCGAATCACGCTCGTCGTCCTGAACGACGACGGAAGCCGCGAAAAGTTCACGCTGAGCTCGTGGGTGGGCATCCCGCGCAAGCACGAGCTGCTTTGGATCGGCGACGACCCGTTCATGGTCATCGAGGTCGAATACGCCGTGTCCGAAGGCTTTTTCGGCGCTCGCGCCATCGAGGCCGCCGGGGTGTACGTCAAGAAGCTCAGTGAGGACGAGCAGGCCGCCGTGGCGCGCCGGCTCGAGGTGCCGGTGCGCGGCTCGGACGAGCGAAAGTTCAGGCCGTAGCCCGCGCGGCCCCGGCCCGCTCATCGCCACGCGTGGCGGAGATCGCGCCCGCCGGCGGGCGGAACGAAGGAGTAGCTATGCGAAACGACAAAGTGATCGCGGGGGCGACGGCCTTCGCCACGGCCGCGGCCGCGATGACGCTTGCCGGCTGTTCGCAAAAGCCGCGCGAGACGACGGCGGTCGAGGCCGACCCCAGTCGCGCCGCCGAGCCGGCTCCCGAGCCCCCGCCCATGTTCGAGGCGGTTCCCGCCGATACGCCCTACCTGTTGGCTTCGCTGGACGCGTGGCCCGAGGCGCTCGACGACATGAACCACCCGTTTACGGAGGGGAGCACCTCGGGACTCGACGCGCTCGCCGAGCTGGGCGCCGAGGCAGCCGCCGAGTCAGACGGCGCGTTTTCTGCCCTGCACGGCGCGCTTTTCGGCCTCGTCGAGGAGGACGGGGTGGAGGCGCTCGGTATGGCGCCGGGCGCGTCGGTCGTCCTTTACGGACTCGGGCTCGTGCCGGTCGGCCGCGTCGAGCTCGCCGACGCCGACGCGCTCCGCGGTGCGTTGTCCACCATCGAAGATCAGGCTGACGTGACGTTGCCCGTCCGCGACGTCGCAGGGCACGAGGTGTATTGGTTTGACGACGACCAGCCGTGGTCGTTCGGCGCCGCGATCTTGGGCGATGAGCTCGTCGTGAGTTTCGGACCCGAGTCGGCCGCCGAGGCGGCGTTCGAGGTGCTCGTCGGCGCGCGCGAGGTCGGGGACGTCATGAGCGAAGCCGACATTCGCGCGCGCGCCGGCGCCGAAGGATTTTTGGACGGCTGGTTCGGGATGCTCGATGTCGTGGCGCTCGGGGAGCTTCTCGTCGGCCAACGGGGCGGCGTGCAGGGCGAGGTTTCGGCAGACATGCTGGGCGGCCCGCCCGATGTGCCGGCGGGGTGCGCCGAAGCAACGCTCGCGGCGCTCGGTCACGCGCCTACGCTGACCGCCGGTTACACCGAGATGGACGACGATCGGGTGACGGGGGTCGCCAGGCTAGAGCTGTCCGACGAGCTCACCGAGCTGTTCGAAGCCGCGCGCGCGAGCGTGCCTGGCGTGGTGGACGACTTCGACGAGGTGCCGCTGTTTGCCCTGGGTGCCGCGGTGGACGTGGAAGGCGGGGCGCGCCTCCTCGAGTGGGCCGGCGAGACCATGGCGGAGGTGGGCGCCGCCTGCGATAGCCTCGATCTCCAAGAAGGCGGAACAGAGCTCGCCGAGCTGGTCGGCGGCCCGGTCGCGCCCCACTTCGCGATGGTTAGCGGCGGGCTGTTTTGGATCGAGAGCATCGACCTGGCCACCTTCAGCGGCGAGGGCTATGCCGTGGCCGGCATCGAAGCGCCCATGCAGCTTTTCGAGCTCGCGCAGCCATTTTTGCCCGAGCTGGGCGATCTCGAGCTGAGCGTAGATGGCACGTTCCGGGCGCTCCCCGAAGGCATCGCGAGCGAAATCCCGGTCGATCTCGGGTGGACGTACGCGCTCTCGGACGCTGCGGTGGCGCTCGCCGCCGGCGACGCGGGCCGCGCGGCGGCCGAGTCCGCGTTAGACCGCCGGCCCGAGGAATCCCCGTTCCTCACCGTGGCCGCGGATTACGACCGGCTGTCGGCGTTCGCCGAGCACCTCCCCGGCGGGGCGAGCGAGGACATGTCGTACTTCGGCGAGCCGTTTTCGAAAGGCGTGGGGACGGTCTCGCTCGACGGCGGTGGGCTTCGCCTCAAGCTGCGGTCTGAGGTGGAGTCCGACGTGAGCCCCGAGGACTGAGCGCTCGCGCGGCACGGCCCGATCTGGAGGGCGGGCGGCGGCCGCCGCGCGGCAGGCCGCCCGGCGCACAGGGTGGAGAATCACGATGCGGCACGTTTCGACATTCGTCACAGGCGCGGCGTTCGCGCTTTCCCTCCTTCACGCCTGCGCGCGCGCGCCGGCGCCCGAGGGGCCGGAGGCGCAGGACGAGCCGGGTGAGGAACTCGAAGCGGCGGCCATGCCGTATCGCATCCTGGCGGTGCCGGGCGGCGCCGAGCTTTCGTGGGACGAATTTTTGGCCGAGGTGGGCGGCGCGAGCGCCGTGTGCCTGGGCGAGCGGCACGACAACCCCCACCACCACTGGGCGCAGCTCGAGGTCGTCCGCGGGCTCATCGATCCCGAGGACGACGGCGAGGCGGCGCTCGGCATGGAGATGTTCCAGCGCCCGTTTCAAGGCGTGCTCGACGACTACGTCAAAGGGCGTATCGGCGAGGAGGCGATGCTGGAACGAACCGGGTGGGACGAGCGCTGGGGCTATGACTATGGCCTTTACCGCCCGATGGTGGAGGCGGCCCGCGAGGGCGGGGCGCGAATCCTCGCGCTAAACGCGCGGCGCGAGCTCGTGAGGAAGGTGTCGCGCGAGGGCTTCGAGGCGCTTTCCCCCTCGGAGCGAGAGGCGATTCCGACGCTCGATCTCGGCGACGCGGAGCACCACGCGTGGTTTTGGGACGTGATGGACGCGCTCGGCGATCAGCACCCCCGTCCCAGCGACGACGAGCCCAGCGACGACGAGCCCAGCGACCCGGGCGACGGCGAACACCACGGCGAGAGCGAGCGCGGTCACGGGGACGGCGAGCACCCACACGCCGAAGGCGACCACGGCCACGGCGGCCACGACCACGGCCACGGCGAGACCGAGGGCGATTACAAAAACGGGGCCAGCCCGGCTCCAGACGACGCGGCGGCGAACGAGGGCGACTTGGCCATCGGCGCCGGCGACGCGCTGGTTTCGCCGGACGAGCTGACCGAGCTCGACAGCCTCGGCGCCGACGATCGACTCTATGCCGCGCAGGTCATCTGGGATGAGACGATGGCCGACACTGCAGCCGAATTTTTGGCGTCAGGCGACGACAGGCGCGTCGTAATTCTCGCCGGCAACGGGCACTGCCACGACACGGCCGTGGTGAGCCGCATCGAGCGTCGCGGGGACTTCGAGGCGGTGTCGGTGCGGCCGGTCATCGACACCGGCGAAGGCGCCGTGTCCGCGCTCATCGCCGAGGACCAGCACGACTTTCTGTTCGTCCTCGAACCCCCGGACGGCGCCGGGCACTGAGCCGCGTAACGCCCGATTAGCGGCTCCGTCCGGCGCGGCCGCAAGCGCTGGCTCAGTCGTCGCTCGACCACTCGAAAAATAGCCCTGGTCCGCCGCCCAGGCGATCGCCGGCGCTGAGGCCCACGCCGAACGCCGCGCGCGGGGTGTTGCGGAACAGGTAATCGACGCTGAGCTCGTGCTCGCTCGCCCCCGGGCGACGCGGACGCGCGCGGGCGCGCACGCGGACGTCGCCGTCTTCGCTGTAACCTTCGCCCTCGTAGTTTTGGATTCGCCCGTAGCTCTCGGTGCCGCGCCCCGCGTAGGGATCGGACCAGGCGGCGGACTTGTCGAAGAACAAAAGATGCGGGACGTTCACCCCGAGGTAGGTGAGCATCAAGAGGTTCGTGTGCTGCGGGTGTTGCGCGGTGAACGACGCAGGGCGATCGGGCGCGGCGAGGTAACGCTGGCGGCCGGTGTTGTGGACGCTTAGCAGGTCGAACAGGCTGCCCGGGCTGCCCGCGCCGGATAGGCTCGTATCGGGATCGCTGAGCGGCCCGCCGAGGTGGACCTCGACCTCCTCGCCGCCGCTTTGCCGCGAAAACTCGCGCAGCACCGGGTCGCTCGGCCGGTGGCCGAAGTGGATGTCCATGCACCCGTCTGGGCACTCGGCGTCGAGGTAGATGTTGCCGCGCCGGTAGTCGTGCGCCGCGCCGCCGATGGTGAGCGCGCCGTCTTCGATGTCGAGCCCGCCGCCAATGTCGCGCTCCGGGCCGCGGGCGGTGACTTCGATGTCGCCCGACGCGAACAGATCGAGCGGCGCGATCATGATCCGCGCGCCTTCGGCGATCGCCACCCTGAGATCGAGGCTGGTGGCGGGGGCCTCGTCACCCCCCGGGGGCGGCTCGGCCGGCGTTTCGTCCGGCGGCGGAGGCACGTCGGCGACGGGGAGGCGCCCGGGCTCGCCGCCCTCGTCCATGAAGATGACGTCGCCGCGGTGGGTCACCTCGGGGTAGTGCGCGGCTTCGAAGCGCTCCGGCGCGAGGAGCTCGAGCTCGGCGACGTCGACGTCGATCCGCCGGTCGGGCCCGCTCACATCGCCGCGCACGCCGATGTCTGCGGTGAGGACGCCGCGCGGCGCGTCGGGCGGGCCGAAGTCGTCGGTCCCGAAAACCAGCCAGTCTCGTGCGGTGAGCTCGGCGTCTACCTCGGCGGGGCGGAACTCGTCGAGGCCGAGGTGGGCGCGAATTTCGAGCTCGCGCGCCTCCGCATCGCGGTCGGATTCGCGAAGCGAGATCTCCTCGATGTCCACCCCGCGCTCGTCGTGGCGCACCCTCAGGGTCACGTCTTCGTAACGCCGCTTCGTCCCCGGCAGGGGCATCGCGCCGTCGTCGAAGCTGAGCGTCCCGCGCAGGCGGCTGTCGGGGGACAGTGGGGCGCGCGCCTCGCCAGCTGCGCGCGCGCGCGGATCGAGCAGGACCTGCGCGTCGAGCTCCCACGACAGCTCGCCCCGCACGCCGCCCCGCACGCCCTCAGGCGCCGCCGCCATGGCGAACGCCGGCGCGAGGTCGCGCACATCGACCCGGTCGGCGCGAGCGTCCGCCGTGATGGGGAGCTTCGCGTCGCCGCAGCGCTGCCGACCCTCCTCCCAGCACGCCCGGGCCTCGAGGTAGTCGGCGAGCCCGTCCCGGGGGAGCTCGGCCGAGATGACGAGCGGCGAATCAGCCCCGGCGGCGCCTGAGGCCGGGCCCGCGGTCGCGGTCGCGGCGATGGTCTGTGCGGCCTCGATTTGCAAAGACGCCGACCCGTGTCGGCCGCTCGCGGTCTCGAAGTCGTCGTAGGCGAGCGCCCCGGTGACGCGGGGCGCGGTCGGGTCGCCCTCGAGCTCGATGTGGCCGCCGAGCTTGCCGGGGAGATCCGCGAGCGCGGGCGAGATCGGTTGGTAGGCGGAGATGTCTTGGCGCGGCAGCTCGGCGCGCGCGCGGATGGGCGCGCCTTCGAGCTGCGCAGAAAGCGCCTCGTCTGGATTTTCGGCGCGGAGGGCGGCCAGGAGATCGGCCCCGCTGTGCGGAGCGCTGCCCTCGATGACGAAAAGCGGCGTTCCCTCGTGGCGGAGCCCGGCGTTCAGGTCGACCTCTCGTCCGGCGTCGAGCGTAAGCTCCGCGTCCAGCGGGCCGCGCCCAAAAACCACGAGGTCGGTCACGGACACGGCCGCGTCGGCCTCGAGGCC
>SLNH01000005.1 GCA_007133195.1 Nannocystineae bacterium | reverse complement strand
CTGCGAGGTTGGCGCCCGCGAGGCGGTACTGGCGCCAGCGGCCGCCCTACGTACGTGCGCCGCTGCTGGTGTGCTCCCCACCCACCCTGGGGCCACACCCCCCATGTGTGCACACCCGTGCGCACCCTTGGGTTCGCGATTTCGGTGGCTTAGTAAAGCGGTGAGCCTGGCACTGCGCGTGCTCTAGCCAGGATCGATGCGATGCCGCCCCCTGATTGTTTCAGCAGCCGCCCCCCTCGCCGTCGCCGCGTCCGCAGGGGCGGCTTTGGCGCACAGTCCGGCGGCGGAGCGCGAACGCTGGGATGATGAGCTCACCGAGCGACTGCGGACGGGCGCCCCGCAAGGTGATGATCTGTCGGGCGACGTGAGGCACGAGGCCATCGAGCTGCAACGCGCGGCAGAGACCTCCGACCCGTCGCCGCTGTCGCTCGCCGAAGCGCGGAGCGCGGGCGTCGCGCCGCGCACCGACGCGCCGTTCGAGCCGCCCGAGACGATCCTCGTGTGGCGCCGCAGCCTCGACGGGTCGTCTTCCTCGTGCTCGGGTCGCGTGGACGAGATCCCCTTCGAGGAGTACGTGCGCGGCGTCTTGCCCCACGAGTGGATCCCCTCCTGGCACGAGGAGTCGCTCAAAGCCGGCGCGGTCGCGATCCGCACCTACGCGGCGTTTCTCGTGGAGAGCGGGGGTCGCTACGACTGCGCCCACGTCGACGATACGACGTCCACCCAGGTTTATGAGGAAGATTATCATCCTCGAACCGACGAGGCCGTCCTAGCCACCGAGGGGCTTTACGTGGTCGATGAGGCGGGCGAGCTGATCTTGGCCGAATACTCGGCTGAAAACGGCGATCCCACGGAGTTTGGCGTCACCGATTCCGTGTGCAGCGGCGAGACGGTGTTCGGCCACGGCCGCGGCACCTGCCAATGGGGCAGCCAGCGCTGGGCGACAAGCGGCCGGAGCTTCGACGAGATCGTGACGCACTACTACCCCGGCTCGTCGGTTGTCGACGCCCGCCAGCAGCTGGCGGCGAAGGAGGTGGCGCGCGACGTGCCGACCCAGCTCGTGGCGGGACAGGCGGCGCCCGTCGAGGTCCGGTTCGAGAATGCTGGTGTTTTTGCGTGGACGGCCGACGCGACGATGCTCGCCACGGCACCGGCCGGCCGCGAGTCCGAGTTTTACGACGAACTCACGTGGACCGGAGGCGATCGCGCCGCCCCCGTGGCCGAAGGCGCCCAGCCCGGCGACGTTGGCACGTTCGCGTTTTCGATCCGCGCCCCGGAGGTGACCGAGCCCGTGGTCTATGAGGAGAGCTTTCAGATCGAGCACGAGGGCCAGCGGTTTGGCCCCGTCGTTCGAATCGAGGCCGAGGTCGTCCCGCGCGCGGATGGTGACGGGGGCGGGGGCGACGGCGACGACCCGGATCACGGCAGCGCCGATTACCCGCCGGGCGACGAGGCCGAGGGGAGCGAGGCGCCCGTGGTCTACGGTTGCCAGCTCGGCCCGGCGGGGGCCCTCCCCTCGGCGCTGGTGGTCTTCGGCGCGCTTTTCGGCCTGGCGCGGCTTTCATCGCGCCGCCGCGTCGCCGCGTAGCGCGTCGCTTACTTTCGCCCCAGGGTGGCGTACTCGTAGCGGTAGTAGTAGCTCCCCGCCGCCCCGCCGTCCGCGCCCAAATCATTGAAGACAAGCCCCGCCACGCGCACCTCGCTTTTTTGCAGCTTGCTCAGCGCCGCCTCGATCTCGCGCATGCTCGTTCGCTCGGCACGCACGAGCATCAGCGTCGCCGCCGCGCGCGCCCCCACCACCGCCGCGTCTGTGACCGCCAAGATGGGCGGTGTATCGACGATCACGAGGTCGTAGCGCGCGCCGAACTCCTCGAGGAGCTCACGGAACCGGCGGCCCGCCAGCAGCTCGGAGGGGTTCGGCGGCAGGGCGCCGCTCGTGAGCACATCGAGGGCGCCCGCCGCGTGCTCGTCGCCTCCCGTCGCCGGGACACCGAACGACCGCACGGCGTTGGCTGCGTCGATCTCGTCCGCGAGCACCTCGGCGAGCCCGGGCGCGCGCCCTCCCTCCGCGTATTCGTGCAGGTAGCCGCGTCGCAAGTCGGCGTCGATGACGAGCACGCGCTTGCCCGCCTCGGCGAACACGTAGCCCGCGTTCAGACACACGAACGACTTTCCGCTGGACGGGTGCGGGCTGGTGACGGCGACCGCGTTCGCGCTTGTCCCGAGGAGCGTAACCTGGAGGCTCGTGCGCAGGCTCCTCAGCCCCTCGATGGCGAGATCCTGGGGGTGGTCGGCGGCGAGGAGGGGGAGCCGCTCGCCGCGCCGCCCGGCGCGCCGGATGTTTCGCCGCTCGATCGCGCTGTGGGGAATCACGCTGGCGACGGGAACGCCGAGCGCACGTTCCACGGCGTCGGGGTCTTGCACGGCGCGCCGCAGCGCGTTTTTGCCGAACACGAAGCCGACGCCGAGGAGCAGCCCGAGCGAGGTAGCGAGCGTCGCGATGTGCAGGCGCCTCGGCCCCACCGGCGACTCGGGGCGTACGGCGTCGTCCACCACCCGCACGTTGCCGGTGACGCCCGCTTGCGCCACGCGCAGCTCCTGCGCCGTGTTGAGCAGGTTCGTGTAGAGCTCGGTCGCCACCTCGACCTCGCGGCGGAGTCTCAGCGCCTGCTGCTCCTGGTCCGGAAGGGCGTCGACGCGGCGCTCGAGCTCGACCTTGGT
>SLNH01000441.1 GCA_007133195.1 Nannocystineae bacterium | reverse complement strand
CTCCGCGACTGGCTCGAACACGCGACGGCGCCTCCGCTCGTTCAGCGCGTGGGCATCACGCCCGCCGTCGCGGCAGACCTCGCCGCCCTGCCCGACCACCTTCACCGCGATCCCGCTGACCGAATCCTGATCTCGACCGCGCGCGTGTTCGGAGCGCGCCTGGTAACGCAGGATCGACGCATCGTGGACGCAGGAATCGTCGACACCATCACGTAGCCCGCGGCGCGCGGGCGGAGGCGCGAGCGAAAGCTCACCCAGCCGTTCGAGGGGCCCGAGAACAAGCTCGACCGGATCGAAGTCCCTGGTCCGGACACTCGATTCGCCCATCCCGCTCGAGGCGGATCTTCACCCGTGCTCCGTTTCCGCGGAAACGTCATGTGACGATCGCCGCGCTCGAGCGATGGGTTGCTCACTCGATCGCGGACTGGAAAGGCAGGGGGTACGTTCGAGAAGGCTGAACGAAGACAGGTATCCGAGCGCAAGTGGGACGGCATCGAGATCCGAGCATCCGCGCTCGAGGCGGGTCTGCACCCGTGCTCCGTTTCCGCGGGAACGTCGTGTGACGATCGCCGCCCTCGGGCGACGCGTCGCTCACTCGATCACGGGCTGAAAAATGCGCCTGAACAATGTTTACACTTGACGCTTTGGCGACGGCAGCGAAGCGAGATCCGTGGTCCGTGACGGAATAGGCCGCAGGCGCGCGCCACCTTCGCGCCAAGCCGCATTTTCGGCTCGGGCGCTGTTTTTCGCGACGCTCGGTTGGTTTGTAGCGCAGGAGCCGTTTCATAAAGCCCGTAAACCCCAATGGTAGGGTGCTCGCATGTTTGGCGGGAAATCGAGTTGGTTAGGCGAAAATGCGGCTGCGCGGAGTCATCTCACGGACACGCCTTCGGGAGGTTGTCACGAGGTCGAGGCGCCACTGGGGAGAGCCGCCGAGCCGCGGACCGGGGACAGCGAGCGCCCGGATCGGGACAGGCGCGCTCCAGGCAGCGCGCCCCCAGAGACGATCGATGCCCTCGGCGAGGCGATCGCCGAAAGCGCGGCGCATGTCGATGCGGCCACCCATCGCCTCCTCGCGCAGATACGCGAATTCGATGAGGCGGGCGGCTGGTATGCGCAAGGAGCCCTGAGCTGTGCGCACTGGCTGTCGTGGCGTATCGGGCTTTCGCCCGGCGTGGCGCGGGAGAAGGTCCGCGTCGCCCGGGCGCTCGCCACCTTGCCCGCCATCGATGGCGCGCTCGCACGCGGCGAGCTGAGCTATTGTAAAGTGCGGGCGATGACGCGCGTGGCGACGCCGGACACCGAGGAGGCGCTCCTCGACATGGCGCGGCACGCCACCGGCGCCGAGCTCGAAAAAATCTGCCGCCTGTATCGGGCCGTGACGCGGACCGAGAGCAAACACGGCGCCCCCGCCGCCGACGACCGCCGGCAGGTCACCGCGCGCGCCACCGACGACGGAATGGTGCGGATCACCGCCGTCGTCACGGCCGAGGAGTCAGCGCGGATCTGCAAAGCCATCGACACGGCGGCCGAGCGCGTTTCCGCAGAAACGAAGGGACGGGGCGCGGCACTTTCTCGCGCCGATGGGCTCGCCCACGTCGCGGAGACCTACCTGCGCGGCGACGCACCCGAGCGGGCCCCGGTCGAGCTCGTGGTCACGGCGCCTCGGGAGGCCCTTTCGAGCCCGGCGCGCGTTCCCACGGAACCGCAGCGTGACCTGGGCGGCGCCAACGACCAAGCCGCGCCGGGCAAGTCGACGCGCGATATCCCGACGATCGGCGATACGCCCATCCCCGCGGAGACGTCCCGCCGACTGGCGTGCGACGCCGGGGCTGTAAAGATCACGACCGACGAGCGAGGCACGCCCCTCGATGTCGGCCGCAAAACACGCAGGGTCTCGCCGGCGATGCGCCGGGCGCTCATGCTCCGCGACAGCGGCTGCGCATTCCCCGGCTGCTCGAACCACCGCTTCGTGGACGCCCATCACATCGTCCACTGGGCCGATGGCGGCAAAACCAAGCTGGAAAACCTCGTCTTACTGTGCCGCGCCCATCATAGGCTCCTCCACGAGGTGGGCTTTTACATCGAGCCCACCGCGACCGGCTTTGCGTTTTTCGATCCCAAAGGCCGCCCCGTCCCCTACGCCGGCAAACCCAAAAACGTCTGCCAAGCCACCCTGTTCGAGGCCCATGCCGACCGCGGCCTCCACATCGACCCCGACACCAACATGCCGATGTGGAGTGGCAAGCCCCCCGACTACAGCGCCTGCATCGACGCCCTCCTGTCCCGAGCGCTGCGCGAGCGCGAGCAGCCCCAGCCATGACTTCAGGACGGAACGCGGCTGGGCGTCCCGAAAATTCGCCGCCACGTAACATGGCGACCTGCTCCAACGCACTCCCTCCTCGCGCCTTAGAGCGCTTACTACTTCACCTTTTTTAGCCGGACTTCAAACCCTTCGCCTTTCTAGGGGCCGGGGTGGACGATGACGGGTTCGGGGCTGTCCTCGAGGTCATCGCCGTCCGCGCCGGTGCCGAGCTGGCCGGCTGGATTTATGCCCCAACACCACACGGTGCCGGCGTCATCCCCGGCGCTCGAAATCACGAGGCCGGGGGGGAGTTTCGATGGTGCTCCGGGGGCTGGAGGCGAGGGTTCGACGGCCCTTCCGGACAAAAATCTGCCCCCGGAGCTTCGCGGTGCTCCGGGGGCTTACTTGCAGAAGAAT
>SLNH01000475.1 GCA_007133195.1 Nannocystineae bacterium | reverse complement strand
CGGAAGCGCATCGCGGCCGGATACGCTCACGACCTCGATCTGCAAAAACGATCCCGCCGGCTCACCCGGACGGTCCACCTGCAAAAACGCCGTGTTGCCCGGGTGGCCGTCGTCCGTGCACCGGTTGTCGCCTTCGCCTCCCTCCGCGCCTGCCTCGAGGCCGCGGATCAGCCGATCGGCGAGGTCGCAGCCGCCGTCGCGAAAGCCCTCCTCACTCTGCGTGATCACGGCCTCGCTGGTGAGCAAGTTGCCCTGGACCGAATAATTGAAGGCGCCCGTACTGCCCTGCCGGTCGCTGGCGTATGGGTTCGTGCTGCGACCGGTGAAGCCGGCGCTGCGGCCCGAGAGATCGACAACGCCATACTGGCGCTCGTTAGCGAAGAAATCGAAGGCGGTATCGGTGATCTCGGCGATGATGTCGTCGGGGGCGACGCCCTCCCCGAGACGCAGGACGGCCCGCTCTCGGCCGCGGCGCTCGTCATCGACGCGCGCCTGCGCCGCGACGACGCCCTGGCCGACGGCGGAGCCATAGACCAAGGCCACCGTTCCACCGTCGCCGAGGCAGGTGATGGCAGCGCCGCCGACCTGCTCGCTGGCCTCGTCAGTCGCCGCGATGGAGTAGGTGGCGCGGGCGGATCCGGGGTGGGCGAGTACTCCGACGAGAGCGAGACCCAAAGCGATGGCGGGAGCGGGGAGCTGATAGGAAAACCGCATCGCGCCCACTATAGGGCAATGGACCGCTGAGAAACATCGAACGAGGTGCGCGATCTGTAGACCGAGGGGACTCATCGCTTCCCTGGAGCGAACAGAGCGCCCCCGACCCGACAGCCGCGTACACAAGACGTTGCCTGCGTGCTCCTCGTACCCACCGTGATGAGTAGCGGCGGCGTGCGGTGGCGATGATGACCAGCCTCCGCTGCGCGGGATACGAGGGCTCGCCAACCCCAAAGACCTGCACGTCTTCCGGAGGTCGACGCATTCCAGTAAGTGACTCCACGAGGCTCGGGCGCAGGCGTCGCTAAAGCTTAGGGCATGAGCTCTAAGCCCGTATTCTCCTGGCGCCTCAGGTACTCAGTTACAGCTTTGAATGTATGTCCAAGCACAGCATTCGCCGCATTAGCAAACCAGTTTGTGGGTTCTGTCTCGGCATCGCAATCGCTCTTGTGGGCTGCACCGGAAGCGATGACGGCATATCTCCGGATGCCGATCTATCGAACGGAAGCGACGCAGGTGGTCCCGGCGGCAACGGCAACGGCGATAACGGGAACGGCGACAACGGAAACGGCAACGGCAACGGCGACAACGGGAACGGCGAGAACGGAAACGGCAACGGGAACGGCAACGGCAACGGGAACGGCAACGGCAACGGGAACGGAAACGGCAACGGGAACGGCAACGGGAACGGAAACGGCAACGGGAACGGGAACGGCGACGGCGATAACGGGAACGGCGACAACGGGAACGGCAACGGCGACAACGGAAACGGAAACGGGAACGGAAACGGAAACGGAAACGGAAACGGAAACGGAAACGGAAACGGCGACAACGGCAACGGGAACGGCAACGGCAACGGCGATCACGGACCGCCGTCCGAGGGCGGTGTCATCGTCGAGGGAAACCCGACTTGTGAGGAGCTCGGCTATAAGCCCGCTCTAAAGGTCGATCCCGCCGAAAGTGGAACCTACGAAGTGAGCGAGGGCACGATCACTCTCGAGCTCGATGACAGTTGCGAGCGCTTCGCGTGGTCTTCGACCTTCGGCATCGCGGCCGTCATCGTAAAGGCCAGCCCCGCAGCGGCGTACTGGTCCTACGATCCCAAAGCATTCGGCGACGACGAGATGCATGGGCCCATCTTCCCAGAGTGGCACCCGGAGCATCCCGAACCCTACGAGCTCGGGACGATCCGGTTTTGCCGATGAGCATGCTAGCGACGGGCGACGCGCCCCACCGCGCGCTCGCATGTAGCGGCTAGCGCGTTCGCCTCTCGATCGTACACGCGATCCGGCCGTGTGCGCTCGACCGCACACTACGGCGCGAGCCTGCTGACGCTGCGGCTCGTCGCCATGGCCGGTGAGGCGACCGCCCGGTGGCTACCGCAGCCACCGAGGCTCGGAATCCGGCTTGGGCGGAGCCTGTGCCAAAGGATCGGGCTCTCGTTGCCAGCGGGCACAAGCCGTTCGCAGCAGCGACTCCATGCGGGAAAACTCGATTTGCAGGGCGTACACCGAGAAAACGAGCGGTGTACCGTGCGCGCGGTAGAGCGATTTCAGGAGCAGGCGCTGAAGCGGTGTTCCGCGGCGAAGTAACCTCTCCGGCTCGCGCACGTACACCGCCAAGTAGCGCCGCTTGTTCATTTCGATGGGGGTGAGGTGGAGCACTTGGCTCCACGGCACCTTTCCGACCACGAGCCACGGCCTCCGAATCGCGAACCCATCCCGCCCCACGGCGAAGCCCGGACGAGGGTCGAGACAGCCGCGCAGCGCTTCAAAGAGGATCGGTCCGGAAGCCACGACCAGCATCCAGCCTACCCCCTGAACGACGAGCGGGTGCGGGCGAAACCGCGGGTCCGTCTCGCCGGCCACAACGAAGATGAAACCGAGCCCGACCCCGCCCACGACGACAGCCAAGCCGGCTAGCTCGAGTAGTTTTCTCCACCGCCTCGGAACGATCACGTCGCCGCCATCGGCTTCCTGGCTAGGTGGTGTGGGTTCGGGTGCCGTCATCGTCGGTCCAGTCTTACACCCGGCGAGGGAGGGGGCCCTAGCCCGCGCCCAGGGCGCGCGCGGCCGCTGGCACGGCCAGGCAGCCGCGACCGGGCCAGCTGGGGTGCCCTATGTCTTTAGCGCCACACTGGGCCGGGCGTCAGTGATGCCGAAATGCCCGAAATCTCGTGGGTTGGAGGCGATTGGCGGGTTAAGCGATGGGCGAGGGTCGCTGCGGCGCCGCCGCACGCCGCAGACGCCCCCGCTGGCGCCGAGGACCATGCGCGAGATGCCGCCAAGGCGAAGGAGGTTCGGCACCGGGTCGGCTCGGCCCTGTGCCTCGCCGGTCCGGATGGGCGTGGATGGCCAAAAAACTGCCCCAGATCGCGCCGCGGTAGCCCACACCACGCGGCGCGCGGGGCTTGACCGGGAGCGCGCGATCACAGAGGCTACGGAAGAGTGTGGAGCGGACC
The DNA here is from genome assembly GCA_007133195.1 of Nannocystineae bacterium. Taxonomy (GTDB): domain Bacteria; phylum Myxococcota_A; class Polyangia; order Haliangiales; family Haliangiaceae; genus SLNH01. Next base: position 7,613 of record SLNH01000475.1, on the reverse strand, counting down.
TGGGCATACGGGGGGCCTACGGGTGGATAGCCAGCACGATATCGCGTCCCACGCCAGGGCAGACAAGGCGCAGGCGAGCGAGCGGTGGTACGCGCTCGCCGTGCACGCGCGCCAAGAGCGCGCCGCCGCCACGGGCCTATCCCAGCGCGGATTCGAGGTATTCTTACCCACTCGGTGCGAGCGGCGCCTGTGGAGCGACCGCGTCCAGCGCATGACGCTCGCCCTGTTCCCCGGCTATCTCTTCTTGCGCACGGGACTCACCGCCGCTCGCCGGGTCGAGATCCTTCGGGTCCGGCAGGTTTATGACCTCGTGGGGCGCACTCCCGGGCACCCCGACATCGCCCGCCACGTTTCGGAGAGCGAAATCGAAAGCTTAAAGCAGCTGCTTCGCTCCGAGCGCGAGCTTCACGCCGAGGACCACCTCGTCCGCGGCGCCGAGGTGCTCGTGTGCCACGGTCCGCTCCGCGGCGTCCGCGGGGCGCTCGTGTCCGAGCCCGGCGGCCACAAGCGCCTCGCCGTACAGATCCCGCTTCTCGGCCGAAGCGTGCGCACCTGGTTGTCGCGAGACGACATCCTCGAGACCCACGCGATCCGCGCCGGCTGATTCCCCTCGGCGACTCACCCCGCCCCTCCGCGAGGGGCACATCGCCCGCTCCGCATTCGTCGCTGTCGCCCGCCGAGTCGGCGCCGGCGGGGAGAACGGGCGGCCGGCATTTCGAGAGCGGAGATGCCGCGGGTGTTCTTCACAAACTCCCGCGGCGGGATAGAATCGGCGCGCCATGGCTACAGTTCGATTTTTGAACGCTTCCATTTTACTTTCCTTCGCGCTCGTCGTCGCCCCCGGCTGCGGCGGCAGCGACGACGACGGGGCTCTGGACGTAGACGGCGGCGACACCGAGGACGAGGGCCTGTTTACGTACCTCACCGAGATCGGCATCCCGGCCATCGAGGACGACGTCGCCACGTGTTGCCGAGACTTCGGGGAGATCTCTCGGCCCAATATCGAGGAGGACGAGGATCAAGTCGACAACGCCTACGCCGAGCTCGTCGATGCCCTCGAGGAGCAGGGATTCCAGTTCCAGTCGGTGATCGACGAGCAGATCGAGGAGGGCGTTTTGACCTTGCTCGGCGAGCACGTCGATCTGGATGGCGATAGCGGCAGTTTCACCTTGAACGCGCTCCGCGGCGCCTTCGCCGAGGATACCGACGGCGACAGCGCCGCCCAGGGCGACGGCGTGTTTACGATCGACGACCTGTCGTTTGGCGACGACGGCGAGCCGCGCCTGTCCTTTGCCGCCGACCTCGACAATGGTGAGCTCGAGGCGAGCGCCGATACGGTCACCCTGCTCTTGCCGGTGGGCGACGCCGCGCTTCCGTTCGTTACCCATGATGTGGAGGTGCAGGCGAGCGGCACCATCGAAGACGGATCGGCGAGCTACGAGGACGGCACGTTTTCCGGCTATTTCCTGGTCGACGAAACCTTCGAGATGTTCAACGAGTTTTTGGCCTCCGATCAGTGCGAGTGCCTGGGCCTCGAAGACGATGACGTCTTTGCGCAGGAGGACGGCGAGTGGGCCCCGAACGCTTGCCAAAGCGAGCATGCTTGTGAGGACGAGGGCGAGGGGCTTTGCGCCGTCCTCGCCGGCGACGACATCCCCGACGAGATCTGCCCGTTCCTTCCCGGTGAGCTTCAGGATCTCGCCGACCTGAACACAGGCGAAGCCGACCCGGCGGAGTACACCGGCATCTCGGTGGGCTTCGAGTGGGAGAGCGTCCCCGCGCAGGTGGCCGAGTAACGCGACAAAGCGCCGCCGGCGCCCAACAACGTCGGCGACCTCACGAGCCAGCTCCTAAAACCAATTACGGCGATAGCCGTCGAGAAAGCTGAGTCATTATGCTGCGATTTTTGGGAATTCTGATAGCCGCGGCGCTCGTCGTCGCCGCCTGTGATGATGACGACGCGGAGTCCGCACAAGGCGCTTCTGACGAGGGGCCGGGCGAGCAAACTGATGAGGCCACGGCCGCGGACGAGGCGAGCGACGAGGCTGGGGAGCCCGCCGAAGAGGCGAGTGGCGGGGAGCTAAGGATCGAGGGTGAGGTCGCCGAGATCGCCGAGGCGCACTGGTGCGAGAACGATGAGCTCGCAGGTTCCGAAGCCTTGCGTAAGCTTCAGATCATGGGGATCGACGAGGAGGGCGAATGGATCCTCAATGCGATGATCCTCGAGGAGGAAGGCAAGACGATTCACGAGATCCAGACCTCCGAGATCGCGCCCGGCGTCAGCATCGGCGCGATAAACGTCGCCGGATCCCGGGTATACGAAGACGACGAGCGCTTCCCCTACATCGAGCGCGAGGGCGATCGAGTCGTCATCGAAGGCTCCGACACCGGCGGTGACGGCGACGAGGTTACCTTCAGCGCCGAGATCACGCTGCCAAGCGAGCCGCGCGACCCCGCGCTGTGCTGACCGGCGGGCGCCCCATTCGCCCGGGGCGCGACGCGCATTGAACATACCTCACAAGATTCGCTGTTCGGCCCACCAGCGCCCGGGATCGTCTACGGCGGCAACATCGCCGGCGCCTTCCCTCGCCGGCTCGCGGACGCCGCGCTCCATGCTCGTCCAGCCTTTGACGCTCTCTTGATGCCCGTCGTGCCAGCTTGGCTCCGCCGTCCCACTTTTCCACGGAGGTATCCTTGCATTTCGTTTCGAGGACGAACGCTCGTCCGGGCTCCATCTCATGTCTCAATCCCAACGAGAACTCTCCGCCCGTGAAAGCTGCGCGTGACGACGTGTTCCCTTCAGGTGCTACGGCACGAGCGCGAGGAGTGCGGGTTCTTTATGCATTGATGGCCTGTATGCTCCTTGCCTGCGGGAGCGTTACCAGCGATCCCGACGCGAGCGGCGGCGAGGCCGATGGCTCCACCGAGGAACCGGATGCGGCCGCGGCTCCCGACGCGGCCGCGGCTCCAGACGCGGCCCCTGATCCGGACGGTTCCGCCGGGCTCAGTTGTGAGCCAGACGAAATTCTGGACTGCGAGGCCGGAGAGGTCGTGACGTGCGGCGACGACGGCGCGTCCGAGGAGCGGCAAAGTTGCGAAAGCGAGTGCCACGCCGACGAGACTCGGTGCGATGACTGCGCCCCTGGCAGCGTCTCCTGCAAAGACGGCGCCGAGCTTCATTGCGGGGAGGACGGGCTGATCGACGCGCGCGACTGTGCGCTCGGTTGCCAAGATGAAACGCGCTGCAGCGATATCGAGCCGTCGAACGCTCTCGGCGAGCACTTAGACGGCGCGGAAGGCGAGCCCCACCTCGAGCTCACGGAGGGCTCCACCGTCGATACGGAACAGGGGATCGTCGTCGTAGACGGCGACCAGGTTACCGTCGAAAGCGCCGCGGTCGCCGCGCCCGCCGACGGCGTCGAGGTTCGGGTGTTTATGGTCGGCTCGCTCGCGGTGTCAGGAGAAGTCGAGGTGCAAGGGGAGCCGGCCGTGGCCTTCGTCTCCGACGGCGATATCTCGGTCGAGGGGCATCTGCGCGTCGGCAGCTCGGGATCCGGGCCCGACGGAGACGCCGCCGAGCTCCCCGACGGGCTGTTTTGTCCCACCACCTGCGTGGGCGACCCCGACCTCGGTCCTTCGTGTCCGGCGCTCGGCGGCGGGGGCTTTGGCACAGCGGGAGGTGAGGGCGGGGATGCCGGGGACGCCTCGGGCACGAGCGGCGGCGGCGTGGTCGGAAACACGGAGCTCGTGCCGCTCCGCGGCGGCGGGGCGAGCACATCGACCTCGGGCGGCGGGGCGGTTCAGCTGGTAAGCCGCACAAGCATCACGGTGGAAAACGGAGGTGCGGTCGATGCGGGCGGCGAGGGCGGCACGTCGGCCCGGGGCGGCGGCGCAGGCGGCGGGATCCTCTTTGAGGCGCCCACCGTCGCCGTGACGGGATCCGGCACTGCGGTCGCGGCGAACGGCGGAGGCGGCGGATGTCGGGGTGACGTCACCTCGTCCTCCGACGATGGTCGGATCGATTCCCAACGAGCCGCGGGCTGCGCGTCGAGCGATGGCGGAGGGGGCGGCCTTGGCGGTGCCGGGACGCGCGATGCAGAGGACGGCGGTAACGCGGCCGGCAACTGCGAGTCCGACGAGCCTCCCTTTCACGGCGGCGGCGGCGGCGGCGGCGCTGGCCGCATCCGCATCAACACGTCCAGCGGCAACTTCTCCGAAATCGACGGCGCGATCGTGTCTCCCGAGCCGAGCATCGGCCAGATCGAGGTCCGCTAGCGCCGCAGGCGCCGCCGCTCACCCGCGGGCGGCGGCGCCGAGCTTACCCTGGCTCGGCCGGCGAGACGGACGTCCTATCAGCGGGCCTACGCCTACCTCTAAGTAGGCCCCGCCGTGATCGCCAAGCGGGCCTCGGGACTCGTTTAGCGGCCCCGTGCAGATCAACAGCCGACGTGAAATTCGAGGGTCGCACTCTCTAGATCCGCCTCGTAGCTCGACTCCAGGGTTGCCTCGGCGGTTCCGGAAATCTCGACGAATTGATCGTCATCAAAGCGGCCATAGCCAGGTTCCGCGTCGAGTCCCCCGTCGAGGTAGTCGTAGCGCGCATCCGATCCATCCGTGGCTCCTCCGTGGACCATCACCCGCAGCGAGGGATCGCTGAGATCGACGTCGTCCTCGGGATCTCCGTCATGGGGGTCTAGTTCGTAGAGCAAGACCAGTGCATGATCCTCGCCGGTGGCCTCGAGGGTATGAAGTGTCCCCGCGCCTCCAGCAAAACACCGGGTACGATCGAATTCGAGCTCCTCGCCGTCCCAGGTCGCCGTCGCGAAGGCCTCCGGGTTGTCCTCGCCGCCATTGCCATTATCACCGCCGTCGTCACAACCGAGGATGGTGATGAAGAGCGCCAGCGCACCGATCATCGCGGGCAGGCTCATTCGTTGAGCTGTCTTGAACAAGTCGTTTTCTCCTGAAAGATTGGTTCGAACGTACGAACGGCCTCAGCCAAGCATGGCCAGAGCGCTTCCTCACCATCGAACGCGAGGGCGATCGAGTCGTCATCGAAGGCTCCGACACCGGCGGTGACGGCGACGAGATTACTTTCAGCGCCGAGATCACGCTGCCACGGGAGCCGCGCGACCCCGCGCTGTGCTGACCGGCGGGCGCCCCATGCGCCCGGGGCCGAAAAGCGTGGTAGCGCCACGCGAGCGGCGTTAAAGGGAGTCGCCCCCCGCGACCTTGGCCGCGTCGAACTCGCCCTTCACCTCGAGTACGACCTCGGAATCACCGCGGTGCTCGACGAGCTCGACCTCGAAGTGCCCAGAGACCGCGTCCTGGCTCGTCTCCACGAGCTCGACACTTCCTTCGCCCGACGATCCGTACTCGTCCGGATCGATCATCCCGCCCTCCTCGAAATCGCTGAAGGTGACGGAAAACTTCTCGTCGCTAAAGCCGCTGAACTCGCCGATCACGTCATAGGTCCCTGGTTCGGGCACCCGGCCATCGTCGACCATGAGGCTGAGGTCCACGCCAAAGGCCGAGTTATCGGTGAGGCCCAGGCTGAAGCTGCCGTTATCCAGGCTGGCCTGGGTGAAGGTCGCGTATCCCTCAAACTCTCCGTCGACCGCCCCGCTTGCCACAACCGACGCATGGCCGCCGTCCCCAGGATCCGACGCGCTCTCTGGCTCTCTGTCCGCGGCACCTTCGTCCGCGGATTCCTCACCGGCGCCCTCGTCCCCCTCACTCGAGTCGTCGCTGCAGCCCGCGCTCAGCACAAGCGCCGCTGCCGCCGTAAACAAAATAGTCGGCTTCATCATAGCTCTCCTCATGTTCGGGTTTCGCGCCCGCAGGGGCGCGTTCATGGCGGCTGTCCCGGCGCTCAGCAGGGGCGGTAGGAGCTGCTGTCGTCGGCGGTGACGAACTCGCCCGCATCGCGGACGTCACATCCATCATTTTCCTCGAACGTGACGTTTTCGAGCTCGACCTCCGCTTCGGCGTAAAGAGCGCCGCCTTGAGACGACGAGCCGCCGTGGCGGATGGTCGTCCACCGAAACGAGCTAGGTTCGGCGCTGTCGTAAAAACGCAGGTTTCTCCAGTCTCCCGGCGCCGGCGTCTCTTCCACGCTCTCGATCACGACCGGGGCGTCTTCCGTGCCTTCAACCTGTAGCGAGCCGCCGTCCTGGATAAAGCCGCGGACGTTGCCGGTGCTGATCAGAACCGTTGTCCCCGCTTGGATGGTCAGCTCGTCCTCGATGTGAAAATTCGTCGAGGATCCGAAGAGCTCATAGGGGATGCTCTGGGGCGCCCAAGTCGCGGGCTCGCTCAACGTGCTGCCCGCCACGAAGATCGTCTCGTTTTCTACGTCGGCCGTGGCCACGCCGTCGATTGCATCGATGTCGTCGATCGCGATGCGCATCGGATGGCCGGCGAGCGATTCGAAGGTCATGTCGGTGAGCTCCGATATCGTACCGTCAGTCTGCGATATACCCGACGCGTCGGCGTGCCGGATCGTCGTGTCGCGAAACGACGCGTCCGCGGCGACCTTGACCACCTCGTGATCGTCGCGGCCGCCGTATTCGAAGACGACGTGCTCGAACGAACTTTCGCCCCCGGCCGTGCTTTTTATCTCCAAAGACCGCCAGTCGCCGGGGGCCGGCGTGTCGGCTGACGAGGTAAAGGTGACGGGACAGTCCTCGTCGCCCGCAGCCTCGATGACGCCGCCGTTTTCGACGTAAATTCGATTGTGGCCCTCGATGACCACACAGGGTTCGATGGTGAGGGTGGCGTGGACCCGAAAGTCGTGGGGCACGATATAGGTGCCGGCGGTAAAGGTCATATCCTCTGTCACATCGTCAGGGATCTCGACGACCTCTCCGGTCGCGGCGTCTTCTCCGCTCGCAACGTCGTCCGATGCGTCGCCGCCATTTTCGCCGCCGCTATCATCATCGCCGGTCCCGCTCTCGTCGCTGCTGCATCCTGCGGTGTACAAGGTGACAGAAAGCGCCAGCAGAACAGGAGCGGATTTGGCTAATCTCATCGAAAACCTCTCAGGCAGCGGTTTGAGCAGCGGGCTCGGAAAGCTCGCGGAAAGTGCGCCATCCTTGCACGCGCGATCGACAAACTCAACGCGGGGATCGCTCGGCGAGTCCGCACGAGTGCGCAGCGCACCTTGCGTTGACGCTCTTTTGACGCCGCTATGTGAGAACGGTGACGAGGATGACGGAGTGCTGCGTTTGCGCGTCGGCGCGGCATAAGTCAACACGACGGCGGCCCCACGTCGATGGGCTGGACATCGTCCAGGACCTACTCGATCACGTGCGTCTTGGGTCGAAGCCGCCCTCGCGCTCGACCAGGCGACGTTCGAGGAGAACGAGACCTGTGACATCGAGGACGATGACGGGCTCGTCATCGATCGCGAGAGCTCATATTCGCCGTGTGAAGGCCCCGGGGACGGGCCTCGTCCCCTCGCCTTACATTCCTTCAGGGAAGGCCACGCTCAGCCCCTTCGTACCCCGAATTGACGGGGTCGTCGGGCTTTGGGAAGATACCATGCTCATTTCGAACCCGGATTTTGAGGATGGCTCAACCTGCAATTCACGGGCGCTTGCTCGGGCGCCCGG
>SLNH01000280.1 GCA_007133195.1 Nannocystineae bacterium | reverse complement strand
GGGCCTCGTCGCTGCGGCCGCTAGCCGGCGCGGCGGCGCCGCCGCCTTCGGCGCCCGCGCGGTCCCCGGCCAGCGCGGCGCGCTCTGCGTGCTGGGTAACCACGCCCCCCCGTGGGCCGTCGAGGACGACGGCTGGCGCCGCGAGCCACACGAGCGCAGACATCGACGCCACCGTCACACCGAGCGCGTGGGCCTTTCCGCCGTAGCGGCCGAGGACAAAGCTTACGCTGTGGGGGAGGGTAATCGCGAAGGCGACGAGGCCCGGGACGATCGCCACCAGCGCACCGGCCGCGATAGCGATTTCCCAGGTCGCCGGCGTGGGCGAAAGGGACTGGGGCATCGCGAGGATCGGCCACAGCTTGCCCGCGAGGATGAGCTTGCCCGCGCAGGCCACGAAGGTCCCCCAAAGGTGGCCTGCGAGCACAGCGAGCGCCCCGACGATGACGATGACCGCGACGCCGGGGAGATCGCCCCCCAGCGCGGTGCTCGTCGGCAGCGCCACCACCGCACCGGCGCCGACCATGCCGAGCCCGGCGAGCCACCTAGACGCGCGCGGGGTCAAGCCGTAAGTCGCCGGGATCTCGTCCGATTGTCGGCTCACGTATACAATTGTAACGATGTTTTTACATTTGGCCAGGGATTTTCCGTCCGCGTTTACACTCGTCCACCCGGGAGCTCTACATATGGTTCGAGCCTATCCGTGAAAGACAGGGAATGCGGCGGGTGAGCCCGCGTGGCAGGATGAGACCATGGAGAGTGTCCTCATCAAGCTGGGCGTTCAGGTCCTCGTGTTTGGCGCCGTCCTCGCCGCTGCGGCGTGGCGGCTCGAGGGCGTCTCGCTCAGGCCAAAACGCTGGCTGCCGGTGTTGGCGGTCGTCCTGGTCGCGCTAAACGCCGGGCTGTACTGGGTGCTCTCGCCCGTGGTCGCGCTCGTCATCCCGCTCGTCGGCTGGCTCGTGGCCCCGTTTGTGTTGAACGCGGCGCTGTTGTGGGGCGCCAACCGCCTGGTCCGGCGCGTCGAGATCAAGGGAATGCTGCGCCTTAGCTTGGTGCTCGCCGTCGCTCACCTCGCGATGAGCCTCGGCTTCGCCATCGCGCTGTAACTCGGCGTCGCGATCGCGGCATCGCGGTGGCGCCGCATTTCGGCATCGCGATCGCGGCATCGCGGTGAGCTGCCGGGGGGCGGCCACGCTGCGCGGGCAGCTGGGATTTCGGCCCCGGCGCCGGTCCCGCGCGCGGCGGGTGCGCGCTCTCGCCGAGCGTGGCCGTGGCCGCGCTCAAGGCATGCGCGCGAGCGCGTAGATGTCGAGCGCGCGGTCTACGAGATCGCTCCGCGCGATCCGCGCGCGCGCGCGCCACGGCAGCCGGCCGAGCGCGCGCTCGAACGCGGCGATGGGCGCCGCCGGAATCGTCACCGCTCGCCCGCGCACGGTGCGCTGCGCGCTCACCGTGGCGAAGCCGGCTTCCCGGAGGGCCTCGGACAGCTCACCCAGGGTGTACTCGCAAAGGTGGAGCCCCGTGGCCTCGCGATCGAAGTGGCGGGAGATGTCGTGCGGGCCGGACAGGCGGTTTGGCGTGATGCACAAAAACGCCCCGCCTGGGCGAAGCACCCGCGAAAGCTCCCGGAATTGGGCGCGCGCGTCGTCCGGATGGAGGTGCTCGACCACCTGATAGCTGTACGCGAAGTCGATCGAGTCGTCGGCGAGCGGAATCTCACCGCCGCGGGGCACGAGGAGCTCGACGCTCGGATCCGCGTCCAGGTGAGCTGCGATCTCCCTCGAGACCTCCAAGGCGTAGGCGGTGCCCACATGCGGAGCCACCGCCTTGGTGAGCGCGCCGTCTCCGGCGCCTACCTCGAGGAAGTCGCGCCCCGGGCCGAGGTAGGGCCACATGAGCCGGAGCTGAGCCTGAATTCTAGCGCTCGCGCCCCGCTCATCGGTCTCGAGGTGCGGCTTTACGCGCGCGAATAGCTCGTCGTAGACCTCCCCGTAAAGCGACGGGCGCTCGCCGGGGGAGGCGCAGCGGAGCCGCTCTGCTAGCTGTTTTTCGAGCCTGTACTGTCGGCGGAGCGCGGCCGGACTGGGGGCGCTTCGGGTGCGCCGGGCGCGCGGATCGGTTTGGCCTTCCAGCATGCGAACGCGCTAGCATCGCCCAGGGACAGGCGCATCCACTCGCCGCCGCGCCGCCACATCCCGGAACGCTCCCGCGGCCTCGAGACCACAGAGCGGCGTGCGCGCGGCTCACTCACCGGCGAGGGAGCGCAAATCGCGCATCATCTCACGCGCGTTTTCCATGTCCGTAGCCGAGGTTTTGAGGGCCTCTCGGATCAGCTCGAACGACGCCTTGGGGAGCGAGTCGTGAAACTGCTCGAACTCGCCCTCAGCGGCCATGATGTTGATGCGCAGGTTGGACAGCACATCGTTTAGCGACGACACGAGCTCACCCGCCCGGCGCTGAATGTCGCGCGCCCGGCGCACCTTCGCGTCGCCGCTCTCGGTCTCCAACGTGTCGCGGAGCTCGCTGAGCTGGCTTTTGAGCTTGTCTCGTTCGTCTTTGAGCTCCGAGACCTCGTCCTCGAGGGCCTCCATGCGCTCGGCCACCTGGCCGCCGCCGCGGTAGAGCCGAAGCTCGGTCTGTAGCTGCTCCACGCGTCGCTTGAGGCGCTTTAGCTCCTGGGCGGACGCGTGGGCGCCGGAGCTGTCGCCCGCGGGCGCCGCCGGTGCCGGCGCGGCGGG
>SLNH01000329.1 GCA_007133195.1 Nannocystineae bacterium | reverse complement strand
CGGTGCTCGTGGCTGAGCTCCTCGACCTCACGCTCACCAGTCGCGATAAGGGCAAAGACGCCGCCGTGCCCATGTGCGGGGTGCCGCACCACGCGGCGCGGGGCTACGTCGCCAAGCTCACCGAGCTCGGACACAAAGTCGTTTTGTGCGAGCAGGTCGAGGACCCGCGGCAGGCCAAGGGCCTCGTCAAGCGCGAGGTCGTGCGGATCGTCACCCCGGGCATCGTCCTCGACGACGAGGTCCTCGACCCGAAGAGCGCGCGGTACGTCGCGGCGATCGTCGAGGACGGCGGGGAGGCGACGCGCTTTGGCCTCGCGCATCTCGACGTGACCACCGGTGAGTTTCGCGTCACCGGGCTGCCCAGCCTGGACGCCGTCGTGGCCGAGCTCTCGCGCGCCGAGCCCCGCGAGGTGGTGCTCGAGGATGGAGCCGAAACACTGGCCAATGCGCTCCGCGATCGCTACCGGGCGGCTTATACCCACGCGCCCGTGCCCGACGAAGCGACCGCCGGCGAGGCGCTGTCCGCCGCCCTCGGCGACGGGCCAGACGAGCTGGGCCTTTGCGCCGCGATGACGCGCGCCGCGGCCGGCGCCGCGGCCTATGCCAAGCGCACGCAGCCGGCCGGGACGCTCCCCCTTTCGCGGCTTCAGGTCTATCGCCCCGACGAGGCCGTGGTGCTCGACGAGGCGGCGATCGTCAACCTCGAGCTGTCGAGAACCTTCATCGAGGGACGGCGCGAAGGCTCGCTCCTGTCGGCCATCGACGCCACGTGCACGGCACCGGGCGGGCGGGCGCTCCGGCGCTGGCTCCACTACCCCCTTACCGACGTCGCCCCGATCCGGCGGCGGCAAGACGCGATCGAATACCTCGTGGACCGCGAGCTCGCGCGGGGGCAGGTTCGGCAGCTCCTCAAGCGGATCCACGACCTCGAGCGGATCGCCGGCCGGGTCGCGCTGCGCGCGGCGACGCCGCGAGATCTGGCCAAACTTCGGGCCTCGCTGGGCCGACTCCCCGCGCTGAAACAGGCGCTCGAGGGCGGCGGGGGCGAGGCGATGCCGGTGGACATCCCGCCGCTGCTTCGCCTCGATCCCGAGGCGCTCTCCCAGCTGTCCGAGGTGCGGGCCGAGCTCGAGGCGGCGCTTTCCGACGAGCCGCCCTCGGCGGTGAAAGAAGGGGGGGTGATCCGCGACGGCCACTGCCCCGTCGTCGATGAAAACCGCCAGCTCGCAGACGGCGGGCGCGGGGCGCTGCAGGACATCGAGGCGCGCGAGCGCGAGCGCACGGGCATAGCCTCGCTGAAGGTCAAGTACAACCGCGTATTCGGCTACTACATCGAAGTGACGAAGTCCCAGCTCTCGCGCGTTCCGGACGAGTACGTGCGAAAGCAGACGATCGCCACGGGCGAGCGCTACATCACCGACGAGCTCGCAGGGCTCGAGGCCAAGATCGTGGCCGCGCAAGAGACCCTCGCCGAGCGCGAAGCGGAGCTGTTTCGAGAGCTCGCAGGGCGCGTCGCCGCCCGGCTCGAGGCGCTCAAGGAGGCGGCCGAGGCGGTCGCCTCCGTCGATGTGTGCGCCGGCCTCGCCGAGGTCGCGGCGCTCGGCCGCTACGTGCGACCGCGCGTCGACGAGGGGGAGACCATCGCCATCGAAGAAGGGCGCCATCCGGTCGTGGAGCGCGCCGTGCCCGAGGGGAGCTTCGTCCCGAACGACTGTCGGATGGATCCGTCGGACGACCAGCTCTTGCTCATCACCGGCCCGAACATGGCCGGGAAGTCGACTTTCATGCGGCAAGTGGCGCACATCGTCCTGCTCGCCCAGATGGGCGCCTTCGTGCCGGCGCGCGCCGCGCACATCGGACTCGTCGATCGCATCTTCACGCGCGTGGGTGCGGCCGATAATCTGGCCCGCGGCGAATCGACGTTCATGGTCGAGATGCGCGAGACTTCGGCGATCCTCGCCGGCGCGACCCGGCGCTCGCTCGTGATCCTCGACGAAGTGGGGCGCGGCACCTCCACCTTCGACGGGGTGTCCATCGCCTGGGCGGTGAGCGAGTACCTCCACGACGCGATCGGCGCGCGCACTCTGTTCGCGACCCACTACCACGAGCTGTGCGCTCTCTCTCAGTTTCGCCCCCGCGTGCGCAACCTGTCGGTCGCGGTCCGCGAAAACGATGGCGAGATCGTGTTTCTCCGCAGGGTGATCGCGGGCGGCTCGTCTCGGAGCTACGGCATCGATGTCGCGCGGCTCGCCGGGCTCCCTCGCTCGGTGGTCGCCCGCGCGAAACAGATCCTCGGCCAGCTCGAAAGCGGCCAAGCTTTCGGCGAAAGCAGCCAGCTGTCACTGTTTTCAGCGGCGCGCGGCAAGGCCGCCGGCGACGCCGGCGACGAGGCGGACGGAGCGCGCGCCCGCGCCGGCGAGGCCCTCGCCGAGCGCCTCGAGGCCATCGACCCCGACCAAACCACGCCGATGGAAGCGCTCCGCCTCCTCGCCGAGCTCAAGGCGCTCAGCGAGGCCTAAGAGGCGTGCCTGAGCGCTCACGCGCCCGCTGCGCGCGCAGGGCTCTACCGCCTAGAGCGCGAGCGACTCGGGCCCCTCGAGCAGGGTGACGAGCTCGCCGAGAAACCGCGCGGCCGTGGGGGCGGGGGCGACCCGCTCGTCGCAGGCGAGGGTGAGGGCGAGGCGGCGGCCGACCGCCACGCTGTCCCCGCGGGCGACGGGCTCTTTGCGAATGCGCCCGAGCGTGACGACGGCGGTGTGCACGCCGCCGGCCAAAATATCGGCTCGATCGATGCCGAGCGATCCCACGTCGCACACCGCGACCGCGGGCGGCGAAAGCTCCGCAGCGGTGAGATCGCCGAGGCGCGCGCGGGCTTCGAGCTCGCGCGCTTCCTCGGCGAGCGCGCCGAGCGTCTTGAGATCGACGTCGGCGATGCCCGGCGCCGCGATGTCGTCGCCGCGAAACGTCGCGAGGCCAAGGCGGATATGGGTGTAGTAACGGAGCGCGCGGCCGAGGTAGGTGGCGTTTAGCGCCGGCACCCGACGCAGCGTCACGCCGGTCGCCTTGAGCGCGAGGTCGAGCGGGCGAACGCGACCTCGCGGCCCGAGCACGTGGTTTAGCCGCTCGCAGTACGAAACCAGCGCCGTGGCGTCCACGTCGGCGAAAAACGTGCCGTAGGGCAGGTGGAGGCGCGCGGTCGCCACGCGGCTGGCCGCGCGCTCGGCCTCCTCGGGCAGCGGATGGTCGATATGCCGCGTGGGGCCGAGCTGCTTGGCGAGCCTTCGCGGCGGGACCACCGTGAGCGCCGTCCCCGAATCGCGCTCACTTCCGGGGGCCGGCGAGCCGAGCAGGGCTTGCGGCTCCGACGGCGCGTCGGGGGCCGCTCGTACGCGCGCAGAGGCGCTCGCCGCGCCGTCGTCGTCGACGACGGTGGCGACGATCGCGACCGCGCCGCCCGACGGGATGAGATCACCTTGGGCGACGAGGCGCCGAACGAGGATTCCCTCACCGGCCAGCGACGCTTGTGCCGCCCCGCTGTCGGACTCCACCTCGAGCGCCGCTCGCCCGGGCTCGATGCGCTCGCCCTCTCGCACGAGCCACGCGCGAACGCGAGCGTTCGGGAATTCACCTGTAAGCCCGATCGCGCGTGTGGAGGGAGTCATGGTGTGAGGATAGCGCAGCGCGGGCGGCGCTTGGCGGGCCGCACCGTCCGCGGGCCCCGGAGCGCCGACAACCGTGAGACGCAAGTGATGGTACTTACAAAACGAACATTTTGCCACGCCTGCCCTGCATTGGCTAAGATTCGTGTGTGATCGTGGCCATGATCGCGAGGCATGCGCTTCGTCGACACGGGCCGCCGCGGGCGCGGCCTCTGGGCTACGCAAAGGCCCCGACGGGCGCTGGTCACGCCGGAGCACTCGCGAGTAAGGAGTAGTCGAAAAAGCCATGGACACGGCGACGCCACAGCAGACGGGCAGCGCGAGCCTCACCATCGAGAAACTCGCAGAGGATCAAATCGTCTGCTTGAGATTCTCCGGACATGTGGACGAGAGCTTCGATGGGAAGAAGATCAGCCAGGCTATCAAAGCGCAAACGCTGATCCTCGACATGGGGAGCATCGCGCGGATTTCGTCATTCGGGCTGCGCGAGTGGTCGGACTTCATCCGCACCGTCGAGAAGACCGTCAAAAACATCTACTTGATCGAATGCACGCCGAAGGTGGTGGACCAGCTCAACATGGTCGCCAACTTCGCGGGGAAGGGGCTCGTTTACAGCTTTTATGCGCCCTATCGGTGCGACTTTTGCGATCTCGATCGGCAGATCCTGTTCCAGGTCGATCGCGATCGCGACGCGGTGAGAAACAACCGCCCGCCGGAGCAGCCGTGCGAGGTGTGCGGCAACCCCGAATACCTCGACGAGGATCCCGCGACGTTCTTCTCGTACCTCGCCAAGCAACCCGAGATCGAGATCCCGTCCGATGTCGCGACCTTTCTGTCATCCAAGCTGGGCTACTCCGTCTCGGAGGCACCGCGCCGGATTCAGGTCGAAAAGCACGTCGACGCGCGCAGCACCTATCTCAAGCTCGCCGGCAACCTCGACGGCTCGTTTCCGCGCGAGAAGATCGCCGAGGGACTTGAGGGCACCATCGTGATCGACGTGGCCGGGATCGGCGGCATCGATCCCGCCGGAGCGGCCGAGTGGCGCGGACTCATCGCGATGGTCGGCCCGTTCGTGGAACGGATCTACCTTTTGGGCTGTCCGCCCGCGTTCCTCGAGCGCCTCGCGAGGCGGGAAGACCTCGGTGAAGACGTCGAGGTCTTGTCGTTCTCGATGCCCTACGCGTGCAACACGTGCTCGACGACGGTCGGTAAAGCGATCGACGTGGGCGAGCACTACGAGATCCTCAAGTTCGCGACGCCGCCGGAGATGAAGTGCGACGACTGCAAGTCCCAGACGACTTGCGTCGCGAGCGAGACCCTGCTGTCGCAGCTCCCCGCGCTCCCGCAGCCGACAGCGACGAATGAGCTCCGCAAATTCATCAAGGAGGCGCAGCAGCAGCAGCGCCGCGAGCGCGCGGTGGCCGCCGCGACCGCGGCGCAGGCTCAAAAGACCCCTGTGGGCGTGCCCGGCTATGTGACGGCGCTCCTGTCGGTGAGCACGCTGGCGGTGCTCGGCCTCGTCGCCTACCTGGGCTACGAGCGCTACCTGGGCGAAGACGACGTCGCCGCTGGGGCGGCCGGCGATCCCGGCGCGCAGGAGCCGGATCTCACCGAGCACCGGCCGGACTGGATCACCACGGGCGCGCCGGGGACCGCGTACTGCTCGGACTTGATAAACCGGCTGGTCTGCGTCGGGGTGTCCGAGTACCGGCCCGACCGGCAAGAGGCGCGCGTGGAGGCCAATCGGGCCGCGAAGGAAGAGCTCGCCAACGAGGTGGGCTTGAAAATCGAAGGCGACAGGTTCCGAGACATCCGCGAGCTTTATGCGTCGGCGCGGCGCGACGCGGTCGTCGCGGTGAGCGACGCGCAGGTTGATGACCAGGACTACGCCGAAGCGCTGGAGCGTCGGCGCGAGGGGCGGGCCACCGTGAGCCGGGCCCTCGAGCAGACAGGCGGCGCGGCCGTCCCCGGGCAGCCGACGGACTGGTACTGGGAGGAGTACGAGCCGAGGGACGAGGACGAAGACGCCGAGTACCTGGTGTTTTCACGCTTCGACGTGAGCATGGACGGACTTCGGAATCTCGTGGAGCGCTACGACGACGTGGTCGAGGTCGGGGGCAGCACCGTCCTCACCGCGTTCCCGTCGCTCGGCTGGTCCCATCCCGAGCTCGAGGCCGGGGCCGTGGTCACCGAGGCCGGAGGCGTCCTTTCGCGGGCGGGCGTGCAGGCGCACGACATCGTGGTCGAGGTCGACGGCGAGCCCGTTCGGAGCGCGCGCGATCTGGCCGAGGCCCTCCGCCGCGCGGGCGGCTCGCCTCAGATCGAGGCCCTGCGCCCGGGTGGCGATCGGATCGAGAGCGGCGGCTAACGGAGGCGAGTGGGCGGCGGAGGGGATGCGGCGTCGCGTCCCCGAGCCGCCGACTCGTCCGCGCAGGCGGCCGTCGTGTTGGCGTGGCGCGCCCGCATCGACTAGGGTGTGGGGCCATGCGATGCGTTATCGAGCGGGATTACGAGTTCGAGGCCGCTCACCGGCTTCCCCAGGTGCCGCCGGAGCACAAGTGCTACCGGGTGCACGGCCACAGCTATAAGCTCGTGGTCCGCGTCGAGGGCGAGGTCGATCCCGAAACCGGCTGGCTCATGGATTTCGCCGAGATCGACGACCATGTCGCGCCGCTCGTGGCCGAGCTCGATCACAAGCACCTAAACGACGTTCCGGGGCTCGAAAACCCGACCTGCGAGCTGCTCTGCGGGTGGGTGTGGGAGCGGCTGTCGCCCCGCCTTTTCGGCCTCACCGAGATCGAAATCGCGGAGACTCGCGACGCCCGCTGCATCTACCGCGGCCCGCCGGCCGGCTAGGAGCGAGCGCCGTGAACCACTAGGAGCGAGCGCCGTGAACGACGAGCTCACGCTGGTGACCATCAATTTTTGGGGCGTTCAGGCGCCGCTCGAAACGCGGCTCGATCTGGCCAAGAGGCAGCTAGGCGAGCTCGCGCCCGACGTCATCGGCATGCAGGAGGTCCGCCCGGTTGAAGGCGGCCGCGGCGGGCGCACCACCGCCGACGAGATCGCCGACGCCCTCGGCATGCACCGGGTGTATGAGGTCGCCGTCGCCTGGGACGCGGAGGGGGCGGGAGCGGCGGCCACCGCTGGCGAGGAGGGGCTCGCCATCCTCTCGCGCCACCCCATCGCCGAGCACCGGGTCACCCGCCTCCCCGACGCGCGCCCCAAGGAGGCCAGGATTTTGCTGTCGGCGCGGGTCGAGCACCCGGCGGGATCGATCTGGTGTCACACGACGCATCTGCATTTCCGGCTCGACGACGGCGCCGCGCGCGAGCGCCAGGTCGTGGCCATCGACGACGCGATCCGCGCGCTCCGAAGCGATGCGCCGCAGCTACTGTGCGGCGATTTCAACGCGACGCCCGACCACGACGAGATTCGGTTTTTGCGCGGACTCACCACGCTCGCCCACCGGCGCACCCACTACCAAGACGCCTGGATCCGCTGCCACCCGAGCGAGCCGGGGCTCACGTGGTCGGCGGAAAACGAGCAGACCCGCGCGCTGCGCTCGCTCGACATCGATCGCCGAATCGATTACGCGTTCGTCACCACGCGGCACAAAGACGGCCGCGGCACCGTGCGCGACGCCCGCGTCGTCCTCACCGAGCGACAAAAGGGCGTGTGCGCTTCGGATCACTACGGCGTGTTGGCGCGCGTTCAAGTCGCGCCTGACGCCGGCTAGGCACAGGGGCTGTCATGCGCCACATCTACGCCGACTTCATCGACCAAGTCTCCCGCCCCGCCCGCTACCTGGGAGGGGAGGAAAACGCCGTCGAAAAGGATCCCGAACAGGTCCTCGCGCGCATCGCGCTCGCGTTTCCCGACGTCTACGAGATCGGGATGTCGCACATGGGGACCAAGATCCTCTACAAGCTCCTAAACGACGATCCGCGGATCGCCGCCGAGCGCGCGTTTACGCCGTGGGTGGACATGGAGTCCGAGCTCCGGGCGCGCGGCCTGCCGCTCGTGTCGCTGGAGAGCCAATCGCCGCTGTCCTCGTTCGACGCGGTGGGCATCTCGCTGCAATACGAGCTCACGTTCACGAACGTGCTCACGCTCCTCGATCTCGGCGGGATCCCGATACGCGCCGCCGATCGCAAAGACGCCGACGCCCTGGTGTTAGGCGGGGGCCCCACGGCCACGCACCCGGAGCCCGTGGCGCCGTTTTTCGATGCGTTTTTCATCGGCGAGGCCGAGGAGGAGCTGTCCGAGCTTTTGCTTACGTGGTCGGCGATGCGGCGCGAAGGGCGCGAGCGGCTTGATGCACTCGCCGAGCTGGCCGCCCGGTTCCCGCTTTACGTCCCCGCTCTGTACGAAACCGAACGCGATCCGCACACGGGCATGGTGGTCGTGGGGCGGCCCCGGGATGAGCGGGCGCCCGAGCGGGTGCGCCGCGGCGTCGTGGAAAACATCGACGACTACCCGTTCCCCGCCGACAGCCCCGTCCCCTACGCCGAGGCGGTGTTCGATCGCGCCGGCGTGGAGATCGCGCGGGGCTGCACCGAGGGCTGCCGGTTTTGCCAGGCCGGCATGATCTATCGCCCGGTGCGCGAGCGCTCCCCCGAGTCCATCGTAGACAGCGTGATCGGCGGCGTGGAGCAGGGCGGCTACGACGAGACCTCGCTCACCAGCCTGAGCACGGCCGATTATTCGTGCATCACCCCGCTCGTCAAGACCGTGATGTCGGAGCTGCGCGAGCGGAAGGTGTCGCTGTCCGTGTCGTCGCTCCGCGCCTACGGCCTAAACGAAGACATCCTCGACGAGATGGCCTCGATGAAGATCACGGGGCTCACCTTCGCGCCCGAGGCGGGCACCCAGCGCATGCGCGACGTGGTCAATAAAAACGTCTCCGAGGAGCACGTCGAGCAGTCCACGCATCGCGTGTTCGAGCGCGGCTGGAACCGGCTCAAGCTCTACTTCATGATCGGTTTGCCCACCGAGGAGGACGAGGACGTGGTGGGCACCGTGGAGACCGGGCAGCGGATGCTGCGGATCGGCCGCCAGTACGTGGGCAAGAAGGCCGAAGTCACGGTTTCGGTGTCCTCGCACGTCCCCAAGCCCCACACGCCGTTTCAGTGGTGCGCGCAAGACTCCACCGAGGAGATCTACCGCAAGCAGCGCTTGCTCCGCGACACAGCGGGCAAGACGCGCGGGCTCAAGCTCAAGTATCACGACTGCGGGATCAGCTTTTTGGAGGGCGTTCTCGCCCGCGGCGACCGGCGGCTGTCTGGCGCCATCGAGCGCGCGTGGCGGCGCGGCGCGCGCTTCGACGGCTGGGACGAGCTCTTCGACCTAGACAATTGGATCTCGGTGTTGTCCGAGGAAGGGGTCGATACCGACGCCTACCTCGACACGAGACCGGTCACGGCCCGCCTGCCGTGGGACCACATCGACGTGGGCCTCGAAGACGGCTTTCTGCTGAGCGAGTACCGAAAGTCGCTGAAAAATCGGCTCTCGCCGCCCTGCGGGAAGGTCAAAGGCCAGCTCATCCACCACACGAACCTGGGCGACGCCGAGGCAGACGAGCGCAGGCTCGTTTGCTACGACTGCGGCGTCGCCTGCGACCTCACGCAGATGCGCGAGGAGCGGCTCGCGTTTTTGCGGACCCTTGGCGCCGAGGCGCCGCCCGCGCGCGCGCCGCGCGAGGCGGCGAGCCAGCCGCCCGCGAAACCCCGCCACCCCCGGCCGCGGGTATCGTTTCCGGCGCGCGACAGCGCGCGCTACCGGATCCGATTTACGAAGACCGGGCGCGCGGCGTTCCTCGGCCACCTCGATACGGCGCGGGGGCTGGCCAGGCTGTGCCGGCGCGCAGGCGTGCCGCTCGCCTATACGCGCGGGTTCAACCCCAAGCCGCAGATGCAGTTCGGGCCGGCGCTGTCGCTCGGGGTGTCGGCGCTCGGCGAACTCGTCGATGTGTTCGTGGAGGGCGAGCTGTCCCGGGACGAGATCGCCTCGCGGCTCGACCAGCACGCCCCAGAGGGGATGGCGATCACCGGTGTGTGGGCGCTCGCCGCGGACGAAAAGGGGCTGGGCAAGTCGGTGACGGGCTATGATCTCGCCATCGCGCCGGCCGCGGGCGGTGCGCCGTGGGACGAGCAGCGCCTCGCCGCGGCGGCGGCCGAGTTTTTGGACGCTGCCGAGGTCCCCGTGAGGCGCAAGGATTCCCTGATCGACGTCCGCCCGCTCGTCCGCGAGGTCTCGCTCATCACCGAGAGCGACGCGGCGCGGCTCTGTGCGGCGCTCGATTGGCCCGAGGCGCCGGCGCTTTTGCGCGCGCGGGTGGCGGTCACCCCCCATGGCTCGGCCAAGCCGAGCGAGGTGGCCGAGGCGCTCGGGCTCGCCGGCTCGGCGGACCAGCTCACGGAGGGAGCGCGCATCACGCGCCTCGGCCTGGTCGGCGCCGGACAGCCGGGCCTCGCCGATCCGCTGGCGTCGCTGTTCCGACCGGACGCTGCCGCCGCCCAGCCGCAGCCGAGCGCCCTCGGCTGAGGCTGGCCAGCGGCCGCCTGCGCGCTGGAGCGCTTTCAGCTGTCGCCCCGCGCGCCGGGTGCGCTACGTTTTCGTCGTGACGCGGCCGCTCGCCTACGGGGAGGACTACCAGGAGGACGTCACCCTCAGCGGCGGCACGCGGGTACGGCTGAGGCTGCTTCGGCCGAGCGACAAGGCGGAGCTTTCGCGGGGGCTATCGCGGCTTTCGCGCGAATCGCAGTACCGGCGGTTTCTCGCCCCCAAAGAGCGCCTCACCGACGAAGAGCTCGCATACCTCACCGAGGTGGATGGCTACGATCACGTCGCCCTCGCCGCGGGGCTCGTCGATGCCCGCGGACAGGAGGGGGAGGGCGTGGGCGTCGCCCGGTTCGTGCGCCTTCCCGACGAGCCGAGCGTCGCCGAGCCTGCGGTCGTCGTCGTCGATGCGATGCAGGGGTTGGGCCTCGGCGGCATCTTGGTAAGGCGCCTCATCGAGGCCGCCCGGGAGCGGGGAATCGAGCGGTTTCGGAGCGAGTTTTTGGCCGAAAACGAAGCCATGCGGGAGATCGTGGACCAGGTCTCCCAGGACGTGACGCTCCGGGACGAGGGGGCGATCGTCGTGGCCGAATTTCCGCT
>SLNH01000159.1 GCA_007133195.1 Nannocystineae bacterium | reverse complement strand
TCGTTCTCGAAGGTGGCGCGATCACCTATGTGGGCGACGTCCTCGCCGAGTCGGAGCGGCCGGACGGCGCCGACGTGATCGACGCCCGGGACCGCTACGTAACGCCGGGCCTTATCGACACCCACTCCCACATGGGCGTCTACAGCCAACCGATGGTGCCAGCGCACCACGACGGCAACGAGATGACCGACTCGGTCACCGCGGGCGCCCGCGCCGAGTACGGCTATTGGCCGCAAGATCCGGCGATCCCGCGCGCCCTCGCGGGGGGCGTGACCACCGCGCTGATTCTCCCCGGATCGGCCAACCTCGTGGGCGGGCGCGGGTTCACCGTGTCCGTCGAGCCCGGTCAAAGCTCGGAGGACGTGCGGTTTCCCGGCGCGCCGCCCACGGTGAAGATGGCCTGCGGCGAAAACCCCAAGCGTGTGCACGCCGACGACGGCCCGCAAACGCGCATGGCGAAGTTCGCGATGTTTCGAGAGGCGTTTTACGAGGCAGCCAAATATCGGGCCGAATGGGCGCGCTACGAGCGCCAGCGCGACGAGTGGGCGAACAGCGAGGACGGCGGGGACGGAGAAAACGACGATCCGCCCGCTCCCCCCGATCGCGATCTCGGCAAGGCCACGATCGCGGGGGTGCTGAGCGGCGACATCCTGGCGCAAATCCACTGCTACCGGGCAGACGAGCTGGCCGAAATGATCACCATCGCCGACGAGGCCGGATTTTCGATTCGCAGCTTTCACCACGCGCTCGAGGCCTACAAGGTGCGGGACGCCATCACCGAGCGCGACATCGCGGTGTCCACCTGGGCCGACTGGTGGGGCTTTAAGATGGAGGCGTTCGACGGTATCGAGGAAAACGCCGCGCTCGTCGCCGAGGCCGGTGGCCGCGCCGTGATCCATTCGGACTCGCCGATCGGAATCCAGCGGCTCAACCAGGAGGCCTCCAAGGCCGCACACGCCGGGCGTCGCGCCGGGATGGCCATCGACGACGACGAAGCGCTGCAGTGGATCACGGCGAACGCGGCTTGGACGCTCGGTATCCACGAGGTCACCGGCACGCTCGAGGAAGGAAAGCGCGCCGACGTCGTGATTTGGAGCGACCATCCGCTCAGCGTCTACGCCCTCGCCGACGTGGTCGTCCGCGGCGGCGATCTCGCCTACGAGCGGGACGAGGGCCGCGTCCCCACCGACTTCGAGCTCGGGAACGCCCCCCACCCCGAGGAGGTTCGACGATGACTCGCCTGTCACTCGGTTCGCTCGCGCTTATCATTTTCGCCGCCGGCACGGCGGGGGCCGACGTCGTCGCCATCGAGGACGCCACGGTACACGTGCGCCCTGGCGAGACGCTCGAGGGTGCGACGGTCGTCATCAGGGACGGCGTGATCGAGCAAGTCGGCGACGCCGCGGCGCCACCTGAGGCGCGCCGCATCGACGGCGACGGCCGTGTGGTGACGTCCGGCTTCGTCGATCCGTATTCGCGGCTCGGCATGGTCGAGGTGAACGACGTGTCGGAGACGAACGAAGGCCAGTTTTCGAGCGACCTCGACGAAGCCATCCACGCCGCATACCGCGTCACCGACGGCTATAACCCCCGATCGGTGGCCATCCCCGTGGCGCGCACCGGCGGGGTCACCTCCGCGGTCGCGGTGCCCCAGGGCGGGATCGTCGCCGGCGCCGCAGCCTGGATGAGCCTCGGAGCGGGAGCCGACGCGCGCGCCGCGACCGTGCAGTCCCCGGCCGCGATGATGGCGGCCCTCGGCGATGGCGCGCTCGAGGCGGGAGACGGGAGCCGGGGGTTTGCCGCCATGCGCCTGCGCGAGCTCCTCACGGACGCAGCCGCGCTCGCCGACCGCCGAGACGCCTACGAGCGCGGCCAAAGTCGCGAGCTGGCCGCAGGCCGGCTGGCTTTGGAGGCGATGGAGCCGGTCGCCGGCGGCGAAGTCCCCCTCGTTGTCACCGCGCACCGCGCGTCCGACGTCGCCGTGGCTTTAGATATCGCCGAGAGCTTCGACCTCGATCTGGCAATCACGGGAGCAACCGAGGCGTGGATCCACGCCGATGAGCTCGCGGACGCGGGCGTGGCGGTGATCCTCGATCCGCTCGCCAACCTGCCGGCGAGCTTCGAACGCGCCCACGCGCGCGACGACGCGGCGCGCGTTTTGGCGGAGGCGGGCGTGCCCGTGGCGTTTAGCAACGCGGGGCGCGCATCGGCGGCGCGCACGCTCAGGCAGCGCGCCGGCAACGCAGTCGCCCGCGGGATGGACTGGGACGACGCGCTCGCCGCGCTCACCACCGCGCCCGCGGCGATTTACGGGGTAGACGACGTCGGTGAGCTGGCGCCCGGCTACCGGGCCGACGTCGCGGTGTGGTCCGGCGATCCGTTCGAGCTGGGCTCGCACCTCGAAGCGCTGTTCATCGGCGGCCAGCAGCAGCCGGCCCGCACGCGGCAGACCGAGCTCCTCGAGCGCTACCGCGATCTGGGCCACTAACGGGACCTTCTCCGGCGCGGTCGTGAGCGGTCGCCCGCCGAACGAACGCGCAAATATCTACCGGAGTCGCCGATGCATCGAATCACATGGACCGCGCTAATCCCGGCGCTCGCTCTCGCCGGCTGTTCGTCGCGCGAAGATACCTCCAGCCCGGCCGAGCCCGAGCAAGCGACAATCGAGGAGGAGGCGCCCGAGCAAGCGGCAATCGAGGAGGAGGCGCCCGAGCAAGCGACAGTCGAGGAGGAGGCGCCCGA
>SLNH01000256.1 GCA_007133195.1 Nannocystineae bacterium | reverse complement strand
GGCTTTGGCTCGGCGACGCCGACGGCCCGGCCGCCGCGCTCGAAGGCGTGCGCGGGATTCGGTTTCGCGGAAACTCCAAGCGAAGAGATCCGCGCAAGAGCTTCCACGTCAGGCTGGACGACAGGCCGCGGGTCGCCGGCTTTCCCGATTTCAACTTCCGCGGGCAGGGCCGGCGCGGCGGAAACCGGATCGTGCTGGATCAAACTTGGTCAGACCCCACCGGGATTCGGCCCGCGCTTAGCTTCGCCATGTACGAGGAGTTGGGGCTCCCCGCGCCGGCGACCTTCTTCGCCGACTTTTGGCTAAACGGCGCATACGAGGGCCATTATGTCGGCCTCGAGCGCGTGGACCGCGAAGCGCTGAGGCGCTGGTTTTTGAGCCGCACGCGCGGGGAGCACACGCTCGTTCGCGATCGCTCGCGGCACACGAATCGGGTCGAGGGCGTGAGCGTGTTCGCGGTGCCGCCCGAATCGCTCGGCGAGAGCCGAGACGAGCGCCTCGCCACGCTGCGGGCCGTGTTCGACTTCCGGGGCGAGGCCGGCGAGCACGACTGGGAGGCGCTTTTGGACCTCGTCGAGTGGAGTTACGGCACGCCGGAAGGGGCCGAATTTTTAGACGGACTCGAGCGGCGATTCGACGTGGACGCGCTCGTCGATGTGCTGGCGATCATGCGCATGCAGTACGACAACGACTCATTCGCCGACGACTACTGGCTTTACCGCGACGGCGGCGGCGATCGCGCGTGGCGCGTGATCCCGTGGGACAAAAACCTCACATTCGGCCAGCGCTATCACGGGGGGCCCTACGTGGCCAACGACTACTTTTCTTACCGCGGTGAGATCACGGGCCACTTTTCGAATCGGTTGCTCGAACGCGCCGTCGCGACGCTAGGCGGCCGGATCGACGAGCGGGTGCGCGAGCTTTACGAGGAGGTCTTTACCCCGGCGTGGTTCGACGCGCGCATCGGCGAGCTCGCCGACGAGGCGCGGGCCGCGCACCTCCGCCCGCCAGAGCCAGCGTTCGAGCTCCACCCGCGGCAGCACGATACCGAGCCCACCTGGTTTTCCTGGCACGTCGAGGCGATCCGAGAGTTCGTGGCGTTTCGGCGCGCGCACCTTCTCGCCGAGCGGCGTAAGGACTCCGAGTACGCGTTCGAGGGCCACCTCGCCTTGGACGAAGACGGCGTGGCCTACGTCACGGGCGGCGAGGGCACGATTCTGGCTCGCCTCGAGGGGGCGCCGAGCCGCCTATACGACCTGCGAATCGAGATCGAAGATCGGCCCGGGACCGACGGCCTGCAGAAAGCGTGGCTCATCGAAAGTCGCCGGCCGCCCGCCGACGTGACGCTCACGCTGCCGTACGAAAACGTCCCGGGCGCGACGTGGCTGCCCGAGCCCGAGGTGGCCGGCCGCACCTTCGAGCTCACCGTCGTCGACCGAGGGATCTATCACTACCCGACGCGCGTCAATCCGTTCGCCAACACCGTCACCACCGAGATTACGCTCGGCGGCAAGCACGAGCTCGAGGTCCGCTACCGCCGGTAGGGCGCCGCGGGGGCCGACAGCGTGACCACACGCGAGGCTGGCGAGCGTTTCGATCGTGATCCACCGGTGCAAAGCGACGACCCTGAGGGGGCCCGAGGTGCGCTCGGACGTGGCGGCGGCGCCTGCCAGCGGCGCGTGCGCCTTGCGTGCGCGTGCGCTATGGTCGATACGATGACCGCGTCCGCTGAGGCCACCTCCGCGATCGCGGCGCAGATCCGCGCTGCGTCGGACGCCTGCCGGCCGGCGCTACTCGTGCTTTTCGGCTCGCGCGCGCGCGGCGACGCCGCCACACAGGCCGACTGGGATTTCGGCTACCTGCCGGCGCAGGCGACCGATCCCGAGCGCCTGCGCGAACTCTTGGTCACCCACCTTCGCACCGACGACGTTGATTTGGCGGATCTGTCGCGGGCGAGCGGGCTGTTGCGCTACCGCGCGGCGCGCGACGGCGTGCCGATCTACGAAGCCGAGGCCGGAGCCCACCTCGCCTTTCAGGAGGAGGCTGCGCGGGCGTGGTGCGAGATGGCGCCCGTCTTACAGCGCGCGTATTCCGCGGTCCTCGAGGAACTCGGCCGATGAGCTTCGATCGGGAGGTCCTCGCCGAGAGAGCCGCCGCCGTGGAGCGGCACCTCGCCCGCGTGGCCTCGCGCCTGCCCGCCGAGGCCTCCGAGATGCATCCGATGTCCGACTCGACGGACGCGGTTGTTTTGCACCTTTGGCAGGCTACGCAGATCGTCATCGATCTCGCCGTGAGCGCCTGCGTTCGGTTCGGCTTGGGTTCGCCCGCGAGTTACAGCGAGGCGTTTCGGCGGCTCGCGCGTGCAGATGTACTCGACCCGGATCTCGCGGATCGCTTGGCCCGCGCCGCCGGCTTCCGCAATCTCGTCGCCCACGCGTACGAGAGCCTCGATCTCGCGCGGGTCCACGACGCGGCCTCGCGCGGGCCCCCCGATCTCCGCGCCTTTGTCCGCGCGCTCGCGCGGGGCGCGCCGCCGCTTTAACGGGCGCGGCATAAAGGCTGCGCCTGGCTCTCCCGGGCTGCGGGGGGTACCATTTCGTCATGGGTGAGCCGAAGCTACCGGGGCGGGGGGCGACGGCGGCGGACTTGGCAGCGCTCGCGGACGACGCGCGGGCCGAGGTCGTCGCCGGCGAGCTCGTTTACAAGGCGGCGCCGAGTTTCGAGCACGGTGACGCGCAGTCGG
>SLNH01000470.1 GCA_007133195.1 Nannocystineae bacterium | reverse complement strand
GGTGAGGACGACGGCGCGGCAGACGGCGAGGACTCCGGCATGTCGGTGGAGCACGACAAGCTGGTGATCGCGTTCGGCGACGAAAGCGAGGACCGCGTGCACGTCCACGAGGCCGGCGCGAGCTACGTCGCGCTCGTGGCCCGATCCGCGGTCGCCGACATCCTCGATGCCACGCCGGACGCCCTGTTCGCGCCCGAGGACGAGCTCGAAGCGGACGACGAGCTGGGCGACGAGCTCGGCGACGAGTTTGCGCCGCCAGCGGGCATGCCGGGAGAGGGCGAGATGCCCATGCCGCCGCCCGGCGGCGCTCCCGGCGCGGTCCCGCCGACTCCGTAGCGGCCGGCTAAAACGAGGTGCCGAGCTCGACGGCGACCCGGCGCGCGCTCGCCTGCGTATCGAACGACTCGAACTGCTCGCGGCGCGCCCGGGACACGGTGCGCGCCTGGACGAACAGATCGCGCGGGAGCTCGGCCCCGATCCACAGCTCGTAGTCGAAAAACCGGCTCCGAATGTGCTGCTCCATGGTGATGGGGCCGCGATCGATGTCTTCTTCGTGGTGGGGGCGGCCCTGCCGGAACTCGTCGAGGCCGAGGTGGGGGCGATAGGCGCCCCAAAACAGCGAACCGCCGGCGCGCAGGGCGGAAGCCGAAATCTCGGCCCCGAGTCGAGCCGAGCCCCCCCAGGCGTGGTAGTAGTTTTCCTCCTCGATGGCCGAGATCCCGTGCTCGTCGGGGTTTTCGTCTTGCCAATCGCCGTAGCCGAGGGCGTGGACGCCGCCGTAGTCCGGGTGTAGGCGCGCGAGGCCGCGGACGCCCCAGCCCGAGCCGCGCACGGCCCCATCGATCGCGAGTCCCGGGAAGTGGGCCATGCCGAACTGATCGCGCCAGGTGCCGTAGCGCTCGCGGTGATAGCGAACCGCGGTAGAGGTTCCGAGGTGAAGCTCCCTGCCCGGCCCGGCCTTCGCGCCGTCCGCGTAGCGAAATCCGGCCAACACCGTGTCGCTCAGCGCATAGGTATTCCTTCGATCACCCTGGCCCCCGCCGACCTCGACGTCGAGCGAGGTGATGTTCGCGTCGGTAAACCCGCGCCACCCGCGCGTGCGATCGGCGCGATCGCCGAACGCGCTGAGCGTCCCGGAAAAGCGCAGGTAGCCGAGCTCGCCCGCGTCGCGCGCGCGCTCCCCGGCGCGCTCCTCGGTGCCGACGCCCCGGGCCAGCCCCATACCGATGCGAAAGTCGTGGTCGATCGGCACGCCGCGCGCCCTGTCGGCGCCCGTCACCGAGTCGTTTAGGGCTTGCGGGAAGCCGAGCGTCCACCGCGCGATATCCCACCCGACACCGCCGTCCCGCTGCCCGAGCAGGCGCCCGAGGCGGTGGGTGAACTCGCCCATCGCGAGCCCCGCCGGCGTGGTGAACAGGATGTCGTTTATGTCCGACTTGTCTCGAAATTCGACGACGTACTCCCAAACCAGCGACGCGCCCAGGTTCCACGCGGCTGCCTCGAGGACGGACAGATCGTTTGACCGCGCGGCCACGTGGTACGAAGCGCCGGCGACGGTGTGGTAGGAGTAGTTCGTTTCGAAATCGTTCGTGTCGAGGATCTGGGCGTCGGCGGAAAACCGCGCGGGCCAGTCCGACAGTCCCCAGTGGGGATAGCCTCCCTTGCCGATCCAGTACTGGACCCCGCCCAGGCCGAGAATCGCTCCGATCTCGGTGGCGGTGAGGAGCCGAGCCGATGGAACCCACCGGTCGGGCTCGACTGGCGACGGCGGCGTCGTGCGAAGCCGCGGGTGCTCGACCTCCACCCGGGGCGTACCCAAGATGACTGCGCCGGCCTCGAGGGGTGGGAGATCGACGCGAAAGTCGCGGGCGAGCCCGCCCACATCCACCCCGGCGGGCTCCCCGCGGCTTTCGCCGGCCTCGGAGCCAGGGCCTTCGGCCCCACCGGGCGGGCCTGTCTCGGCCGAGGTCGCCGACGCGGCGGCAGGGGGCAAGGCAAGGGCTGCCACGAGCGCGGTGACGGCGACGGCGCGGCCGGGCGGGCGGGCGGACGGATACGGTTTCGAACGAGCGGCAGGCAAAGTCGTCATAGGCATAACCGGATCCGCGCAACATGGAGCGCGGGCCCCAAGATTACCGCATTCCCGCGGGGCGCGCGTGGCCCGCCGCCGCGGATTGCGAGCCAGGGGTCCCCGCGGGCGCGCCGGCTGCCGAAGCTCGGCGAGCGCGCTAGTCGTAGTACTCAGCGCCCAGGTGCGTGATGAGGTCGTCGCCCTTGGTGTAGCGGAGCGTGTTTTTCAGCTTTATGAGCTGGATGAAGAGATCGTGCTCCGGGTACACGGAGGCCGGCGCCATGGGGCTTTTGAAGTAAAAGCTTAGCCACTCCTGGATGCCCTGCATGCCGGCGCGCTTTGCGAAGTCCATGAGCAGCGCCAAGTCGAGCACGATGGGCGCGGCGAGGATCGAGTCGCGGCACAGAAAGTTGACCTTGATCTGCATCGGATAGCCCATCCAGCCGCGCAGATCGATGTTGTCCCACCCTTCCTTGTTGTCGCCGCGCGGAGGATAGTAGTTGATCCGTACCGCGTGGTAGAAGTCGCCATAAAGGTCGGGGTACTTGTCGGGCTGAAGGATGTGGTCGAGGACCCCGAGCTTGCTGGTCTCCTTGGTCTTGAACGACTCAGGGTCGTCGAGCACCTCGCCGTCGCGGTTGCCGAGGATGTTCGTGGAGTACCACCCCTCGAGCCCGAGCAGGCGCGCCTTGAACCCCGGCGCCAGGATCGTCTTGAGCAGCGTTTGCCCGGTTTTGAAGTCCTTGCCGGCGACGGGCGTGCTCGTCTCGCGACACAGCTCCAAGATCGCCGGGACGTCCGCGGCGAGGTTGGGCGCCCCGTTTACGAACGGAACACCCAGCTTCGCGGCGGCATACGCGTAGATTTGCGACGGTGAGATGGCCGGATCGCTATTTCGAAGCCCGTCCTCGAACGCCGCGCGCGAGGCGTGTACGTCCGACGGCTCCTCATAGATCTCCGTGGATCCGCACCAGATCACCACCATGCGCGCGCAGCCGTTTCGCGCCCTAAACGCCTCGATGTCGGCCATGAGCGCTTCCGCGAGCGCCATCTTGGACGCCCCCTGTTTCACGTGCGGGCCGTCGAGCCGTTTGACGTAGTCGCGGAAAAACACCGCCCGCATGGGCTCGATGGCCTCGAGCTCATCTCGGATCGGCTCGAGATCCGAGGGCGCGAGGACTCCGCAGCTTTTAGCCGCCTCGTAGGCGTTGTCGGGGAAGATGTCCCATCCGCCGAAGACGAGATCATCGAGCGACGAGAGCGACACGTAGTCCCGAATCCGAGGGACGCGATCCTCGCTGCGCTTGCCGAGTCGAATCGTCCCCATCTCACACAGCGAGCCGATGGGCTTCGCGAGCCCGCGCCGGACGGCCAGGCAACCGGCGATCGTGGTCGTGGCCACGGCGCCAAGGCCCGGGAGCAGAACACCCAGCGTTCCCTCGCTGGAAGCCACGTTCACGCCGCTCTTTAGCGCCATCGACTTCTCCTTGCCCGCGCCTACGACCATGTCCGCACCCACCGGGCGCCGCAAGCGGTCGCCGCCCACGCGGCGATGACGCGGGTCGCGCCTGGGCACGGGAACGAAACGCGCGCCCGGGGAGACGCGGCCGAGCCCGGTTCACGCTCGTGTTCGGCGGGCAAAGCGAGCATACTGGGCGTGGTGATGCGCATTGCCCACATCTCTGACCCGCACCTTTTGTCGCTGTCCGGAGCGCGCTGGCTCGACTTCGCCAACAAGCGGTGGATCGGCGGCATGAACCTTTTGTTCAAGCGCGGTCGACACCACAAAAACGAGGTGTTCGAGGCGATGGTGGCCGATCTCAACGACCACCGCGTCGATCACGTGCTTTGTACCGGCGACGTCACGAACCTCGCCCTCGAGCCGGAGTTTCGGTTCGCGCGCGAGCACTTCGATCGCCTCGAGCTCGGCTTCGACGGAGTCACCGTGCTGCCGGGTAATCACGACGCCTACGTCGAGGGCGGCAGCGATCAGTTCCGCGAGCACTTCGAGCCCTACTTCCGGAGCGACCCCGAGTGGCGGCGCGACGACGGCCACGACCATGGCGCCTGGCCGATCGTGCGGGTGCGGCCGCCGGTGGCCATCATCGGCCTGTCGACCAGCCTGCATACCCCCTGGTTTACCGCCTACGGCCGGCTCGGGAGCGACCAGCTCGAACGGCTCCGCGAGATCCTGCGCGATCCGCGCCTCGCCGACGCCATGCGCGTCGTGGCCATCCATCATCCGCCGATCGGCGGGCACGCCGCGAGCCGCGGCCGCGGCCTGCACGATCGGGAGGAGTTCGCACGGGTGCTGGCGGAGGCCGGCGCCGAGCTGGTCCTCCACGGTCACGAGCACCGCGATCTGGCGGGCCAGCTTCCTGGCCCAAATGGTGCGCCCATCCCGGTGCGCGGCATCCAGTCCGGCACCTTCGACGACGGCAAGCGGGACGCCATGCGCGCTCGCTACCGCGTCTACGAGATCACCGCCGGCGCCGCCGGGCGCCCGGAGGTCGTTCGCGAAGAGCTCAGGGCGTGGGCGCCTAGCGCGGGGCGCTTCGTAGACGACGAAACCGCCGTCTCCGCCCGAGCCGCAGGCTAACCGGCCAGCCCGGGGCCGGCCCTCGCGTCATGCGTCGCGTTCGCCGGGCGCGATGCCGCCCTGGGTCTTGATCGCGTGCGCGCGGTGGACCGCGAACGGATCACCCTCGTCGGACACGGGCATGCCCCGGAGCGCGGCGAACGCGGCGCGAAGCCGCGGGCCCGGCGCGCGCGTCTCCTCGGTGGGAAACAAGAGCTCGACCGCGGCCATCAGCGAGGACACCGCGACGTTTTTCTGTTGGTCGAACTCCATCCCGAGCGCCGCATAGGCCTCGGACAGCGCGACTACCTGCTTTTGGCGACAGCGGTCGAGGACGTGGCGCGGATCGATCCCGAGCACCCGGTAGTCGGGCTCGAGCACCTTGTTTTCCCAAAGCGCGAACGCGAGCACCTTGGCTTGGAACGTGAGCATCGCGCCGAGCTCGCGCCGGTTCATCTCGCCCATGAGGTTGGGCAAGTACTGCACTCCCAACCCGACGTGGCGGGCCTCGTCGCGCTCGAAATACTTCATGAGCTCGGCGAGCACCGGCTCGACGCGGAGCTCGCGCACGGTTTGAAAGATGGTGAGCGCGATGGTCTCGATCATGAGCTGCATGCCGAGCAGCTTGTAGGCGAGGTTGTCGGTGTCGAGCACGAGGTCGAGCAGCGCCTGCGGCGCGCGCTCGAGCTTGTCCGGCTCGTAGCCGAGCTCCACGAGGTAGTCGTGCATCACGTAAAAGTGACGCGCCTCGTCGAACGCCTGGCTGGTCGCCGCCATCTTCGCCTCGAGGGGCACGAGGCGGTCGGCGAGCTGGGACGAGATCTTCCAGGCGGCGAGCTCACCCCACATGATGATCGAGAAGATGCGCTTCAGGGATTCGCGCTTGTCGGGCTCGATCTGAACCCCGCCGTGCTCTTGGATGAGCTCTTTGAGGATCGCGCGTCCGTCCCACGCGAGCGACTGTCCCTTGTGATAGATGCCGGCGCACTTGGTGAGCCTGCGCGCTTCCTCGGCGCTCGACTCGAGATCGAACATGTCGTAGCGAAGCTTCGTGTTGCCGAATCCTGCGATGCCCATGGTGGTCCTCACTAGCCGTCCGCGTGCCTAAGCACGCTAGCCAACGAGCCGCGTGTCCTCGGCGCCGTCGTCGGCTCGAACGTCGATCTTCAAGTACGACAGGCACAGCGCGCTGACCTCCGCGGCCAGCGCGCCGTCCGACATTTCGGGGCGCGGCGAGAGCACCGCTCGCGACTCGAACGCGCTCATGATCAGCCACACGGACAGGCGCACCGCGCGCTGCGGATCCGGGTGACCGATCACCTCGCCGCGGTGGGCGAGGAGCGCCTGCAGCTTGTCGGCGACGAGCTCCCCGAGCCGCTGACTCATCGCCGCGAGCTCGGGATCGGCCGATGCTCGCTGTGACAGGGCGGCGATGAAGTGGCGGCGCTCGCGAAACTCCCGAATCAAAAACCGCGTGGAGATCTCGAGAAACTCCGCCGGCGTCGCCCCCTCCCAGCGGGTGGGGGCGAGGGCCGCTTCGGCCGTGGCCACGGCCTGGGCGTGAAACCGCTCGAAAAGGCAGCGCAAAAGCGCCTCCTTGTCGGCGAATCGCGCGTAGAGCGCCCCCACCGACGAGCGCGCTTGCTTGGCGAGCTCCGTCACGGAGATGGACTCGAAGGGCTTTTCCAAAAGCAGCTCTTCGGCGGCCTCGAGGAGTCGCTCGAGGGTCTCTTGGCTACGGTGCTGGCGAGGCTTTTTGACCCACTCGAGCTGGGGCTTGCGAGGCATGCGGGCGGCTCCGACCGAAATCAGAATTCTCATTCTAGTTAGCATACCGCCCGGCGCCGGGCAAGCCCGCACGCCGCCGGCCCCCAGCGCGCGCCCCAAAGCCCCGAGCGCAGCGGCTTTAGACGTTGAGGACGACCACGGGGCACTCGGCGTGCTCGAGCACCCACTCGACGCGGGGGCCGAGGAACAAGCGGTGCGAGCCGGGCCGAACGCCGGTGCCGAGGAGGATGAGATCCATGTCGTAGTGCTTGGCGTACTCGAGGATCACCGACTCGGGATCCGCGCCGAGCCGCACCTCGCCGGAGGCATGAAGGCCGCGATCGGTCGCCTCCTGCGCCAGGCCCTCGACCATGTGGTGCATGGTGCCCACCCGCTGGGACAGCCGCTCCTCGCGACTCTCGAGCGGGAGCGTGTGGCTGTCTTCGGTGGCCACCTGCAGGAAGAACACTTGCACGCCATGGCTGCCGTCCCCGCTGTCTCCCGGCTCGCCCTGCCCGTCGCCCTCGCCGTTGCCGACGAGCGCGAACGCGAGCTCCGCCGCCCGCCGCGACGCCTTCGACCCGTTGGTGGGCACGAGGATGCGCCTCGGCGGCCAATGCTTGGGCTCGCTCGCGCTCTTGACGACCAGGGTCGGGCACGGCGCCGTGCGCACCAAGAGATCCACGAGCGGGTTGAACAGGACCTCCGAGTGCGTGGACCTCTCGGGCGCGCCGAGCACCATCATGTCGTAATACTTGTGCGCCTCGTCGCCCACCGCCTGCTCCACGTCGCGGCTCTCCACGACGCGGCGATGAACGTCCATACCCTTGAAGACGTCGCTGATCTCGGACAGAAAGCGCGTGGCCCCCTGCCGCTCCCCGGGCTCGCACACGTTCATGAGCGTCACCGAGAACGGGTGGCCACGGCCGATCTGGCTAAGGAGCTTGGCCTCGAGCGTCTCGAGCCCGGGCGTGTGCCTTTGTCGGATCGGCAGGAGCACCCGCCGAATGCTCGACACCATGGAGCCCGCGGCGAGCTCCTCGCGGCGCAGGCGCTCGAGCTCTTCCTGCGC
The DNA here is from genome assembly GCA_007133195.1 of Nannocystineae bacterium. GTDB lineage: Bacteria > Myxococcota_A > Polyangia > Haliangiales > Haliangiaceae > SLNH01. The sequence goes on along the minus strand of SLNH01000470.1, from coordinate 3,378 downwards.
CGGCGTGATGCGCCTTAGCGCCCCGCGCAGCGCGAACGGCGTCGCGAACGTGGTGACGATCGCCATCACCACCAGGATCGAAAACATCTCATGCGTGATGACGTCGTTTTGCAGGCCGATGGTCGCGACGAGGATCTTCATCGCCCCGCCGGCGTTCAGGCCCGCCCCGTAGGCGAGCGCGTTCCAGCCCTCCTTCCCGCCGATGATGCGCGCCCCCATGAACGTGCCGCCCACCTTGGCGATGGTCGATACCAAGATGACGGCCACGGTCACTTGCAAAAGCTCGGGCTCCAGCAAGATCGCGAGATCGACCTTGAGGCCTACGATGCCGAAGAAGATCGGCGTGAAGATCCCCATCGAGAGCGTGGAGATGCGGTCGTGCACGGCCGCGGGCAGCGTGTGCATCTGCCCGAGGATGATCCCGATGACGAAGGCGCCGAGCACCGCCTCGAAGTGCATCGCCTGGGTGATCGCCGCCCACAAGAACATGAGCCCCACGACGAGGGTCACCAGGCCGTCGGTCCCCGCGCGCCGGTCCTGGGCCATCGTGATCAGCCGGCGCACCATCCATTGGCCCGCCGTGAAGCTGAGTACGATGAAGATCAGGATGCCGCCCACCGTCATGGTGATGCTCGTCGCGTCGATCGCCTCGCCCGCCGCCAGGCCGACGACCACCGACAGCAGGATCCAGCCGATGGTGTCGTCGCTCATCCCCGCGGCGATGATCGTCTGGCCGATATCTCGGCGCATGAGCCCGAGATCGATGAGCACCTTGGCGATCACGGGGATCGCCGAGATCGCGAAGGTGGTCCCGAGAAACATCGCGAACACCACGCGGGCGTCGGCGTCCACGAGCAGAAAGTCGGGCAAGACCTTGGCCAGCGCGAAACCGCCCCCGAACGATAAGAGCACCCCGCCCCACGACACCCCGATCGCCGTGCGCGCGTGGCGGCGGATGAGCGCGAGGTCGGTCTCCAGCCCGGTGGCGAGCATGAGGAAGAGCGCGCCCAAAAACCCGATCGTCTCGAGGAGATAGCCCTCCACCCCGGGCTCCGGAACGATCCACGCGCCCCCTTCCGGCCACACCCCCGCCAACAGCGACGGCCCGAGCAGGATCCCTGCGAGAATCTCGCCGATCACGGCCGGCTGATCGAGCCGGCGCGCGACATAGGCCAGCCCTCGCGCGGCGAGCAGCAGCACCGCGACCTGAACGACCAGGCGGAGCAGCTCATCGTGGGACGCGGCGGTGAAAACTTCGTTCATAACGGCAGACGGCGGGCGCGTACGTCCTGCAGCCCCGCGCCGGGACGCCCGACCCTAACAAACTCCCGGTGAGGCGTGGCCCCCCGAGGCCCGAAACTCGTGGCGCTACACGGGCTGCCGCGGGCTCGCCAGGCGGGCGACCTCGCTCTCGAGAATCCGGCGCAGGATCGCGATGGAGGCGCCGTACGTGCTCTCCACACCGAAGTACGACAGGCTCTTCGATAGAAGGTGCTGGCGCCTCGAATAGGGCGTATCCGACGCGTAGTGGATGAAACCAACGTCGAACGGGATCATCGTGCTCATGTGCACGATCTCGTCCTCCGGGTGACGCTTCGGGCTCACCACCTCATAGACCGCCGAGAGGTAAGGCCCCGCCTCCATCTCCAAGATCGTGTAGCCGCGGTTGTAGTAGATGCTCATGTAGTCGCGGTTTTGCAAAAACGCGCTGCGGACGGTGACCGCTTTTTGGTTGTCGAGGACGGTCCCCTCCCGCATGTACGGCTGGACGTCCTCCGCCGAGAAGCAGTTCCTGAACAAATAGGAGTTTTCGGAGTGCTCGTCGTAGACCGACTTGGGGATGAGGACGTCGCCCACGCGGGCGTTCAGCGTCGCAGCCTTTCCCATGACGTACATGCCGCGGAGCTCGCCGATCCCCTGCGCGATGCGCGAGAAGTGGTGGTACGCCGCGAGGCCTAGCGGATAGTCGATGTTCACGATCACGGCCTCGCTCTGCGACAGGAGGTCCGCCCCCGCCACGCGCACGCGGGGGTCGAGCCGCTCCGGCTTGAGCTGAGACAGCTCGAAGAGCTGCGCGCCTACGTCGATCCGACCGGGGCTCGCGATCGACCGGATGCCGCTTTCGCGGTCGAAGTCCTGCACCTCCTCGAGACCCACGCGGGGCGCGCCGTCGCCTTCGTGCAAAAACCCGCGAAGCAAGTAGTAAAGGATGTTCGACGCCCCGGCCTCGTCGCCCGCCTCGAGCGCCTCCTCCAGCGGCCGCGCCAGCGCTTCGGGGTCGCGCTGGCGGGCGAAGGACAAGATGGCGTCGCGGTGCTCCCGGGCGTAGCCGCCCAAGAGGTTGGTAAACGAGTGCGTGTTCGAGGACACGAAGTACACGGGCCGTCGCGCGGTGTCCGAGCGCAGATAAAACGGCTCGATTTCTGACCACCACCGATGGGCCGAGCGTTGGTATTGGGCGAACGAACCGTAAAGCAGGCGCACGCGGAAGTCGCAGCGACGAAGCGCGATCTGCGGCAGGACCGCCGCCCAGTCGGAACCGAGCGCGGCGCAAAGCCGGTCCAGATCCTCATCCTCCAGTCCCAGCGCCTCGGCCACCTCGGCGAGCGAGCCGTCGCGGATGCCCGCGTCGACCAAGAGCTCGTGCATCTTGTTCCACTCGAGCTGGTAGCAGGTGACGATGGGGATGAGGTCGTCGACGTCGCTCGCGCTCGTGATGAACACGGCGAGCGTCTCGCGCTCGTCCCACCGGAGGGCGCGCCGGCGCCCGCGCGTATCGACGCGCTTCCAGCCGCGCACGCTTAGCCTCGCCATCTCGAAATGCTCGACGCTCTGCCCGAGCACGAGCCTCGTGACGGCGTGCATGCACTCGGGTAATCGAGCGGCGCTGTACGCGAACGCCGCCACATCCGGCCGGGGATCGCCGGCGCCGGCGTGAAGGCTCGACTCGCTGCCGATGTGCGCCTCCTCGAAAGCGCGAACCCGCACGTCTCCCGTGCTGCGCAGCAGGGAGTAGTAGGTGCGGATGTAAAGGTCGATTTCGTCGCGCTCGGTGCGCGGAGGCTGCCTACGCATCGCCGCCAATCCTGCCAGCGCCCGCGCCCGCCGCCTACACCGGAGCCCGCGCGAAATGCTCCAAACAGGCCGGCAGGCCGACGCCGGCGGACCGGCCCCCGCGCCGTCGTCCCCCATGCCAAGGCCGACGCCGACGGACCGGAGCCCGGGCCGTCACGCCCCAAGTCGAGGCCGCCGGTGACCGCTTCGCCTCGTTCGGACGGGCCCTGCGGCGAGCCGACCCGGCGACAGGCCGGCGGCGTTAGCCGTGCTCGGCTGCGCGCTCCCGGGCGCGCGCGGTCGCCCCGCCCTCGCCTGCCTCCG
>SLNH01000076.1 GCA_007133195.1 Nannocystineae bacterium | reverse complement strand
TGTGCGCCAGGCATGGCGCGCAGCGCCACGACGTGGCGCTGGCAACCGGGAAGCGAAAGCGACCCGGGAAGTGGCCTGGGGGTGAAAGTCCCCTGGAGACCTTGGTGACAGGAACTCCGAGCGGAACCGCAACCGCGTCGCCGCGAGGCGGGGTGGGAAGGAAGCGGAAAGCAAAGCCGCGGCCCGACGAACAGGAACCGCATACGAGGCGTTCGCGCGATGGGCGAGGGGGCAATGCGACCCGAAGCCCGATGTCACCCGGATCGCGCGGGCGTAAATGCGGCGGGTATATGCGGCGAAGGTCACGCGCCTTACCCTGGGAGATCTGTTGGCTCGCCAGAAGGCAAGCGTTCGCCGAGAGGCGGCGTGAAGGGTCGGCAGAAGTCAGCCGAGGCCATAGTAGTCGCGCGCGCACCGCGGCGAAGGGCCAAACACGAGGAGCCGAATCGGCGCGAGGCGCTCGATGAGCGAGGAAGGCGCAGATAAGCGGGCTGAGATGCCCGCGCGGTCCCGGAGGGCCGGCGGCGGAACTGCCGGAGGTACGGGAACCGAGGGTCAAGCGCTCGCGGCGCGCCGAGACAACGCCGAGGACGAGGCTTCGCTGCTCATGGAGGAGGTGCTGCGCCGTGAGAACGTAATGACTGCCTACGAGCGTGTTGTGCAAAACGGCGGGGCTCCAGGTGTGGATGGCATGACCGTGCACGAGCTGATGGGCCACTGCCGAACGCACTGGACGCGCATCCGGAAGCAGCTGCTCAGCGGCACGTACGAGCCTGAGCCCGTGCGGCAGGTGGAAATCCCGAAGCCGAGCGGAAAGGGCACGCGCGCGCTGGGCATCCCGACGGTGCTGGACCGGATGATCCAGCAGGCCTTGCTTCAGGTTCTCACCCCGATCTTCGACCCGGGCTTCTCGGCGGCGAGCTACGGCTTCCGGCCGGGACGCAGCGCGCACGGCGCGGTCGCGCGCGCTCGCGAGCATATCGCGGCGGGTTATCGGTGGGTGGTGGACCTCGACCTCGAGAAGTTCTTCGATCGCGTGAATCACGACGTGCTGATGGCACGCGTGGCGAGGCGCGTGAAGGACAAACGGGTGCTCCGTCTAATCCGTCGCTATTTGCAGGCGGGCATGATGGAGGGCGGGCTGGTGTCGCCACGGGTGGCGGGTACGCCGCAAGGTGGGCCACTTTCGCCGCTTTTGAGCAATGTCCTGCTCGATCAGCTGGATAAGGAGCTCGAACGGCGGGGCCATCATTTCGTCCGCTATGCCGACGACAGCAACGTCTACGTGCAGTCGAAGGCTGCGGGCGAACGTGTGATGACATCACTGGAGACGTTTCTGTGGAAACGACTCCGGCTACGGATCAACCGGGATAAGAGCCAGGTGACCCGGCCGTGGAGCACTGCTTTCCTCGGCTATACAGTCACCGTTCATCGTCGCCCGAAGCTGAAACCGAGCCGAGAATCGGTGCGCCGGTTCAAGGCGAAGGTGAAGGCGTTTGCGCGGCGGGGCCGAGGCGCGAGCATCGGCCGCACGATCGAGGAGCTAAAGCCGCGAATTCGCGGTTGGGTCGTCTACTTCCGGATGGCCGAGGTGCGCGGAGTCTTCGAAGAGCTCGACATGTGGATCCGACGCAAGCTGCGCTGCATTTTGTGGCGCCAGTGGAAACGCCCACAAACGCGGGCGCGGGAGCTCCGCAAGCGCGGTCTAGATGAGGACCGCGCCTGGCGTTCCTCCGTGAACGGGCGCGGCCCGTGGTGGAACGCTGGCGCGAGCCACATGCACCAGGCCGTGCCCACCTCGGCACTACGTCGTCTCGGTCTCACGAGCTTCATCCAGGAGCATCGGAGGTTCGCGAGCGCCTTGTGAACCGCCGCATACGGAACCGTACGTGCGGTGGTGTGGGAGCCGGGGGCGGGAGACCGCCCCGGCTACCCGATTTCGGCAGGATTTCAGATTGTCGAGCCCGCCCGCTGGCGCGGTCGGGAGGCTGCCCCCGCTACTACGCTCAAGGCGGCCTAAGGGTCGCCTCTTCGCGTTTCAGACAGGATTTCAGATAGTCGAGCCCGCCCGCTGGCGCGGTCGGGAGGCTGCCCCGCTACTATGCTTGAGGCGACCTGCTGGGTCGGATGAAACCAATTCAGTGAACGGCCTTGGCCTGGTGCGGCGCGAGTGCCACGATCTTGGAATCAAAGAGACCATCTTGCCCATATCCATAGGTATGGTTATCGTGTATTCGTGAAGACCACGGTCGACATCTCCGATGCATTGCTCGAGCAGGCAAAGGCCCACGCGCGCCGTAGCGGTTTGCCGCTACGAGCCGTGATCGAAGACGGGCTTCGCCGAGTCTTGACGTGCGAGGCCACCGCGGAGCCCTACGAGCTTCCGGACTGCGCCGTGGGAGATGAGGGGGCGCCAAACCCTCTCGAGCACCTGTCATGGCAGGACCTGCGCGATACGATTTACGGCGGTCGCTAGACCCGACCGATGATCGCGGTCGATACCAATATTCTCGTATACGCCCATCGCCGCGAAGCACGCGAGCACCAAGTCGCGCGGGACACGATCCGGGTGCTCGCCGAGAACCACCTCCCTTGGGCGATTCCCTGGCCCTGTGTTTACGAGTTTTTCAGCGTCGTCACCAACGCCAAGATATGGGGGGACGCTGCCAGTTCACCAGCGCAAGCATGGACGCAGATCAGCGCGTGGTGTGGCTCTCCGAGTGTGCGGCTGCTGCGGGAGGTCGACGACTCGC
>SLNH01000242.1 GCA_007133195.1 Nannocystineae bacterium | reverse complement strand
TGGCCGGTTCGGGCTCGGCGTCGGCTCCGGCGCCGGTCTTCGGCTCGAGCGCGCGCCGGGGGGCGACCTGGGTCGGGAGCGGGGCGGTGCGGTCGTTGTCGCTCGGGGGCCGCCCCTCGACCGCCCCTTCGCCCGCGTCCTCGGCGCCCGCGTCGATGGTCTCGAGCTTTTGCGTGGATTCCTCGGAGTCGGCGCTCTCGAGTCGTTCGGGCCGCAGTTCGAGGACATAGTCCCCGATCTGCACGCGGTCGCTCTCGCCGAGCGAGCTCGCGCCCTCGATGAGATTTCCGTTTACGCGGATCCCGTTGTAACTCTCGAGATCCTCGATCGTCAGCGAACCGTTTTGGCGGGATAACCGCGCATGCCGGCGCGACACGTTCCGCTCGGTCAGGCGGATCGTATTGCCCTCCTGACGACCGATCGTAATCTCGTCGTGCACTAAGGGGACGACCGTGGTCTTCCCCTCGTCATCTTGAATGACTAGCTTGAGCATTGCCTCGCGGCGCCTCGCGCGCGCCAAGCCTCCGGAAATCCTAGAGATCCGGGATATTCCCTGTCAAGGTCGGCCCGTGTCGTCTTCCAGGTATTCAAAACTGTAAGGATTTCCGCAGGCCAGCCGCGCGGCGCGGCGGCTGGTCCCGGGTAGCCCAGGTCCTGGCGGGTTGCCCGCCCCATCATCGCGCCCGTGCCTCCTGGGCGTGTCCTGGCCCGCTGGCGGCTTCTTCAGCATAGAGGGTTTCGACGGCCCAAACCAAGAGGTCGTCATCCCGCTGCCAGCGCCCGTCCAGCGCGCCCGCGGGCCACGCCTTGCCTTCAGCCAGATCGCGTAGGCTGATATCCGGGCCCAATCCCTCGGCACCTATGGGGCGCTCGGCGGGGGTGTAATAGTGCGACGTCGTGAGCCTGAGGCCGCTGCCGTCGGGGAGGTCGAACAGGGTCTGCACCGATCCTTTGCCGTAGCTGTCCGACCCGGCCACGAGCGCCCGGTCGTGATCCTGAAGCGCCCCAGCCAAAATTTCGGCTGCCGACGCGGTGCCGCGGTCGATGAGGACGACCGCCGGAACGTCCGTGAACGTGCCCGCCCCGTTCGCCTCCCACTCGGAGACGACCGCGCCGCCGCGACCGCGCACGCTGGCCAGATTTCCGTCGGAGACGAAGAGGTCGGCGACGTCGATCGCCGCGTCGAGGAGCCCGCCCGGATTGCCGCGCAGATCGACCACGACGCCGCCGGGCGACTCGCCGCCTTGGCGCGCGATTTTCGACAGGGCCCGCGCGACTTCGCGCCTGGTGCCGTCGTGAAACCGCTCGATCGCGACGAGTCCCACCGATGGCTCGCCGTCGGACGTGGGTGGCACCACCGTCCACTCCACCGACGGAGGAGAAACCGGCTCGCGAACGAGCTCGAAGTCCCGCTCGCGCCCCTCGCGCGCCGCGCGGAGCACGACGCGCGTGTCGGGCGCGCCGCGCAAAAGCTCCTCGAAGCGGTCGGCGGGCTCGCCCGCGACGTCCTCGGCGCGCTCGTCGCCCACCGCCCGCACGCGATCTCCCGACGCCAGCCCCGCGCGGGCCGCCGGCGAGTCGACGATGACGCGGTCGATGACCGGGGGCCCCTCGCCGTCGCTGGACAGCATGATTCCCACGCCGCTGTGCCGCCCGTCGGTGTCTTCCTTGAGCCGCCGGTAGTCCCGAGGCGACAAGAACGCGGAGTCCGCGTCGAGCTCCTCCACCATGGCTTTGACCGCCGCGTGTGCGAGCGCCGACCCGTCGACTTCGCCCACGTAGTGGCGCGCGATTCGCTCGTACGCGCCGACCAGCGTCTCCTTGGCCTCATCGTGCGGCGGCTCGACCATCGGTCCCGACGCCGGCACGGCGTGTGCGAGCGCCGCCGTGGCGACCGCGGCACCGGCCACGAAGGCGCCTACATGGGTAGCCGCCCGAGGCACCTGGGAGAGGCGAGTCCGACGCATGGCTCGAAGCACCCAGCGGAGTATAGCGCGCCCGCGCCGCTCTGGGGGTGTGGATCGCACACTTCCCCCCGCTGATCCGGATCATCGCGGTGCGCAGGGCGGTGGTCCCCCGCCCTGCGCCTCGTCTCCGAAATTTGCCGACGCGGTGCCCAACAAGTGCGGAATCGCGCGAGACTTTCGGATGCCATGCCCACAGCTCGGGGTGGATCCGCGGAGGCGCCCCGGGCGGCCCGCAGGTGCCCCCGGCTTCGCGCGGTGCGGCGGTCGCCTTTGACGGAAACCGCGCGCTTGGTCTTTGCATCCGGACCGCGGGGGCAGGCGCCCTCCGAGCACGCGCCGGCGAGGCTACCGGTACGCGATCGCCGGCCCGGGGGGACCGACGACATAACTCACCCACCGATCGCTTCGAAGCAGGCGAGGCCGTTGGCGAATACGGGCTCTGCGCCGATGTCGAGAGGTGCCTCCGTGATCTCCTCCCCGTCCGCATAAAGACGTATGCCCTGTGCCTCCTCGAAAGGCTTGTCGGCGACGACGATCTCGCCGTCGGGACAGATTGCCAGCTCGGTCGGCGACTGGTCGTCAGGAGTGAGCGGCTCCCCGTAATCTTCGGCGGCGGTGTCGTAGGGAACAACCGCGTTGCCGTCCAAACCCGCCGTTACGAGCCAAACCGTGGAACCATCGACGGCGAGGCTTCCGACCCACCCGCCGGCGTCGCCGTGGTCGAGGAAGCACTCGCTCGTCGGTTCCGGCTCCAGGCTTACGCGCTCGACGCAGCCGGTTCCGTCGAAGCCCTCGACCGACGAAATCAAGAGATCACCGCCGAGCGGTCCGTCGTCGGGCGTCGCCACGAAGCGGCTAAACGGGTTTTCGGCGTCCATCTCAAGGGTCTCGAAGGAGTTGTCGTCGGTATCGATCATCGCGATCACGCCCGGACCTCGCGGCTCGCAGCACACGTTCTCATCATCGGGATCGCGCTCGAGCCGCTGGCACGCCACGAGCAAGGTGTCCCCGACGAGGTGCATGGCGCTGCAGTCGGGGATGTTGTCCTCCCCATCGATCTCGGAGAGGTCGATGAGTTCCGCATCGGCGCTCGGATCGGTCCGATCCAGCACGACGACGCCTTCAGAGTCGTAGGCGCTTACGTAGATCGAGTCGCCATGAACGACGACATCGTGAGGATTGCGGTAGCCATCGAGGGAAAACTGGTTCACGAGCTCGAGGTCTTCGTCGAGGATCGTGACGTTGTCCTGGCTCTGGTTCAGAACGTAGATCTCATCGCCTACGTGACGGACCGTGGGGTCGCCGTCGGCGACGCCCTGCGCGACGTCTTGGCGGACGTAAAGCGAGCGGATTCCGATCGTGGAGGTGATGCCGACGCCCTCGGAGGCGCCGAGCGCGACGACCGTGGCGGTGTCGTCCGCAGTGGGGTCGGCGTCGGGTGTCTCGGTGTCTCCGTCGGGGCTGTCAGGGCCGGCGTCGGGCGCTTCGGCGTCGCCGCCGGGGACGGTACCGGTGGTGTCATCGTCCCCGCAGGCGACGGCGAGCGACGCCCCGAGGATCGTCACAAAGATGTATTTCTGGCTCATTGATGTTCTCCTTGGTGGCCGGCTAGCGGCGCCACTCCGCGGTGAAGTAGGCGGCCCGGCCGGGAAGCGGGTGTCCGAACACGTCCGTAATGGCCGCCGGCACGTCGGTGAGCTCGGGGCTCGGCGGCGGCGAGAGCTCGACGAGCTCGCTCCGGCGATCGGTTAGATTTTTGACCTCAGCGCCGACGAGGAGCCCGGAGATGGGCTCGAGCTTCAAACCCGCGCCGAACAGCGTGCGCGCGGGCACCTCGCGAAAGTTGCCGCGATCGAGATAGTTGCCGGCCACGTGCGCGGCGTCGGCCCATACCGAGGCCAGCCGCCCGGAGAACTCGCGGGCGACGTCGATGCGGGCGAATGCCTCGTGGACCGGACGGTTGGGGAGGCGCCGGCCGTCGAACGACTCCTGTGGCGAGCGCTGCGCCGACTCGAGGTAGGTGTAATTGCCGGCGACCGTGATCGTGCGCCACAGCCGCGCCGACGCGCGGAGCTCGCCGCCGTAGATCACGGCGCCTTCGAGATTGACCGCCCGGGCGACGAGCGGCGAGCGGCTGGCGAACGCGATGGCGTCCCGGGGGCGCTTGGCGAAGCCCACCGCCTCGGCGAACAAGCGGTCGAGCGCGCGGGCGTGGCGCCCGCTCGGCGCGAGCACGAGGCCCGCGTCGGCCGAGGGCCCGGTTTCTGGCCTTAGCTCCGGGTTCCCGACGATCGCGCCGCGATCGCCGAATAGCTCGTAGACCGTGGGCGCGCGGACGTACCATCCGGCGCTCGCCTTGACCGCGAGCGGATCCGCGATGCGGAGCCGCGCGGCGACGCGCGGGCTCGGATGGAGGTCGGTGTGCCGCGCGAGCTCGCCGTCGACCCCGCCGCCCTCCTCGGCCGAGCCCCGAACCGGGGCGGTGTGATGAAGGTCGAGCCGGATTGCGGGCCGGAGTAACAAGCGATCTTCAGCGAAATGGATCTCGTCTGCGACGTCGGCGCCCAAGGACAGGCGCATGCCGCGCGCCCCTTGGGCGCCTCCCGGCAGGTGGGTCTCGTCGAAGCCTTCGGCCTGCGCCGATAGCCCGGCGCTTACGATCTGGCGGCTGCCGAGCGGAGCCTCCAAGCCCGCGCGCGCCCCCCCGCTCGCGGTGAGATAGCGGGTGTTTTGCGCGCCGAGGCCGATCTGCCCATCGGGATCTCGGTAGCGCTGGCGCTCGAGGCGCGCATAGGTCGACGCCGACGCGCGTGCGCCGGACATCCCCCACGGGCCGCGGACGCCGAGCTCGCCGTCCAGCTGCGCCGCGAGCGTGCCGAGCGAACTGGTCTCGCTCTGCCGGTGGCCCGGCCCGGGGACGCCTTGCTCCTTGAAGGAGACGCGCCCGCCCCCCTCGTAGGTGTGATCGCCGCGGCGGGCGCGAGCGCGCACGACGGCGTCGGCGCGATCGTAGGCGTTGTTTCGCCGGCTCTCGATCTCGCTGTCGTCGGGATTCAGGTTGGTGCCCCGATCGTTATAAAACGGGAAGTCGCCGGTCGCGCCGCCGTATCCGGCCGATACGTGATAGGCCAGCGTTTCGTCCTCGCCGCCGAGGTAACGGGCGCGCAGGTGGCGCGCGCCGAACGATCCGTAGCCGGCAGAGATGGCCAGAGGCTCGCCGCTGGCCGGCTCGCCCACGGCGGTCTCGAGGTGCAGCGCCCCGCCCAGGGCGCCTCCGCCCAGGTGGGCGGGTGGATTGCCTCGGTAGAGGTTCACGTCCGAGAAGGTCTCGAGCTCGAGCTGCGCGAGGTCGGTCGTAGCCGAGCCGAGCTGCGGCTGGGGCACCCCGTCTACGACGACCGGCGTGTGGCCGCTCGCGCCGCCGCGCACCGAGATCGACGAAAACGCGCCGAGGCCGCCGAGACTGCGCACGTGGGTGCCCACCGACGCGGAGAGCACCTCGCCGAGGGAGCGCGTTTCGCCCTCGTGGTCCGCCGTTCGAATGTGGGTCGAAAACTCGGCCTCCTCAAGCGCACGGAGGGCGTCTCGGGCGCGGCTTACGTCGCCTACGAGGTCGGCGAGGCCCCGGTCGCGCAGCTCTCGGGCGCGAACCACGACGGGCGCGGTGATGCCCGCGTCGCCGGTGCCCTGGGTGTCGTCGGCGCCGTCCGCACCGTCAGCGGCGCTGTCCGCGTCGCCGGCGCTTTTGGCTCCGTCGGCGCTATCCGCTTCGCCAGCGGCGCCCCAGGCCACAGACGGCGCGACGGAAAGCGCCACCGCAGCGCCGAGAGGGAGAACATATCGAGCTTGCCACCGCATGTCGCAAAAGCGGGGTGGCGGCGGCAAAGGGGCGGAGAGCGCCCGCGGAACCGTTTCCTCCACCCCGGAGGACGTCGTTCGCGCTCGGGCCGGTCTCCTGACTTCTGGCTCTTCCTACTGGCGGCGCCTTCCCGGTCGTCCCGGTGGCCTGTCGCCGCGTTCGTCACCAGTTACAGTAGCGGGGGCTGTGCCGGACTCACACCGGCTTCCCGTACACCCGAGCGTCTGTGATTGGATAGCGTTCCTATCGGCAAAGCCCGCCCGAAGTCAAGGCCATCCGCCGGCGCGCCTTACGCCGCCTGTGCGCTGTTTGATCCCGCCCGGGCCCGCACGGACGCCGAGCCGCCACGAACGCAGCCTCCGCGAGCAGCGAACCTCGCGCCAAAACACGGCTTTATTGTTTCCCACGGGCGGCCGTGGCTGCGACCATGCCCCTGCCCGCACGGGGCTCATCCCCAACTGAAAGGCACGTTATGTCTGAGCCAGATGTCGTCGCAGGTGGCACGGTCGTCACCATGCATTACACGCTTAAAGATCCCGAGGGCGAGGTCATCGACTCCTCGTCGGGTCGCGATCCGGTCGCGTACCTTCATGGCGCCCAAAACATCGTCCCGGGACTCGAGCGAAAGCTGACCGGAAAGCGCGTAGGAGACACGCTCTCCGCCGAAATTCCGCCCGAGGAGGCCTATGGCGAACGCCAGGGCGATCCGCAGCCCGTAGAGCGATCCGCGTTTCCCGCGGACTCCGAGCTCGCCCCCGGCATGCGGGTCGTCGCGCAAGGGAAGGACGGCGAGTCGTTTCCCCTTTGGATCGTCGATGTCTCGGAGGACACGGTCATGGTGGACCCAAACCATCCCTTGGCCGGCGTGACCCTTCACTTCGACGTCGAGATCACCGGGCTCCGCGAGGCCTCCGAGGAAGAAAAGTCGCACGGCCACCCCCACGGCCCCGGCGGTCACGAGCACTGAGGCCGGACCTACAGCGGCGCCCACTTGCACGTAGCCCGTCCGGCTTGCCCTCGGCCGGCTGGCTGCGTGACAAGGCGGAACAACGGCTCCCGGCCTAGCTAGGCGCTGAGGTCTAAAATCCGAGCCGCATGCGAAACCCGAGGAGGGCCGCGGCGCGCACGCTCCGGTAGTCGCTGTCCTGTTCGGATGCGTCGTGCCCGTCCCCGCCCTTGAACAGGTAGCCGCCCTCGATCGGTACGGTCAGCCGAAGCGAGTACATCTCGTCGATGCGGAACCCGAGACCGGCGCGGGCCTGTGCCACGACACCCGTGTCGGTGGCCTGGGTATTGGAACGAGGCGGCTCCACCTGCTGGCCCGTGCCGATTCCGTAGCCGACCCCGACCCCGAGCGTGCCGAAGTAGCGCGGATACGCACCGACGATCTCGCCCCCCTCGAGCTTCGCGCCGACCCGCGCCCCCCCGAACCCGACCTCGACGCGGGGGCCCGCCATGAACTGCGTCCAGGTGCCGAGCAGCCCATCGCCCCCCAAAAATTGATTGTGCTCGATCCAGCCCTCGAACAAAGCGATCCGGAACCCGGCGCGCGCCCCGTAGGTGTAACCCGTAGCGCCCGCCGCGAACGCGCTGTCCTGCACCTCGCCGCTGAGCCCCTGGCCGCCCGAGTACCCGGTCTGCAGCTGGGCGCTCGTCTCGAAGACGTCCGCGGCGGCGCGCTCGGTCGACGAGACCCCGGCGAGCGCAAACGCAGCGAACCCCACCAACGCTTTCGTGGTCACCTTCACGGCGCCACTGTACCAGAGCGGCAAAGCCGAATTAAGACGAACGCGGGCCGCGAGCCGATCGGACCTTCGTCCGCCGCCTACGCGCCCTCTCGTTCACCGGCCGCCTCGCCGCCCTCGTGATCCTCGTCTCCCTCCGATTGGAGTGCATCGTCGCCGCGCTGTTCATCCGCCTCGCTCGGCGCGATGAGCGGCTCGGGATCCACGGGGAAGCCCTCGCCGCCGATGGGAAGCCTCACCTCCATGTAAACCGGCTCGCCGCGCGCCTCGGCGAGCGCCTGCCCCTCCGAGACAGCCTCCCCGCGGGACACCCCGAGCGCCAGCCGTCCCGCCAACAGCGTGCGCAGCCCATCGGCGTGCTCGATCACGACGCCGTCGCCGAGGTTTCTCAGCCCGCCGGCGTAGACGACCTCGCCCGCGGCCGGCGCGATCACCGCCTCTCCCTCGCTCGCCCCCAGCCGAACGCCGCGGCGCGAAAACGTTACCCGGCTGTCCGGATCCCACGCGCGGCCGAATTTCGAGACGACCTCTCCCCGGGCAGGGGCTAAGAGCGACTCCTCCTCCGGGAACCGGGCGCGCGCCACATCTCCGATGGCGCGAAACACGTCGAGGCGGGCCTCCATGAGCGCCTCGCGCTCGCGCATGACGAGCCGCCGCTCGCGCGCCTCGCGCGCGATGAGCCGGCGCGCGGCGAGCCGCCGCCAAGCCGCGCCCTCGCGCTCGCCAACATCCACCCAGCGGCGGAGCTCCGCCGCCCGCTCGAGCTTGTAGAGCGACCTCACCCGCATCTCGAGGTGTTCGTGGCGACGACCGGCCTGGGTGGCGAGGACGCCGTCGCTCCGCTCCACGGCGGCAAGCCGCCCCGAAATCGCCTCGATCGCCCGCTCGCGCATGTCCCCCCGGGGCTCCGCGCCTGCGCGCGCACCCAGCGCCGCCACCAAGATCACCGCCGCGCCCGCGACGCAGGCCCCGAGCGCCGCGCCCCTCATTCGTCACGCCCCCGGCGCGAGGCGACGAGCCCGCCCGCCGCGCCGGCGAGCACCCCGACGAAAACCACCGCGACGACATCCGATGCGGGCAAAAATCCGGCTGAACTAACGCCGAAAATTTGGCCCATTGCCGCGCCCGCCGCGTCCTTCGCGGCTGCGTAGGCAATCAGCGCGATCGCCAGCGCCCCCGCCGCGCCCGCGGCGCCCAGGGCGGCGCCCTCGACGACGACCGGAGCGCGGGCCCAAAGCGGCGCGGCGCCGAATAACTCGAGGAGCTGCCTTTCGCGCCGGCGCGCGCGCAGGGCGAGTTCGAGGGCGGCCGCCACGACGAGGAGCGACGACGACGCCGCCAGCGCCAAAAGCAGGCTCCCCAGCCGCCTGAGCGCCGACGCGGCGGACGACACCCGCTCCACCCAACCGCCCAGCGTCTCGACCTCCTCGACCATATCCCGCTCCGCGAGATCGGCGGCGAGCGCCCGCGCCCGCTGTTCGCCCCGCGCCCCCGCGGCGAGCGACACCTCCACCGACGCCGGCAAAAGCGCCGGCTCCACGCCCGTGAGCGCCTCGCCGCGCTCGCCGAACGCGCGCTCGAGCCGCTCCATCGCCTCCGCCGGGCTGATCCCGTCGGCGCGCTCCACATCCGGTCGCAGCGAAAGCGCGCGCGCAAACGCCTCGGCCGCGGCCTCGCTCGCGCCCGGCTCGAGATACACCACCATGTCCGCGCCCGCCTCCCAGCTGTCAGCCGCTTCGTCGGCCCAGTGCGCGCCGAGCCGCACGAGCGACACCAGCGCCAGGGCCGCGGCCACGAGCCCCGCGGTGAGCGCAAACGGGAGCTTCCGCCGCCCGATGCCCGACGCGCCGCGGGCAAACGCGCGGCGCGCGCAGCGGATCCAGGCGGTGGCGCCGGAGGGCTGCATCACGGCGCGCCTCCCGCGGCGTGCTCAGGCGGAAACGAGACCCAGTGCGGCGTCTCGACCGGGGTATCCTCGTCCCACTCGTCGCCCTCCTCGCCGGCGGCGTCCTCGAGGGCCGCCAGCGCACCTTTACCGGGCACATCCCCGCCGGCCGCGCCGGGTGCCGGCGCCTCCGGCTCGAGCGCTCCCTGCCTCGCGGCGATGGAGCCGAGATCCGCGCCGGGGTGGTCGAGCTCGCGCGCAGGCTCGATATCCGGCTCGCCCGGCTCGACCGCAGGCTCGATATCCGGCTCGGCGTGCGTCGCGGTCGCGGCCGCGGCCGCCTCCGGCGCACGAGCGCTCGGAACGGAAAGCGCGCCGTCGCGGAGCTCGTAGTGCCGCCAGCCCAGAAACCGGGCCGCGGATAGAACCCGCGGCTCGGCGCTCGTCACGAGCAGCGCAGCCCCTCGCTGCCTCGCCCGGTCGAGGGCCGAGACCACGAGCATCGCGCTGTCGATATCGAGACCGGCCACCGGGTCGTCGGCCACGACGACGGCCGGCTCGCCGGCGACGGCCCGCGCCACCGCCGCCCGCTGTCGCTCTCGCGCGGACAGCTCGCGCGGTAACCGATCGGCCGCGTCCGCAAGGCCGAGCTCCTCGAGCGCCGCGTGTCCCGCCGCCCAGACGTCGCCATCGCTCGCGCCCTTTAGGTAAAGGCCAATCGCCGCGTTCGTCGCCAGCGGCTCGTCCTCCAAAAACTCGGGATCTTGAGGGGCGTAACCGATCTTTAAGCGGAGTCGCCCGAGCGCGCTGCGCCCCAAACGAGCCGCGTCGCAACCGAGAATACACGCGGCGCCCGCCTCGGGGCGCGCCCGCGCCGCCGCGATGGCTGCAAGCCGCGACTTGCCGGCGCTCGCCGGGCCGAGCACAGCGCCGGCCAAGCCCGCGTCGATGCGCAAATCGACGCCGGCCAGCGCGCCGCCTCGGCCCTGGCCGTGCCGGATCCCCTGGAGATCGATCATATTCCCTACCTACGCAAAACAGCGTAGGCGGGCAAAAAAACAGCAGTCCGGCCGGCGGGGCGCGAAGCTCACCGCCCGCCGTAAATGGGGTCGGGGGGCGGCGCTCGGTAGATGGGACTGCAATCCCGGTAGAGGCGCTCGAGGTGGGTGGCGCGGCACAGATTGACGATTTGCGCCTGGTTTAGCCTCGTCTCGCGCTTCGCTTCCAGGGCGCACTCCACCGGGGCGGCAGAGCTCGCGCACCGGCACAGGTCGACTTTTTGCGCGCTAAGGAGATTGGTGTCGCGAGACGCCTGCTCGTAGCAGTCCACAGGCGCGCTCGACGGCGCGAACTCGCACAGGCGGAGCGCGTCCGCGTCGAGAAGCCGCGTGGACGACGAGGCGTCTCGGTAGCAGGCGAGCCCCTCGCCGCCCGG
>SLNH01000066.1 GCA_007133195.1 Nannocystineae bacterium | reverse complement strand
GCGCGAGAGGCCCGAGTGCTGCTCCTCGAGCGCTACCGCTAGAAAATCAGACTGTGGGAGTCGAGCCGGCGAGCTCGGCTTCGATGAGCTCGGTGAAGTGCGAGACCGCCCGGTGCGTGATCGCGCCGGCGGTGAACAACTGCAGCTCGGCGGGCGGCAGGTCGGGGAACCCATCGGCGTTGCCGAGAATGCGCCAGTGGGCGGGAACGGTCCGGCGGGACGTGACCGTGACCGCGCCTCTAGCTTCGACCGCGATGCGGATGCCGGTCGGGCTCTGGCTCGTGTACACGACGCGGTACGGCCTCCCGGCGCCGGCGAGCGCTTCCGTCGCGCGCGCTCGGTAAGGACAGCTTTCGGGGTAAAGGACTAAAGGCACGGGGCCGCCCTGAGGCGCGGCGGGCTCGAAATGCGGCCCCGCGACCCAGACGATCTCCTCGTGGCACAGCGTTCGACCGGTGCTCCGGGCGGCGTGGCGGATGCCGAGCACGATGTCGAGCGCCCCTCGGTCGAGGCGCGCCAAGAGATCCCACGTGAGATCACACTCGATGTCGCACCGGACTTCGGGGTAGTCGGCTTCGAAGCGGCGCAGAAGCTGCGGCATGAACAGCTCGGCGTAGTCGTTCGGCATGCCCACGCGAATCCCGGCCTCGCCGAGGGCGGGGTTGACCGCGGCGACCGCCTCGTCGTGAAGGCGGAGGATCCGCCTCGCGTAGATCAAAAACTCGCGCCCGGCGCGGGTGAGCTCGACGCGCCTTTTGGTCCGCTCGAATAGCGGACAGTCGAGCAAGGTCTCGAGCCGCTGGATCTGCAGGCTCACGGCGCTCTGGGTTCGCCCGACCGCCGCGCCCGCGCCCGTGAAGCTCTCGGACTCGGCGACGGCGACGAAGGTCTGAAGCAGATCGGTTTGCAGGTTCGGGCGCAAGACGGGTCCCTGCGAGCAGGGCTCCCCGGCCCCGCGAGACATGAGCTGCGCCAATTAGTCGCATGACACAAACTCGTTTTGCAAATCGAGCTAGCGGGCTTAGCGTGCCTTTGGGACGTAGGAGGACGCATGGACGCAGCGCTCAAGCTGGCCGATGCCGGCAGCATAGATCTCAGTGATCTCGTTGACTTGGACCGTTACCCAATCGATGAGCCCAATTCGGACGCGTGGCGCGAGCTCGTCGAAAGGACCAGGGCCGACCTCGCCGAGGACGGCTGCAGCATCTTGCCCGGCTTCCTCACCGCCGCGGGGCTCGAACGCGCGAGGGCCGAGGGGGGCGTGCTTGCGCCCAAGGCGACGTTTCAGCCGCGGATGTGCAACATCTACAACACGGCGCACGACCCGAGCCTTCCGGACGGCGATCCGCGCCACATCTACCTCGAGCGGTCGAGCGGCTTCGTCACCCGCGACATGATCACGGCCGAGACCGCAATTCAGCGGCTTTACCAGTCGCCGGCCCTGAAACAGCTCGTCGCCGCCTGCGTCGATCGCCCCGAGGTCTTCGAGTACGCAGACCCGTTCGCCGGACTGGTGTTCAACGTGTTGCCTCCGGGAACGCAGCAGCCCTGGCACTACGACACGAACGAGTTCATCACGACCATCATGACGCAGGGCGCCGAGGAGGGCGGCGTGTTCGAGTACTGCCCGAATATCCGGAGCCCGGGCGACGAGAATCTGTCGGGAGTCGCGCGCGTTCTTCGCGGCGAGGACCCTCAGAAGATCAAGCAGCTCGATTTGAGGGCCGGTGACCTTCAGCTGTTCAAGGGCCGATACTCGCTCCATCAGGTCACTCGCGTCGGCGGGTCGCGTGAGCGCCACACGGCCGTGCTCGCGTATGCCGCGCAGCCGGGGGTCGTCGGCCCGCTCGAGCGGACTCGGCAGCTCTACGGCCGGGTCTCCGAGGCTCATATCCTGGCCGAAAGGCGGCGGCAGCAAGCCGCCGACGGGCTGATCCGATGACCTGGGCGCCTGCCCCCGACGAGGCAAAGCTCGATCTCGAGCGTCTCGCCCGCCTTCAGCGCGAGCTCAAAGCACGCGATTACGCGGCCGGGATCTTCTACGACCCGACGAACATCCGCTACGCGACGGGTACGTCGAACATGCAGGTTTACTCGCTCCACAACCCGTGTCGGTACGCATTCGTGCCGGCCGAGGGTGGCGTCGTGCTGTTCGACTTCGCCGGCTGCGAGCATCTGTCGGTCGGCAAGGTCGCGGTGGCCGAAGTTCGCCCGGCCACGACCTGGTACCACTTCATCGTCGGCGACCGCGTGCAGGAAAAGGCAGAGGAATGGGCGGACGCGATCGCCGAGCTCGTCCGAGCGTGCGGCGGCGGAGACCGCCGCGTCGCGGTCGATCGCTTGGACCCGCCCGGCCTTTGGGCGCTCGAGCAGCGCGGCATCCGCGTAGGTGACGGCCAGGAGGTGGCCAACCACGCGCGCAAAATCAAGACTGCCGAAGAGCTCGTAGCCGTGCGCGCCGCCGTCGCCACGTGCGAGCTCGGAATGCGCCGCATGCGCGAGGTGATGCGGCCGGGGATGACGGAGCAGGCGCTGTGGTCGCATCTCCACCAGGCGAACATCGAGCACGGCGGCGAGTGGATCGAAACGCGCCTGCTCACATCGGGGCCGCGAACGAACCCGTGGTACCAGGAGTGCTCGGATCGCCCCATCGAGGTGGGCGACGTGGTTTCCTTCGACACCGATCTCATCGGCGCGCATGGCTACTCGGCCGACATCTCGCGCACGTGGATCGCCGGCGACGGGCGGGCGAGCGATGAGCAGCGGCGCCTTTACGCGGCCGCGTACGAGCAGGTGGCCCGCAATATCGAGCTGTTTCGCCCCGGCTCCAGCTTCGCGTCGATCGCCGAGCGCGGCTGGCAGCTCCCCGAGCGCTACCGCGAGCAGACGAACAGCGCCCTCGCCCACGGCATCGGCCTGTGCAACGAGTACCCGCTGATCGTAAACGCGCATCTCTGGGACGGGGGCGGGATCCAGGGCTGCGTGGAGCCCGGCATGGTCCTTTGCGTCGAGAGCTACGCCGGTGAGCGTGGCGGGCGCGAAGGCGTCAAGCTCGAGCAGCAGATCCTCGTCACCGAGGAAGGGCCCGAGATCCTGTCGACCTTCCCCCTCGAGGACGAGCTTCTTTGAGGCCGCGAGGGCCTCGCCGGCCCGGGCATGAGCGCTTAGCCGCTTCCGCTTGCCGCGCGCTCGCGCCCCGCGGGCGAGATATCAGGGGGCTCGGCGTCGCGCGGTGATGCCGGAGCCTGCGCCGCGGTGGGCCCCTCGGTCTCGGCCCCCGGCGGAACTTGCTCGAGCTGGCCGGGGCCCCAGGCGTGAAACGCAGGATCGCGCTCGCCTCCGCCCGGACGGACCAGGCGGCGAACATGACTGGCGACGGCGGACGCGGCAGCCCACGCCTCGTAAACCGGGCGCACGCCTGCCAGCCCGGTTTTGAGCTGGCCGCTTACGGTGTCAGCCACCCGAAGCTTCGTGAGCGTGCGGCGCGCCGTGTCGGGGGCGCGGTGGGGGCCGTCGATCCGGAAGCGGTAGGCGAGCTTCGAGCCGAAGTAAAGCTTGTAGGCAAGATAGGGATCGCGAACCATCGTCTTCAGCGTGGGCGCGCAGCCGATGAGCTCGGCGAGCCCGTCGCTGAAATACGGGTAGTGCACGAGGGTCAAGATGTTCGGATCGCCCTTTAACATCTCCGCCTCGGCCCTGTTTTCGGCCTCGGTGCGCGCCTCGAGGTCGCCCGGGAGCTTGCGCCGATTGCTGCAAAGCAGCGCGAAGTAGCGGGCCTGAAGCTCCGATAGCGGCGGCAACAGGCCCTGCGCCGGGCGCGCCCAGCCGACGAAGGCGATGCTCTTGCCGATCTTCGGGTGGATCGAGTGCTTGAACCACGCCCTCGGGTTCAAGACGCCGCCGAGGTGCTCGCGAAGCAGCGGGTCGTCTTGGAAAAACGGGCAGCGCTCCTCCTGGTACCCCGTGCAGCACACGATCGCGTCGACTTCGAAGGTGCGGCCGTCCTCGAACACGCAGGTCTTGCCGTCGATGCGCCGAAGCCCCGAGAAGTTCACGCGGAGGTAGCCGTCGACGATGTCCGGAACGAAGATCGTGTTCTTGTTCAAAAATCGGGACACGAACGGCAGGCCGCCGGCGAAGCTGCGCCGGTTCCACGCGGCGATGATCGCGGCGATGCGCGCGTCGCGATCGCCGAGCTCGGCCGCCGTGCCTGCGTTCATCTCCGTGTCGAGGCCCGCCAGCTCGCGGGCTTGCGCCTCGCGCCAGGCGCGCTCGTCCCGGGTCTTGTTAAACCGGCTCCGGTACTGGTTCAAAAACGCGGCGTAGCGGTGCTGGGTGGTCTCGCCGTCGTTGGGGATCGGCCCCACGTGCTCGCAGTCGTAACGGGGAATGAGCGGCGGCGGGGACGGCCTGACGGACAGCATGGCCTCGCTCGAGACCTGCGCGATCTCGTGCACGATATCCGCCCCGCTCTCGGCCATGCCGATGCACAGCACCCGCTTGCCCGCAAACGGCTCGGCGTTTTTGTAGTCGATGGAGTGCACGACCTCCACCCCGTCGGGCGCGCCACCGGTAAACGGCAGGTCCGGGTATTTGGGCTGCTGGAACGCACCGCTGCACACGGCCACGGCGTCGAAGATCTCGCGCTTTTCCTGGCCTCCCGCGCGCGTGGTCACGCACCACAGGGTCTGCTTCCAGCGCTCGACGTTCACCACCTCGGTGCCGAACTGGATGTAGTCGCGCAGTTTGTAAAAGTCGGCGAACCGCGCGAGGTAGCGCTGGTACTCCGCGAGCGTCCAAAACCGCCGCTCCTCGTGGTCCTCGGGTGGGAAGCACGAAAACGCCATCGCGTAGTTGGAGATCGTGAGGAGCGTCGAGTCGTAGGCGGTGTTGCCCACCCGATCCTCGAGGTTGAAGATCCCCCCCTCGGCGCTCTGCTTTTCGTAGCAGACGACCGCGTGGTTTTCGTCGAGGAGCTCCTTGATGGTGATGAGCCCCGACATGCCCGCCCCGATGACGCAGACCTTCAGCCTGTCTACGTCACCGCGGTATCGCGTACGCGCCTCCATGCGATCTCCTTGGTAAGCGCGGCTCGCATCGGCCTCGGGCGAGCCGCAGCGCCAGTGTCTACCTCGTGAACTACGAGATCTAAAGCGGACGCAGCCTACCACGACCTGCCACCGGCGGCGGCGCGCGGTGAGCGAGCAAGCCGCGCCCCGCGCCGCCGGTGAACCCCGATCCGAACCTGCCCGCCCGCATCGCCACGGGCGCCGAACCGATCTCAGAAGGCGAGGTAATCGCCGTGCACCCAGCCGACTTGGCCATCGTGGCGCACTTGATACCACGAGCCCTCTGGCCCATCGAGGACGTAGACCGACTCGCCCTCGAGGATGCCCGTGATCCTCGCCGCGTCGGTGCTCGGCCCATCGCGGAGCCACAAGCCCGCGCCTCCGGTGCCGCTCACGGTGGCGGACACGCCGCTGTCGTCGCCCTCATCATCGCCGTCGTCCTCGCCCTCATCATCGCCGCCCTCACCGGGATCGCCGCCGCCGGCGCCGCCGTCATCGTCCCCGGGACCGGCGAACGCCTCGTTCAGCTTCGGAAACACGGAGGTGTCATCGATGCCCACGAAGTCGTAACCGCGGCCCTCCAGCTCGAGGATCGTCCGCTCGATGTTGTCGGCGGTGTAGCGATGAACGTCGTGAAACAACACGACGCCGCCGCCCCGGTTTTGCACCTGGCTCACGGTGTAGCCGACCATGTCGTTCCGGAACGCGTCGTCTACGTGGGCGAACTGGCTCTGGGAGCAGTGGCCGGGGGTTCCGCCGGCGAAGCACCAGTCGGCGCTGTCCACGTGCCACCCGGTCACTTCGGCGCCCCGCTCGCGCACGGCCTCGGCGGTCGAGCAGGTCGAGGCGCCGAACGGAAACCGGAAATACCGCGCGTCGTCGCCGAGCTGGGTGATCACCTCCGCCGTGTCGTCGATCTCGCGGGCGACCTCGGCGCTGGACAAGCTCGTCATCTGGCGGTGGCTCCAGCTGTGATTGCCGACGCGAAACAGCGGGTCGTCCGCGAGGTCGGCGACCAAATCCTCGGCGGCCGGGGAGCTCACCCGGTCTCCGTTTATGAAAAACGTCGCGGGGATGTCGTATTGCCTGAGCACCGCGACCACGTCCGGGGTGGTCGCGAGGTTCGGGCCGTCGTCGAACGTGAGGGCCACCTGGTTATTGAAGCCGGACCGATCGGGGAGCTGGACGCCCGAGCACCCGTGCTGGTCGGCCTTTCCCGAGTGAAGCTCTTCGTAGGCGCGCTCGAACAGCTCCGTCGCCTCATCGCCGTGGTCATGGTCGTGGTCATCGTCGTGATGAAACTCGCCCCCCACCGCGCAGGAGGCCGCCAGCATGAGTCCACCGACACCGAAGGAAAGGTGCTTCATGTCGCACCTTGTAAGCAATATTCATTCCATGAACCACACCCAATAAAGTCGAGTCGTTACGAAGGATTGTCGGGCGCCAAGCCGGCTCATAAAGGAGGCGACGCCGGATACTCGAGCTGCCACCCCGGGGAAACCTGTCCCCACCCCTCGATCACCCGAACCCGACTCCCGAACCCGACTCCCGACAATGGCCCGGCGGCCTTGGTCACCAGGTCGGCGGCGGCGCGCGCCGGGGCGACGAGCCGTGCGCGCCGCCTTGGCCCCCACCGCTCGCGGCGACCAGTTCCGGCCAGCAAAGCGCGCGTTCAAAGGTAAGGAAGCGAGCGCTCACCCACGACGGCGACCGAACATGCTCTTTCACGACATCGCGCGGCGCTAGCGGCACCGCCGCTCGAACCGGCGCAGCGAGCACACAGGCGATGTCCCGGCTTGACTCGCATCCCCCCGCGGTTTAACCACTTGCCGACCATGCGTTTTCTTCTCGCATTTGCCTGCTTTTTTCGCCTCCTGTTCGGCGCAAAGCTCCCAGCGCGCGCGGCCGTCTACCTCCCGGAGGAGGGAGCCAGAAAGCTCCTCGCCGGCGGTGGCGAGGCCGCGGGCGAGGCCGCGGATCGAGCCGAGCCCAAGGCGGCCGAAACCGCCGAGCCCGCACCCAAACCCGAGCCGAGCACAGACGACCGTCCCGCCGACAAGCCGGCCGAGCGCGCGCGAGGGCGCGAGGGCGCAAAGGGTGGCGGCCTCGCCGAGCACCACCGTGAAGGGGCGCTCGCGATGCTCTCGCTCCTTCAGCGCGAGGGCAGGCTCGTGGACTTTTTGCGCGAAGACCTCTCGGACCACGACGACGACGCCATCGGCGCCGCGGTCCGCGACATTCACCGCGGATGCAAGAAGATCCTCGAAGAGCACTTCGCCCTCGAGGCCGTGATGCCCGGCGAGGAAGACGATCGCGTGGACGTGCCGCGCGGCTTCGATCCGGGCGAAATCCGCCTCGTGGGCGAAGCCGACGGCGATCCCCCGTTCAAGGGCGTCTTGCGCCATCACGGCTGGCGGGTCACGGAAGTCAAGTTTCCGGTCCTCGCCGACGGTGTCGATCGCCGCGTGCTCATGCCGGCCGAGGTCGAGGTCGAGTAGCGGCGGGCGGGGGCGGCCGAGGTATGACGGCGAACTTCTGATCCAGGACGCGAGTGCCGATGCGCTACATCGTGGGAATCGATCTCGGAACGACGAACTGCGCCTTGTCGTATGTCGACCTCGAGGCGGACGAGGGGCAGATCCACACCCTCGCGATCCCTCAGGTCGTAGGCGCCGGCGAGGTGGAAGAAAAGCCCGGGCTCCCGTCGTTCACCCTCATGCCGAGCGAACACGAGCTCTCCCGGGATGCCATCGCGCTCCCTTGGGACGGCAGCCCCGACGCCGTCGTGGGCGCGCTCGCCCGCGAGCGCGGCTCCGATCTTCCCCACCGCCTCGTGTCGTCGGCGAAATCCTGGCTCTGCTACTCCGGGGTAGACCGCAAGGCGTCCATCCTCCCCTGGCGCGGGCCGCAGGACACCGACGTCGGCGAGGATGCCGGCCGCATCTCGCCCGTGGAGGCCTCCGCGCGCTATCTGCGCCACCTCAAGCAGGCGTGGCGGCACCAGATGGGCGAGGACCACCCCCTCGAGGACCAGGACGTGTTTTTGACCGTCCCCGCCTCGTTCGACGCCGTGGCCCGCGAGCTCACCTCCGAGGCCGCCAAGCAGGCCGGGCTCGGACACGCCACCCTCCTCGAGGAGCCCCAGGCGGCGTTTTACTCGTGGCTCGCCAACCTCGCCGACGGCTGGCGCGACAAGCTCGAGATCGGCGACGTGGTGCTGGTTTGCGACATCGGCGGCGGCACCACCGACTTTTCGCTCATCGAGGCCACCGACGACGGCGAGGGCAATCTCGTCCTCGAGCGCATCGCCGTCGGTGATCACATCCTCCTTGGTGGCGACAACATGGATCTCGCGCTCGCCCACCGCGTGGGGCAGCGGCTCGAGGGCGAGGGCAAAAAGCTTAAGCCCATGCAGCACCGGGCCCTCGTCCACGCCTGCCGCCGCGGCAAGGAGGACCTCCTCACCGAGGGGGGCCCCGACAGCGTTCCGATCTCCATCCTGGGCGCGGGATCGAAGCTCATCGGCGGCACGATCCGAACCGAGCTGTCTCGAGACGACGTCGAAACCGTGCTCATGGACGGCTTCTTTCCCGACGTGGGCGCCGACGCCTCGCCGCAAAAGCGCCGCGCCGTCGGCCTTCGCGAGCTCGGGTTGCCCTACGCGTCCGACCCGGCGATCACGCGCCATTTGGCCGGATTTCTGTCCAAACACGGCCGCTCGCCCACGGCGATCCTGTGGAACGGCGGCGTGATGAAGGGCGACGCCCTGCGCCAGCGGGTGGCGCGGGTGCTCGCTGCCTGGCACGGCGGCAAGCCGCTGCGCTCGCTCGACGCCACGGACCTGGACCTGGCCGTCGCGCACGGCGCGGCGTATTACGGCCTGGTCCGGCGAGGCCGCGGCATCCGCATCCGCGGCGGCACGGCCCGGGCGTACTACATCGGCGTGGAGAGCGCCGCGCCGGCCATCCCCGGGTTCGAACCGCCCCTCGTGGGCATCTGCGTCGCGCCGTTCGGCATGGAGGAGGGCTCGAGCGCCGAGCTCCCCGACGAAGAGCTCGGCCTGGTGATCGGCGAGACCGCCGTGTTTCGGTTTTTCGCCTCGAGCACCCGCCAGTCAGATGCGGCGGGCCAGGTGGTAGAGCTGTCTGGCGAAACCGAGGACGATCTCGTCGAGATCGACCCGGTCGAGACTGAGCTCGAGCCCGTGGCGGCTCACGGCTCGGGCGATCTGGTCCCCGTTTCGCTCTCGTCCAACGTCACCGAGGTCGGCACCCTCGAGCTGTGGTGTCACGCCCGGGACGGGAGCGGCCGGTGGAAACTCGAATACTCGGTGAGAGAGAACGCATGACGGGCCGTGGGCGCGGCTGTCACCATGCGAGCGGTTCCTGGGCGACATTGAGACGAAGGTTCGACAGCGCAGGCGAGACATCGCATTGACCCAAGCGCGCTACATCATCGGCGTCGATCTCGGCACCACCAACACCGCCGTGGGCTACGTCGACACCCAGTCTGCCGATCCCCGGCCGCGCGTGTTCGAAATCCCGCAGCTCGTCGCGCCCGGCGAGATCGGGCGGCGCCACCAGCTGCCCTCGTTCGTGTACCTGCCTGGCGAGCACGACCTCGGACCCGCCGAGACCGCGCTGCCATGGGCGCCTGAGCGCCGCCACGTGGTCGGCGAGCTGGCCCGCGCCCAGGGCGCGCGCATGCCGAGCCGCATGATCTCGTCGGCGAAATCCTGGCTCTGTCACGGCGGCGTCGATCGCAAGGCGGCGATCCTCCCGTGGGGCGCCGACGGCGGCGAAAAGCTCTCGCCTGTCGATGCGTCCGCGCGCGTTCTCGCGCACATCCGGGAGGCGTGGGATCACGAGTGCGGGCAGTCGGCCGGCGCCCGCTTCGCCGACCAAGAGGTGATGGTCACGGTGCCGGCGTCGTTCGACGAGGCCGCGCGCGAGCTCACCCTCGAGGCCGCCGGACTGGCCGGTTATCCGGCCGTGGTCCTCCTCGAGGAGCCGCAGGCGGCGTTTTACGCGTGGATCGACGGCCACGCCGGCAACCGCCGGGATCTCCTCGGCCCGGGCAGCCGCGTCCTCGTCTTCGACGTGGGCGGCGGGACCACGGACTTTACGCTGATCGGCGTCGACAGCGAGGGCGAGGGCTTCGAGCGCACGGCGGTCGGCGACCACCTCCTCCTCGGCGGCGACAACATCGACCTCACCCTGGCCAAGCAGGTCGAGGCGCGCGCGGGCAAGAAGCTCGACGCCCTGCAGTGGCACGCCCTCGTCCACGCCTGCCGCCTCGGCAAGGAGTCGCTGCTCGCCGGCGAAGACGAGCGCGCCCCGATCGCGGTCGCCGGCCGCAGCTCGAAGCTCATCGGCGGGACGCTGCGCGACGAGATCACGAAAGACGAGCTCGGCGAAACCGTCGAAGGCGGGTTCTTCCCGGACGCAGCGCCCGGCGACACCCCGGCGCGCACCCGCGGCGGCTTGCAGGAGTTCGGGTTGCCGTTCGCCGCCGATCCCGGCATCACCCGCCACTTGGCGAGCTTTTTGGCGCGCCACCATGCCGGCCCGGTAGACGCCGTCCTGTTCAACGGGGGCGCGATGACCCCCGCGACGCTCCGCCGGCGCGTTTTGGATCAAATCGCCGCGTGGCAGCCCGAGCGCGGCGCGCCCAGCGAGCTGAAAAACGAGCTCCCGGAGCTCGCCGTCGCCGCCGGCGCCGCCTACTACGGGCTCGTTCGCCGCGGGCTCGGTGCGCGCATCCGCGGTGGGACGCCTCGCTCGTACTATGTGGGCGTGCAGGCCGCGGGCGGCGCGGAGAGGGCCGTGTGCCTGGCCCCCAAGGGGC
>SLNH01000282.1 GCA_007133195.1 Nannocystineae bacterium | reverse complement strand
TCGTCCACGGCCGGCTCGACGAGCTACGCCGCGAGCAGGAGGAGGACGACGGGGGCGGGGCCGCCTCGTTCGCGGCCGAGCTGAGAGACGGCGCGGCGCCGCTCGTCCACCAGGGCGGGGATCCGCTCACCGGCAGCGTGGCGCTCGCGACCGACACCGAGATCGAGCTCGTGCCCGGCAAAACCGCGACGGTCGAGGCCGAGTTTACGAACGTTGGTTCGAACGCCTGGGAGCCGGGCGTTACGTACTTGGCGCCCACGTCGCCGCGCGATGCGGCGTCGCCGCTTTCTGACGGAAGCTGGCCCGCGCCCGATCGCGCCGCCACGGTTAACGATGTGGTCCAGCCCGGCGAGACCGCGACGTTCCGCTTCGAGATCCACGGCGCCGAGGCCGGGGAGTTCGAGGAGTCGTTCGGGCTCGTGCACGAGGGCGTCACCTGGTTCGCGGACGAGCCTCTGGGCGGCGGCCCGAGCGACGAGGCGGTGAGTGTGACCGTTTCCGTGGCGGAAGGCGGCGGTGGCGGCGACGGCCGCGGCGAATCGGGCGAGCCCGGCGCGGACGGAGACGGGGCCACGGTGGCGGGCGGCTGTCAGGCTGGTGGCGGCGGCGGCCCGCTCGGCGGCGCGGCCTTGATCTTGGCCTCGCTGCTCGCGCTGCGCGCGGTTGCCCCGCGCCGCGCCGCGTGACGCGGTCTTGTAGTGCCATGCCTGCGTCCCGACCTCTCCCCGCCACGCTCGTCGCCGGGACCGCGCTTTGCGCGTTTGCGCCGACCGACGCGATCGCACAAGTCGTGGTCCACGAGGAAGAGCGCGAGCCGTTTCCCGGCCTCCGAATCCTCGAGCGCCACACAGAAAACCCCAAGTGGCGGATTCACGCTGCCCTCGTCGACTTGTGCGAGGACGGGGTGCGCGTCGAGGCGCGCTCGCCGCAACAGGTGAAGTCCACGGTGCCCGCTTGGGGGGAGGCGATGGGCGTTCAGCTCGCCATCAATGGCGACTTTTTCCGCGGCGACGAGCTACCCACGGTCTACGGGGATGCGGTCGGCGTGGGGCAGCGCTGGCCGGCGGAGCAGACCGGGCGCGGAGACCACTACGAAGACGAGTGGTACCACGAAAACTACGGGTGGATCGGCTTTGGCCCCGACCTGGTCGAGTTCGCCCACACCGCCTGGGTCAAAGAGCACGCCGACGAGCTCGGCGTCGAGGATGGATTTTTCCCGCGAGAGGTCACCACCGAAATTCCAGACGGCACCACCGCCCTGGTGAGCGGATTTTCACAGCTCGTCGTCGAGGGGAATGTGCTGGACGAGTTCCCCGACCGGTCCGATTTGTCGGATCGCCACCCGCGCACGGCGATGGGCCTGAGCGAGGACAGGACCACGTTCATCCTGGTCGCCGTCGATGGACGCAGCTTGGACTCGGTCGGGATGCGCGGCGACTCGCTCGCGGCGCTCATGCACGAGCTCGGCGCCTACGTCGCATTCAACCTCGACGGCGGCGCCTCGACGCAGATGTGGCTCGAGGGCGACGGGCTGATAAACGAGCCTTCCGCTAACGATCCGCTGCGCCCGGTGGCCAACCATTGGGGCGTGGTCGCCGGCGGCGATGACGAGCCCAATTCCTGCGCGCCGGTGAGCCAAGGCGACGGCGACGGCCCCGGGGACGGCCCCGGCGGCGCGCCGGACGCGGGCGGCGGAGGCGACGCGGGCGTGGGCGGCGCCAGCTCCGGTGGCGCGGGCTGTCACGCGGCGGGCGGGGCCGCCGGCCCCAATGCCGCCGCGCTGATCGCGATCCTCGCCGCGGCCTGCCGGCGCGCTCGCCGGCCTACGCGTCGTCAGCCAGATAAAGCGGGGTGAGCGGCGCGCCCCGGCACTGCCAATTGAAGCTGCGCGTGTGGGGCGATACCCCGCGCGAGGACAGCCCGGAAATCAGCCCCTCGGCGGCGCTGCGCATGCCGTCGTCGCGCCGCCCGTCGTAGTGCCACGCCATGGCGATCACGTAGGCCATCTCGCCCCAGTGTTCGTCGTTGGGGTCGACCTCCCCGCGCGAGCCGTCGCCGGCGATCCAGTAATACGGTTTGCCGCTGGGATCGATGCCGTCTCGGGCGAACAGGCGGCCTAGGCGGACGATCGACTCGCGGGCGCTCGCGGCGCGCTCGCCGCCGCGCCACGCGGCGTACTCGGCGATGCCGTCGGCCAAGATCGCGCTGAGCCACGGGCTGCAGCCCTCATAGCCGCGACCGCTGTCGTAGGAAAAGCACCGCGCGTCGGGGTCGCCGTAGCCCGGCGGGCGGGTGCTTTGCTGATGGAGATGAGCCTGGACGGCCTCGTCCGCCAGCGCCGTGAAGTCGTCCCTTCGCTCGTACGACACGCGCGCGGCCCACACGTATGTGAGGAGCGCGAAGCCGGCGTGGCGCTCGGTCCAAAACCGCCCGCCCGGCACATAGTCCGGAACCCACAGATCCGAGGCGCGATCGGCCACATCCTCGGCTCGCCGGCGGAAGCGATCGTCTCCCGTGAGGAGGTAGGCGATCGCCATGCCCTGGGCGTAGTGGTACTTGAGATCGTTTTGGGCGGTGGGCACGCCGATCCGGGTGCTGCGACCGCTGCCGGTGATGGCTTCGCGGTAGATGT
The DNA here is from genome assembly GCA_007133195.1 of Nannocystineae bacterium. Classification (GTDB taxonomy): domain Bacteria; phylum Myxococcota_A; class Polyangia; order Haliangiales; family Haliangiaceae; genus SLNH01. Next base: position 8,312 of record SLNH01000282.1, on the reverse strand, counting down.
GCGCCTCGCGGAGCGCGTCGCGGAGCGGAAGAGCCGCGCCACTCGTCGCGTGCAGGCGGAACAGCGCGGTGGGCCTGTCGTAGAGCCACGCGCCCCGGCTGCCGCTGTCGGCGAGAAAGCGGCTGGTATCGTAGCGATCATAGTCGCACACGCCGGCCCACGGGCCGAGCGTCTGGCCTGCGGCGGGCTCGGACGCCGGAGGAGGGCCGATGACGCCGGATTCGGCGAGCCAGCTCGGGGGGAGCACGGCGAGCACGCGCGGTCCCTGGGTCCCGTCGGCGGCGATGAGGGTGTCCGAGACCGGCACGGCGTCGAGGGAGCCCGCGCTCGCCTCCGCCCCGACATCGAGCGTGAGCTGGCGGTGCACGTCGAGATCGACGTCGACCTGGATCTGGGCGCTTTGAATCGAGTCGTCCGGGTACCAGGCGATCGCTTCCACATAGGCTGGAATCTCGTCATCGCCGGCAACGACGCGAATGCGGCCTGGGTCACGAAGCTGGTCCCGCGCGAGAGGAAGGGCGAAGTTGACCCGCTCGGCGCCGACGTCGTCCGTTTGCGGAACGAGGCTCACCTCGACGGCGCGCGGCTGTCCCGCGCCGTCTCCGCCGCCGCCGGCGCCGTCTCCGCCGCCACCGGCGCCGTCGCTATCGTCGCCGCTATCGCCGCCATGGTGCTCATCGCCGCCCTCGTCGCCCGGCGGCGAGTCACCTCGGGGAGGCGACGAATCCGGGGCCGCATCATCTAACGAGGGGTCTGTGGAGCACGCTGGAGCGGTTGCGAGCACGGCGGCCAACGATACAAGCCAAGGCGATTTCATGATAGACGAGTCCTCCTCCTGCGCGGCGGCAGGACGGGCGGGAGGGCGCGCGGCGTAAAGCGCGCGCAGCTCGAGCGCTGCGCACCGCGGCCCGCGGTCCGTAAGTCGCGCGATCACATCGGGCGAGCTAATCAGCTCTGCCTGGTAATCGCGTTATCGACTCCCATCTAGCCGTGTGTGGTCACGCGGTACAAGAACTTTGATAGCCGCGAGATCGCTTACGAATTCTCGGAATCCGGAACGCGGGCCCGAGCCCCGTCCTCGGGCGCCGCGCCGCCGGGCCAAAAATCGAGCCCGCGGCCGGTCGCTCAGCCGGTGTTTCGCGATCGCGCCGGGCCAGCCGCCCCACCTGCGCGAGGCGAGGTTACGGCGCCGGCGGCGATGGATCGCGCGTTACGCGATGGGAGATGTCTGCGATAGCTCTACGAAGAAGCTCGCAAAGCTGGCGCTGCGCCCGGCATGCGGGCGCGTCGCACACGCAGCTCGTTCCCGCGTCATTCGGCGGCGGCGCTCATGTCTTGCAGCACGTAGAGCGTCTCGGCGACCCACGGATCCCGCGCGAGCTCATCGGGCCAGTCGTCCGTGCGCGTATCCTCGACCTCATCGCCATCGTCGCCGTCTCCGCGCGGACCGACGTCCGGGCGATCCACATACTCGACGACCTCGACCCCGAACCGCTCCTCGCCGTTTTCGAGATCCGGATCCACGGATTCGAGCATCAGGCGCTCTTGCTCCTGCTGCCCCTGCCAGGCCTCGCGCGCGAGCGGGACGCGGGTGCGCTCGCTCCGTGCCTTGAGGAGCGCGCTGTAGGCTCGAATCTGCGAGAACACCGGCTCGTCCTCCTGCCGAGCTTCGCTTTGGCTCGCGAGCTCGGCCGGGTTCCAGCTTTTCGGCCAGCGATCGTAGTCGAGTGGCTCGACCTCGCTCCACGGGATGGCGTTGTCCAGGTAGCGCTCTCCCGACTCCACGTGGCCCATGGGATCCGGAAGCGTCACGTCGGGGACCACGCCCCGAGACTGCGTCGACTCGCCGCTCACGCGGAAGAACTGCTGAATCGTGAGCTTGAACGCCCCGAGCTGTCCGGCCGCAGAGCGCCGCATCTGGTCGAGGTCCACCATCATCTGCACCGTGCCCTTGCCGTGGGTGGCGCTCGTGCCGACGATGAGCGCGCGCTCGTAGTCTTGCAGCGCCCCGGCCAGAATCTCGGACGCGGAGGCGCTGAACCGATCGACGAGCACGACGACCTCACCGCTAAAGTGGATCTCCTCGTCCTCGTCCTCGAGCACCTGCGTCTCGCCCCGCGCCGAGCGGGTCTTTACGACCGGTCCCCCCTCGATGAACATGCCCGTGATGTCCCGCGCGTGGTCGAGGAGCCCGCCGCCGTTTTCGCGCAAGTCCAAGATCACGCCTTCCGTCTCCTCCTCGAAGATCTGAAGCAGGCGGCGCACGTCTTCGCTCGCGCGGCGGCCGCCGGCGCCTCCCAGGCCCCCGGTGTCGCCGTAAAAGCTCGGCAGCCGGATGTAGCCCACCGGCTCGTGCCCATCGCCGGCGTCCAGGTAGGCGCCGCGCGCGTAGACCTCCTCGATCTGCACGACGTCGCGCGTGATAGCGACGAGCTCCACGCTGTCGTCGGGTTTGCGTACGGTGAGCGTGACCTCGCTCCCCTTGGGGCCGCGAATCATCTCCACGACGCGATCGATGCGCATGTCGGCGACATCGACCGGCTCCTCGCCTTCCTGGGCGACGGCGATGATCAGGTCGCCGGCCTCGAGGTCTCCCTGCTGCCACGCTGCGCCGCCCGGCATGACCTCCTGAACGCGGATGTACTGCTCGTCCTCGCGGAGCTGGGCGCCGATCCCTTCGAACTGTCCGCTCATGCTGAGATCGAAGTTGTCCCGATCCTGTGGCGGCATGTACGCGGTGTGGGGATCGAAGGTGTGGGCGATCGCGTTCACGAAGCGTTGCGCGGGCTCGAGGGGGCCGGCGTCGTTCATTCGTTCGAAGCGGCCCTGGTAGTGGCCGGCGAGATCCTCGCGCGCCTTCGCGGCGCGCTCCTCGAAGGTTTCGGGGATATCGTCGAGGGTGGTGCCGAGGTCCGCCGGATCGTCGGGCTGCTCGGCGTCCTCCAGGGCCTCCGCGAGGCTCTCCATGCGATCGACGCGCTGGAGAACTTCGAGCTTGAGCTGCCTGCGCCAGCGGTCGGACAGCTCCTCGTCTGTTTCGGCGAACGTACGCTCGTCGAAATCGACTTCGAGGCTCTCGTCGCGAGAGAAGTCGAAGGGCTCTTCGAGGTGCTCCTCGATCATCGTTAGCGCCTCGTCGCGGCGCTCCTCCATCAGGGCCGTGACTGCGTGCGCGAGATCGAGCTGTCCCGATTGCAGGAGCGAGACCATTTGATCCTCATAACGTCGCAAGGCCTCGATGTGCTCCTCGAGGAGGAACATCTTGGTCGGGTCGACGTGATCGATGAAGGTCGAGAACGCCTCCCGCGAGAGCTCCTCGTCGAGCGCGCGCTCGCGAAGATGCTGGCTTTCGAGGACGTCGGCGATGGCCTCGGCGATGATCGGCTCCCGAGGATCGATCTCGGTGGTCGGCTCCGGGAGGGAGGAGTCTTCGCTGTCGCCGGGGCGCTCGGCGGGGGTCTCGGGCGACGAGCTGGGCGAGCTGCAGGCCGCGAAGAGAAACGCCAGGACCAACGGGAGGGGAGCGATGCGATATCTCACCCCCACGAGTCTACCGCACTGCAGGCAGGTTTCGAGCGCTCGCCCGCGCGCCGCCTCACTGGACGCGGCCGAGCCGGCGGCGAGGGGGACTCTTCGCCCGCTGTGTAGGCTCCTCATGGCCGCGGGGCCGGGGGCCGCGCGCCTGGGCGCCCGAGCCTCACTCGGAGCGAGCCCGACCGCCCTGGGCGTTGTCGCGCGCTGGGGCCTCGGCCGGGGCGCCCAGAAAGTAGTCGTCGCGAACTCGGCGGCAGTCGCCGGCCCACTGGAAGCCTGCGACCGCGCTCGCCAGGTGAACCCCGCCCAGCACGATGTTGGCGATGCCGATCGCGCGCACGACGGCCGGCGAGCCGGTGTCGTGGGCCACCCCGAGCTGAAGACCGCCGACGAGGATGCTCGACGTACCGACCGCGCTGTCCCAGATCGGCCAGCCCTCCGTGTCGGTGCAGCGCGGCTCGCGCTCTGGCGGATCGCCAGCGGAGGCGCGATCCATGAGCGCAAACGAGCAGCCCGAGGCGCCGACTGCGACTGCGACTGCGACTGCGAGGGCGATCGCGAGCGCGCGAGCGATGGCGCGGCTTGGCCGCTGGTTCACGGCTTCCTCCCATCGCCTCGAGCGCTGCCGTCGTATGGGTTTGCGCCGCGCTCGTGCTTCGGTGTGCGAGGCTCCGCCGCACCGTCGCGGGCTCCGTTTGCTCGGAAGCTGGTTTCGAAAAGCGCGTCCTGGTGGCGAAAGCGGGCGGTTTTGCAGCGCAGCGTCTGGTTATAGCCGTAAAGGGCGCTCGCCGCGTGCGCCCCGGCCAGGCCGAACAAGGGCACGAGGAGCTCGGCAGGAGGCGCGGGCAAAAGCTCGGACTCCCAGCTCACGAGCCACCAGGCGCCGAGCTGCACATAGGTGGTGGCAAGCGTCGCATCGACGACCGTGAGGCCCGGCGCGTCGGTGCAGCCTGGGGCCTCGCCTGCCCCGGGTTCGTAGTCGCTGCTCACGCGATCGGTAAGCGCCGCGGCGCAGCCGCCTGCGGACAGAATGACGACGAGCCAGGCGCACAGAAGGGCGCAAAGGCGGCGCGGGTAGGGCCCGACCGATACCGGCATGAGCGGCGACCGTCGCATGTCGTCACGGCCCTCGAAACGCTCGGGCATCCAGGCCGTAGCGCTGCACCCAGCGCTGAATCTGCGTGCGGCCTTTGTTCATGGCGCGCGCCACGGCGCTCACGTTGCCGCCGTGCTCGCGCAAAAGGGCGACGAGCTCGCGCTTTCGCTCGCGGTCGCGGTCGGTTAGCGCGCCGTCGCGGCGCGCGTTCGGGGGCCGGCTGGTTTTTCGAGACCGCGCGGCCTCGCCGGTTCGGTCGCCGCCTCGGACCTCGGCGGGCAGATGGCTGGCCTCGAGGGTGCCGCCCTCGGCGAACGGCGCGGCGACGGCGAGGTACTTTTCGAGCTGCCGGACGTTTCTCGGCCAGTCGTAGCCGAGGAGCAGGCGCGCTGCCTCGGTGCTGATCGCGGGAATCGGCTCGTTTCGCGCGACGCGCGGCAACAGGGTCGCGAGCAGGACGCCCAGGTCCTCGCGGCGATCGCGGAGCGGCGGCAGGTGGACGACGTGCGCGCTGATCCGCCCGAGCAGATCCTCGCGAAACGCGCCCGTTTGCGCGCGCTCGTTCAGGTCGCGGTGCGTCGCGGCGATGAGCCGAAAATCCACCGGCACGGGTCTCGTGCCGCCGACCGGCGTGACCTCGCGCTCCTGTAGCACGCGAAGGAGCGCCGTCTGCGACTCGGCGGCGAGGTCACCGATCTCGTCGAGGAACAGCGTGCCGCCGTGGGCACTGCGAATCAGCCCCGATTTGGCGTGCGCCGCGCCGGAAAACGCGCCTCGCTCGTAGCCGAAGAGCTCACTTTCCACGAGCGTGGGCGGGAGCGCGCCGCAGTTGATGGCCACGAACGCGCCGCCCCGGCCCGACAGCGCGTGGATCGCGCGCGCGATCAGCTCTTTGCCCGTGCCGCTCTCGCCGCGGATCAGGATCTCCACGCCGGACGAGGACAGCCGCTCGAGGTCGTTGAACGCGGCCGATACGTCGGGGCGAAGGGTCGCCATCCCTTCCTCGGCGGGATGGTGGTCTTCGAGATCGACTTGGCGCGGCGCGCGGGCGGGGGTGGAGAGATTGTCGCGAAACACGAACAGGGTGTGGCCGAGCTCGATGACGTCTCCGTCGCCGAGCTCGGCCTGGGCGACGCGCTCGCCGTTTACGAACGTCCCGTTTCTCGACTCGAGATCGACGAGGAGCCACGCGCCCATGGCGTAGTCCAGGCGCGCGTGTTGCCGCGACATCCACGCATCCGGGACGCGGATGTCCAGACTCTGCGCCCCTGCTCCGGTCGCCGCACGCCCCTCATCGCCGCGCACCAGCCGCCGAGCTTCTCCGCGCCCGAGGGTGACCGTGTAGGTGTTCGCGAGCGAGCAGCGCGCGCCCGCCGCGAGCGGGCGTTCGCATTCCATCACGAGAAAAATGGTGGGCTGAGCCGATGGCCCGGCGTCCCCGGACTTTGGCGACCTTCGCTCTTGCAGCGTCGTTTTCGCGTCGGGCATCGCGTGCTCGGCGTGGTTCGGCTGGGGAGGGCGCCGGGCTCACGCGGCCACCCGGCGCGGGAGACGAGCCCTAAAACCGCCCACTCAGGGATGCGCCGGCGCTCGCCTGGCCGACCTGCGGGGCGAGACGCAGCGCGCCGGGTGAGGAGGGCGAGCCGCTCGGGCTCGGTGACGTAGCCCACAGTACAATGCCACCGGTCATCGCGACCAGGCCAACGCCGATGAACGCGGTGGCCAGCGTGGATGCGCCCTCGGCATGCCGGCGCGCGCGGCCGGCTTCGTCGTCGTCGGGCTCGCACTCGTCCTGCGGACAAAGCTCGTCGTATCGGCCGTGCTGCCGGTAGGAGCGGATGGCGAAGCCCACGCCGGCGGCCGCCGACAGCGCGCCGCCTGACACCGCGCTGTAGCCGAGCCACCGCTGCGCCTCGGCGCTCGAGCGTTGATAGCGCGATGCGCTGTCGGGGGGCACCGGGACTGAGGAACTCGGCGCCGGGTCTCGGGCGGCAGTCGGCTCCTGTTTTCGGCGGGCGAGCGCCGGGACGGTCACGATCTTCGTCTCCCCTTCCTCGATCTCGACCGCGCGCGACCACGCCTCGCCGCGCTCGGCGCGGGCTCGGATGTCGTGCGTGCCGGGATCGACGAACACGCGGACCCCGAGCTGCACCTCGGGAACTGTCGCGCCGCCGCGACGGATCTCGACGACCCCGCGCTCGGCGTCGTCCTCGAGCTCGATGACGAGCCGCGGAATCCGGGGCTCCACGTCCTCGATGCGTTCCTTCGCGATTCGCGATCGCTGCCTGTCGCCGGCGGCGGCGGCTTCGGCGCGGAGCTGTTGGTAGGCGGCCCACGCGCTGGCCAGCTCGCCGGCCACGGCGTGACACTCGGCCACCCCGAGGAGCGCGCCGCGCGCGGGATCGAGCTCCCAGCTGGCCTCGAACCGCGGACACGCCTCTTCCCACTTCCCCTCGGCCATGAGCGCCGCGGCCTCGCCGAATAATGTCTCCGCGGCGGCCGGGTCGCGCTCTCCGTCGCGCTCGCCGTAGGCGGGGGCCGGCGCCAAAGCGGCCGCCGGCGCGAGTGCCAGCGCGATGGCGAGCGCCCGTCGGTCCGACATGGGGCTACGTTGTCAGTGACGCGTTTGGCGTGTCCAGTCGATCCGGGGCCGGTCGTCGGCGGTTTGATCGTCGCCGGCTTGGTCGTCGCCGGCTTGGTCGTCGCCGGCCTGGTCGCCGGCGGTTTGATCGTCGTCGGCTTGGTCGCCGGCGGTCTGGTCGCCAGTCTGGTCGCCAGTTTGCGGGCCGGGGGCCTGCGAACCGGTGTCCGCCGGCTTTGTGGCCTGGATTTTCGAGTCGTCGTCGCCGGGTGCGCCCGCGCTCTCGCGCCCGGTGTCCGGATCGGAGCCCCCGTCCTCGCTATCGCCGCTCGGGGCCGGAGGACCGTAAAAAACGAGAGGCTGATTGTCTGGCCGACCGGGCGGCGCCGCTCGGGGTTGACCTTCCCGGGAATCTTCCAAGCCCGATTCGGCGGCCGACTCGGCGGCCGATTCCGTCGACGAATCGGCAGAGCGCAGAGCGAGCGAGAGCCCCGCGAAGGCGCCGGCGCCCGCAACGAACAGCGCCGTGGCCAAAGCGAGCCGGCGGCGCCGGTGTCGCCGTGAGGGCCCGGCAAGCGAGGAGCCCGCGCGCGCCCGCGCCGCCGCGGCTTTTTCTCGAGGTTTGCCGGCGGCCGTGGTGAGGCGGCCGGATGCCTGGCCGCGATAGTGCGCCGGTTCGTCCGCCGTCTCGATAGCTGGGAGCGAGGTGGCCGTGTCCAGTTTTATGGCCGACCGAGTTTCTGAGTCGGCCGAGGTACTGGCACTTTCCGGTTCGGCGGCGGCGCCCCTGTCGCCTTCCCCGGCAGGGTCCGCGGCGCGCGGCATGGCCGAGGCTCGCGGCATGTGCACAAGTTCGGATCCCTCGGCATGCGGCGCGAGCGCCGCGGCCAGCGCCGCGCAATCCGCGTAGCGATCCTCCCGGCGCTTTTCCAGGCACGTCGAAATCACGTCCCAGAGCCCACCCGGGAGCTCGAGAGGCGGCGGGCCTGGCGGCTCCTGCAGGACCTTGAGGCACAGCTCGGGGAAGGTGTCGGCTGGAAACGGGGTGGACCGGGTGACGAGGTAGTACAGGATGGCGCCGAGCGCCCAGATGTCGGTGCG
>SLNH01000153.1 GCA_007133195.1 Nannocystineae bacterium | reverse complement strand
TCGCCCAAGCCGGCGACGCGCCCCCGAAGACGACGGCTCGCCGATTTCATGTCATGCCGGTCGTCGGCAGGGCCGAGTTTTTGGCCGGATGTGATGGCCCGGCGCTCGTGGGCTTGCGCCCGGCGCTCGGTGCGGCGGCCGCGGTGGGCGCGGCGGGCGCTCGCGCCGCCGCGGGCCTCGGGCCGGATGACCCAGGCGAGGCCTCGGCGCTGTCGCCCGATCGCGAGCGCTTCTCGCGCCAGATCGACAAGCTCGGAGCACGGGCGGGCGATCACGAGGCGAAGGTACTTTTGGCGTCTTACGGCGTGCCGGTGACGCGCCAGGCCGTGGCCACCACGGCCTCGGCGGCGTCGCGCGTGGCCAAAAAAGCCGGCTACCCGGTGGAGGTCAAGCCGTGGGGCCCCACCTGCCCCACCGAGCCGGAGGGATGTCCGGTCGAGCGAGACCTCCATACGGCCGCCGAGGTCCGCCGGGCGTTCGTCGCGGCCGGCTCGTCGATTGGGTTCGATGCCGAAGCGCCGGTCATCGTGCGCGCGCAGCCGCCGGCGGGTCGCGAGCTCCGGATCCGCATCGAACGCGTGGAGGCGCTCGGCTGGATGCTCCTCGCCGACATCGCCGGTGTTCCCGGGCCGCTTGCGGCGCCTGCGCCGCTTTGCGCCGCGGACGCCGACGAGATCGCGCGCCACGTGGAGGCCACCCGCGCGGACGATGAGCCGCCCGATCGCGAGGGCCTCGCCGACCTGCTCCGGCGCGCGTCTCACATGGCCGTCGCCCACGAGGACGTCGTCGCGCGCGTGGATCTCGCCCGCGTCATCGCCGCGAGCGGAGAGCCGCCCCTGGTCGCAGACGCCGTGATCGACCTCGTGCGCGCGACCTGAAGTCGGGACACGCCGCGTTCGGGTTACGCCGGCGCGCGCTCGCGGGCCAGCGCTAGCAGCGCCTCGCGCGTGTTGAGCGCCGGATCGTCGCACACCGCCTCAACGAGCGCGGCGAGGATGTCGCCCACGGCCGGGCCGGGTGAAAGTCCAAGCGCCTGCATCACCTCGCCGCCCGAGATCGCGAGATCGCGCGGGCTGACCGGATCCCCGCGCGCGAGCACCTCGCCCAGCTCGCGCGCCGCATCCCGCGAGCGGGCGGCCGCCGCGCTGTTTGCGTCCCTGTCGGCGTCGGCATCCGCCAGCCACAGGGCGGCCAAATCCCCGGCCCGCGCGCGCCCCACGGCGCCGGCGATGCGCCGCGCGAGGGGCGCGCCAAGCGCCTCGGCCTGCGCGGCGCCGAAAAACGACACCAGCTGGCACACGCGCTTTCGCTCCGCGTTACTCGATTTGAGCCCGCGCATCACCGCTTCGGCGCGCTCGGCCGCCCGGCGGTCTTCGAGCGCCTCGAGCCCCCCGCGCCCGGCCGCCGGGGCGATCTCCGCCACACCTTGCCCGGGGGCGGGGGCGATAAGCGCCGCCAGGCGCAGATCCGGATCGCGGGGCGCGGCGGCCGCGCGGCAAAGCGCCTTGTCGCGCGCCCCGGGGGCCAGCGTCGCGAGCCAGCGGCCTAGCTCGGGGATCGCGACCGACAGCACCCCATGGCGGCCCTCGATCGCGAGCGCGCGGGCGGCGGCGCGGCCCACGAGGAGCTTTTTGAGCTCGGCGTGCACCCGCTCGCGCGCGACCTTGGCGAGCGACGCCAGGGCGCCGGGCATGGCCGCCTCCGTGGCCGGCTCGAGCTCGAAATCCAGCTGGGCCACGAACCGGAGCGCCCGCATGATGCGCAGCCCGTCCTCGGAGAACCGCTCGTTGGGATCGCCCACGGCGCGGATGGTCCGGCGCTCCAGGTCGCCCCGGCCCCCGAACGGATCGCGCAGCTCGTCCGCGAGCGGATCGTAGGCGATGGCGTTGACCACGAAGTCGCGCCGGGCGAGATCCTCTTCGAGCGACACGCCGAATACGACCTCGTCCGGGCGCCTGGCGTCGGTGTAGGCGCCTTCGCCGCGGAACGTGGTCACCTCGATCGCGTGCCGCGCCCGTCCTTTGCCGATCACCACGGTGACCGTCCCGTGCTCGATCCCCGTGGGGATCGTGTGCCGAAACAGCGCCTGCACCCGCGCCGGCGGCGCGCTCGTGGCCACGTCCCAATCGCCGACCTCGGCGCCGAGCAGCGCGTCGCGCACCGCGCCGCCCACCGCGTAGGCCTCGTAGCCGGCGGCCCGAAGCTCGCGACACACGATGATCACCGCCTTGGGAACGGCCGCGCTGAGCTCCGCCGTATCAGTGGTCATGACTCCCTCTCGGGCGCGCGGCGCCTCGCGTCACCGCGGGCCCGGCTACGGCGCCGCTCCCGCGTCCATGCCCACGGCGTAGTAGCTAAGCGCCAGCAACACGGCGTTGTAGCCGCCATGGATCACGGCGGGCACGGCGATGTTCTTCGTCCGCTCGTAGGCCAAGCCGAAAACCAAGCTGGGCAAAAACAGCACGGCGAGACTCGCGAGGCGCGCCGTCATGGGTCCTGTATATGCCACGACGTGCAGCGCGGCAAATACCAGCGCCGCGAGGCCGATGGCGGCGGCCGGGCCGAAGGCGCGACGAAGTCGGCCCTGGACCACGCCGCGGAACAACAGCTCCTCACCGGGCCCGATGATCAGGAACGACAGCGGGATCAAGACGGCGAAGATGGCCGGCTCCGCCTCGCCGACCTCCTGAATGTGATGGGCGGCCGGCGCGATGCCGAGGAGCGTGACGATGATGCTCCCCGCGAGCATCACGGCCAGCGCCAGCGCGGTGCCGCCCACCATCCACTGAAGGTCGCCGAGCGACGGCCATCTGATCGGTACGCGGACCAGCCTCGGCCGGAGCGCGAGATACAAGAGGGCGACGCCCCCCATCGCCACGCCCTGGGTGAGGACGATCTGCAGCGCGATCTCCATGGACGGCGCGGGCTCGAGCTCCAAGAGCGCCATGATCGCGAACGCGACGACCGGGATCGCGATGGCCGCCACCGCGGCGGCAGCGACCACACCGAGGGCGCCCGCGAGCGCCCCACCCTTTCCTCGTTCCGACTTCATGAGGTCGCCTCCGGCCGCGCCTCCTGCGGCGCAGCGCCACCGGTCACTCTACGGTGGCCGCGCCGTGAAGTCGGCCGAAAATGTCGTTCGCGCGCCGACTCAAGTTCGCCGCGTCCGAGGCGGCACCGCATCGCTCTTTGAACTGGGCGAACGCGCGGTAGCACCGGGCGAGCTCGAGCTCGTTGTTCAGCTCCGCGAGGATCGTGACCGCGCACCGGAAGTGCTCATCGGCCTGGCTCTGGTCGCTCGGCGAAAACCCGGCCGCCGACACCGCCTCGGCGAGCGCGCGGTGCGCGCTGGCCGCGTGGGCGCGCGAACCGATCTTCTCGCTGATCTCGAGCGCGCGCTCGGCTTGGGGCATGGCTCGCTCAGCGTCCCCGAGCCCGACATAGACCTCGGCGAGCCGGCGGGAGCACTCGGCCAAGGCGACCTGGTCGCCGAGCTCCGAGGCCAGCTCGATCGCCTCGAGGAGGTGATCCACGGCTTCGCTCCCGTGGCCCATGGCGCTCTTGCACTCGCCCAGGCGCGAGAGCACCTCGGCGCGCGCGAGCTTGTCGCCGATGTCGCGGGCGATCTTGTGGGCTTCACTGAACATCTCGAGCGCGCGATCATAGCGCCCGTCAGCGGTGTGGACGCCGCCCAGATCGCAAAGCGATTGCACGACGCCGCCCAAATCGCCGATGTCCCGGCGCAGGTCGAGGGCCTCCCGAAACTGGCCGATCGCGGCTTTGAACGCGCCGCGGTCATTGTGAATCCGGCCGATGTTGGCGAGGCACAAGGCGATCGAGCGCCGATCGCCGAGCGCCCGGCGGATCGACAGCGCCTTGCGATGGTGCTCGAGCGCCTCGTCGTACGCGCCCCGGAGCCAGTGTACCTTCCCGATGTCGTCGAGCGTCCCGGCGACGCCGCGGCCGTCCCCGGCGCTCTCGAACAGCTGGTTGGCGGCGCGCAGGTGCCGCATCGCGGCGCCGTACTCCCCGAGTCGCCGGTAGACGCGCCCGAGGCGGCCGTGCGCCGCACCGCCTTTGGCCTTGTGGTCGAACAGCCAGGCGAGGTGGAGCATCCTTTCGAACTGCGCCACCGCCTCGCGCGTGCGGCCGGCGCGCTCGAGGCAGTCGCCGAGGTTGTGGAGCGCGTCGAGGCGGGCGCCCGCATCCCGCGTTCCGAACATCCAGAGCGCCCGCTCGTACAGTTCGGGCGCCTGCTCGATCGCGTAGCGCGCACGCGCTTTGTCGGCGCCGGCCAGGTAGCAGTGCGCCGCCCGCCGGTAGTCGCCACCGCGCTCGTAGAGCTGGGCGAGGAACTCGAGCTGCTCCTCCGAGCGCGCTGACAGCTTGCTCTCGAGCCATTCCGCGGCGAGCCGGTGGTAGCGAGCTAATGTTTCGGCCTCGGTGCTCTTCGTGATGAGCTCGCGCTCGAGGTTGTGCTTGAACACGAGCTCCACGTCCCCGGTGATCGTCGAGTCCTCGCGATCCAAAAGCAGCAGGTAGTCCCGGTCGACGAGCTCGTCCACCGCGGCCTCGACGCGCGCGCGCGCGTCGCCCTCGCGCTGGTCGGGGCTGTCGAACACGTAGTCGAACGCGTCTCTCGGCTCGGCGTTTGCGCCCCCCTCGTCGTGAGCCTCGAGGCGGATCAGCGCGACGATCGCGCCGAGCCAAAACACGTTTCCGAACACCGCGCCCTTTTCGAGGACGTCGCGCTCGCTCCGCGCGAGCGCTGCGATGCGCGCCTCGATCGCCTCCTCGACGCTGATGGGGAGCTCGGTCTGCGCCGCCCGGTCCGGATCGATGCGCCAGGGCTCCGATCGATCGTCGATCGTGCCGTTCGCCAAAAACAGCTTGAACAGCTGCTCGAGGAAGTAGGGGTTGCCCCCCGTCATCTCGACCGCGTCGTCGACGATGTCCTGCGGAATGTCACCGCAGCGCGACAAAAGGGCCCGGAGCATCGACTCCGCCTCGTCGGCGTCCAAGCTCGTCAAATCGACCCGCAGGTGGTCGGTCGCGTCCTCGCCCCAGTCGGCGAAGCGAACGAGGAGCTCGGGCCGCGCGCACGCGACGAGGATGACGGGCGATCCGCTGAGACCGGCACCGAGATCCCGAAGCACGGCCAGCGTCTCGTCATCGGCCCACTGCAGATCGTCGAAGACGAGCACGATGGGCCCGGAGGCGGCGTCCATCTCCACGAAGCGGCGCAGCACCGTGTGCGCGATCGCGTCGTGCTGGCGCGGGGTTTCGTCGAGAACGCGCAGAAACGGCGTCTCGATCCCGCTGGCGCGGGTGGATGCGCCCAAAAACCGCGACAAAAGGTGCGCGAGCTCCGCCATGCGCTCGTCGCCGAACACCGCCTCGAGCTCGCGCTGGAGGTGGCGCAGGGCGAGCTCGTCGAGGTCGCCGTCGCCGAGCTGGAAGCGATCGCGCAGATAACTGCCGAGGGCGTCGTAGGCCGCCCCACCCCGCCGCGCGCGCGCGTAGGACACGCGGGCGACCGCCTCTTGCCCCCCGGTCGCGGCCCCATCCCGCAGGCGCCTCACGAACTCGTCGACGAGCCGGCTTTTCCCCGTGCCCTGGTTGCCGATGACGGTGATGAGTTGCGGGCTGCGAAATTCCACGGCCCGCTGCGCTGCCTCGACCATGGCTTCGAGGTCCTCGTCTCGACCGACGAGGGCGCTGCGCTCGCCGCGCACCGCAAAGGGATCGCCTGGCTGGGTCGATGGGCGGATTGCGCGCTCGGGCATAGGCCGGGCATCCGGGCCCGCCCGACTACCACTGTCCGCGGGCGGCGCCTGCACCACGGTGTCGCCTTCGTCGTCGTCGTAGTCGTGGCGCTCACCCTGCGGCGCGGGCGCTGTCCAGGGCTCGCTACCGCCGCCCGCCGACAGCTCGCGCGCCTCTTTGGGCGGAGAGTCCCCCGCCGCCACGGGCGGCGACGAACCCGCGCCCGAGGTGACCGACGCGGGCCTACCACCGGAGAAATACCCCGACACTCGACAAACCTTACGCGCTGGGATCTGGGCCGGCAAGCTCTTGACGCCAATCGCGGGCCGGCGCGTGCTAAAGTGGGGCTGTCGCCGATGCGTCGCTGGCTCCACACGCTCACGGTTTCGGTCTCGGCCCTGCTCGCCGGCGGCTGCCCGACCGTGGAGCTGGGCGAGGAGCCGGTCGCCCCCGGCTCGTGCCGACCGGACGAGGACTACTACCGCGAGGTCATCTGGCCCGAGTACCTCGCGCCCGACGATCCGGACCGATCGTGCGTCGGTCAGGCGGGTTGCCACCGCGACTCAGACGGGCGCTCGGCGCTTCGCCTCGTCGCGGCGGAGCCGCTGTCGGACGCGGACCACCGGAGTAATTACGAGGTCGTGACAAGCTTTCTGAGCTGCGGCGCGCCGGATCGGAGCGCGCTCCTCACCAAGCCCGAAGAGGGGCAAAACGCCCACGAGGGCGGCGAGCTGTTTGCGCCGGGAAGCGAGCCCTACGAGCTGTTTTTGGACTGGTTCGAGTCGTGATCGCGCCAGGACAAATCTCGGCGGGCGAGCGAACCCGCAGCAGTGGACAGCGGTCGATCGTCCGCTGGTTTCCCGGCCCCTGGCTCATCGCGGCGCTCGCCCTTGCAGTCCTGGTTTGGCCGGAGCGCGCCGAGGCAGCCGAGCCGCACCTACGGGTCATCGCGCAAAGCGCGCCGGTCCGCACCGGACCGGGCGCCGACTACCGTGAAATTTTCACCGCCGAGCGCGGCGACATCTATCCCGTGCGGCAGCGCGGGTCGCGCGGCTACTGGCTGCTCATCGAGCTCAGCGACGGGACCACCGGCTGGATTCTCGGCGACCTCGTCTTCCCCTTCGAGGTCGATTACGAGCACGAACCGAGCCGCCTTTCGCGCATGCGCAACGCCGTCACCGACGCGATTTTCGGCCCTCCCCCCGCGCCCGAGGCGCGCATCGGGCTGTCCGTGTCCGCCGGCGTCATCGGCGGCGAGGGCGCGTTTTTGTTTCGCCCTGCCGTGCTGCTCGATCCGTACTTCGCCCTCGAGGGCTTCGTCGGCGCGAGCCCGCGCGAGCAAGACGACCTCCTGCTCGCCGGGGCCGGCGGAACGCTCCGACTCGCCCCGGGGGCGGCCCTCGGCCCCTACCTACACGCCGGCGTGGGCGCCGGACACATTCGGCCCCAGGCCGACAGCTTCGTCGAGGATCCGAAGACGCTCATGGCCATCTCGACCGGTGCCGGCATCGAGATGACCTTCAAGCGACGGATCACCGTCCGGATCGACTACCGCAATTGGAGCCTCTTCGATCCCGATGAAGCTTCGAACGCTCAGGAGGTTTCAAGTGGCCTTGCTATCTTCTTTTGACCCGAGGCGCGCCGTCCTGGCCCTGCTCATCGCCTGCCTATTCGTCACCTCGGCGTGTGGCATGCATGCCGTGAGACCTGCGGAGCGTGAGCACCTGGCCGACCGCACCATGGAGTTCGACGACGACCCGCACGAGATCTCGGCAGACGATCACGTCCTGTCCAACCGCGAAGGGTCCGCCGGAGGGAGGGGAACCAGTGGGGGCGGCTGCGGATGCAACTGACGGCGCGTTGCAAGCTCCTCGCCGCGGGAATGCTGCTGTCGTTTCTCGGACCTCCGGCCATCCAAAGCGCTCGGGCGGAAGACCGCTCGCAGTTTACCACCACGTGGTTTCAGCAGCTTCGGCGCGGTCCCCTCGGCGGGCTCAGCGTGGTCCACCCGCGCGGCGACGTGAGCGTCTCGGTAAGCGACCGCAGCTCCGTGGAGCTCGGCTACTCGGCCGATATCGTGTCGGGCGCCACGCCGGCGCTCTACAGCGTCGATGCCGTGACCACGGCGACGACGTTCGACGACGTACGCCACGAGGGGAGCGTCGGCCTCTCCTTCGAGCGAAGCCGCTCGGAGGTCGGCGTGAGCGCCGGCGCGAGCAGCGAGAGCGATTACAACTCGCTCGTCCTCACGGCGGCCGGGAACGTTGACTTAAACGATCGCAACACGAACATCGCGCTGTCCTACTCGCGAAACTTCGACCAATCCTGCGATCGCGACAACCGCGACCGCACCCCCCTCGAGCGCGAAGCGCTGATCGGGGCCCACCCCTGCGAAAAAGACTACTTCTTCGGCGCGGACGTGCCCGGCGAGACCGTGTGGCGCGACATCGTCCTCGACACCACCGAAGCCACGCTCACCCAGAATCTGTCACCCACCACCGTCTTGCAGCTCGCCCTGTACGGGCAGGTCATCCGCGGCTTTCAGGCAAACCCCTACCGGCGCGTCCGGGTGAGCGGCGTCGACGCGCAAGAGAACGTGCCGTCGGTCCGCGCGCGAGGCGCGCTGGTGAGCCGACTCAACCGCTATATCGAGCCGACCCGCGGTGCCGTCCACTTCGAGGCGCGCGGCTACAGCGACACCTGGGGCATAAACTCCGGTTCCTTCTCCATGGCTTACCACCAGCGCGCCGGCGACAATCTGGTCGTCCGGGCGCGCAGTCGCATCTACCAGCAGTCCGCCGCCAGCTTCTTCAAAGACGCCTACTTCTACGAGACCGAAGGGCCCGCCGGCGCCTTCTTTTCAGGGAACCGCGAGCACGCGCCGCTGCGCTCGCTCCTCACCGGGGGCAAGCTGTCGTACGTAAACGAGGCCCGCCATGGCGAATCGGTGTGGGGCCTGTTCGACGAGCTTCGCCTCGACCTCAAGGGCGATCTGCTCTTTTTCCAAGAATTGCCCGCGGGCCCCGTCTCCGAGAACCCGTTTTCCGTATCGGATCAGTTCCTGTCCAGCGATCGCGTCCTCGACGGGTTCATCCTACAGCTCGGGCTTCAAATGGCCTACTGAGCGGTAGCGCATGACTCATGCGTCATCGTGGGTCAGATGTCCTCGTCGGCGTCGGTGAGAAACCAAGCGGACGGCTCGTAGACCAGGTGGTGCGCTGGGGCGAACGCGTCGACAACGACGGAGCGGCGCTCGCCCCGCGGCCGAAATCCCGACGATCGGATCGCCGCCGTCACGCGCGGGTCCCCCAAGAAACGGAGGGCGAGGCTGCGAGCGCCCTGCGCGCGCGCCCACCCCGCGAGCCGCTCGAACAGCGGCTGAAGCGCCTCGGGTGGCCCGAAAAAGTCGCGTACGGCAAGCTCGCCTCCCTCATCGGCGATCGCGGCGTACGCCCGCGGCGCGCCTCCCCTGCGGGTCTCGAGCCAGACGAAGCGGTGGCGCTTTTCCGGATGCTCAGCGAGGCGCCACCGCAAAAACGGAACACTCCGCCTCGCGACGATCGCGTATCGCGGCGCCCCGGTGCGCCACACGAGATCGGCGCGCTCGTCGGCGGTCTCGGTCACGACCAGGCGGTAGCGCGCGGCGGCGTCCGCGTGTAACGGCGCCCGACTGAGCGAAGCTCCCGCGTCCACGGCGCGCCCCGCCGCCCGCGCAGCCCGCCGCCAGCGAACGTGCCGGCTCATGTAGGGCTCGTGGCGCAGAACGCGCACGTACCGGGCCATCCCACCGAGCCTCGTGTACCCCGCGCGGAGAAACACGCCCTCCGCCTTGTGGTTCGGAAAGCCGTAGGCGAGGACGAACTGGCTCCGCGCCGCCTCACGGCACCGCCGGACCAGGATGAGCGCGGGGAGCGCGGTGCGGTGTGCTCGGTCCACGGCGAGATCGGCCAAAAGTCCGGCCGACACATCTTCGCCGGCGATCACGAACCCGCGCCGGGCCACCCCCGCCGTGCCCACGATCCCACCGTCGTGATCGCGCCTGTCGACGAGGACGAGCGGGCTGAGCGGAGGCTCCGGTGCTCTCTCATAGGTCCACTCGAATTTGCGATCGCAAAACCCCGCTACTGGGAGGTTCTGTCGCCACAAGCGGACCACATCCTCGCGCGCTCGGTCCTTGTCGATTTGCTCCACCTCGTAGCTCATGGTTCGCGCCCCAGCCGCCACTCACGGATCCGCGCCGCTCGCCTCCGCCTCGGTCGCCCCCTGCTTGCGGCACACGAACGCCGCGATAGCGTCGACGCTGTCTAGGTTTTCCGGAACCATTTCCAGGTCCTCGACCGTGATTTCGAAGGTCTCCTCGATGAACGCGATAACCTCGAGGATGCCCGTCGAGTCGACCACCCCGTGGCCGAGCAGCGAGGCGTCGCCGGGCAGCTCCCCCTCGACGTAGAAGTTCTGGCGAAGAAAGGATCTCACGCTGTCGCGTATCTGCATCGTTACCTCGTCATCCGCGGACATCGGCCCGATCTTTGTCCGTCTCGTCACACGCCTCGCCGCCCTCGCGGCTCGTCCCTCGCTCGCCCCCGCCTAGATCGGTCTTCTTGATCTTCCCGGTGCTCGTCTTTGGGAGCTCATCCACGAGGACGATTCGGGTCGGCACCATGTAGCTTTCGAGTCGCTCGCGTAACCCGCGACGGATCGCCGCCGCGTTCATGTGAGCGCCTTGCGCGAGCGCCACGTAGGCGACGATCGCCTGCCCCAGCACCGGATCGGGCTCGCCCACCACCGCGGCCTCGCGGACGGTGGGGATCGCGAGCAGCGCGAGCTCCACCTCGCGCGGCGCCACCTTCTCGCCCCGCGACTTGATGACGTCGTCGCTGCGCCCGACGAAGTACAAGAGCCCTTCGTCGTCGAGCATCCCGAGGTCGCCCGTGTGAAGGACGCGCTCGCCGGGGAGCGGCCCGGGCCTAAGGCGGCGCGCCGTGGCCTCCGGCTTTTCCCAATAGCCTCGCATCACCGTCGCCCCGCGCACCACGATTTCGCCCACCTCACCGCGTCCGAGACGGTTTCCGCTCTCGTCGGCGATCCAGAGCTCCGTCCCCGGTATCGCCACGCCGACGCTGTCCGCCTTGTCCTCGAGCCGCGACGGCGGCAGGTACGACACCCGCTTGCACTCGGTGAGCCCGTACATCGAGTAGATCGCCGCCGCGGGGAACAGCTCGCGCAAAAACGCCACGTGGCTCGGCGCCAGCGCCGCCGCGGTGTTGGTCACGTAGCGAACGCTTTGCAGGTCGAAGCCCTGCACCGCCAGCTCACGCATCATCGCGAACACCGTGGGAACGCCCGGAAATCCGGTGATACGCTCGCTGGCGACGCGCGCGAGCGCTCGCGCGGGATAAGCCATCGAGCGCTCCACGACCACCGATGCCCCCGCGGCGGCGGCCATGATCACCTGGTAGAGTCCGTAGTCGAACGAAAGCGGAAGCGCCGCCAGGATCACATCGCTCGGGTCGTTTTCGAGGTACCGCGTGATCGACAAGGCCGCCGCGCGCACGCTTTGGTGGGTGTGCATCACCCCTTTGGGCTCGCCCGTGGACCCAGACGTGTAGATGATCGTGGCGAGGTCCAGATCGATGGCCGTCTTAGGCGGCGGCGGAAGGTTCGCTCCCTCGACCATCGCTCGAGCGAGCGTCTCGGCGCCGTTCAGCTCGCCGAGCGCCTCGCTCGCGCCCCGGCCGGCGACGAGCGCGGTGGCGAGGTGCGGGCTGTCCATCGCGGGGCCGGCGAACACCCGCCCGAGGGCCGCGTCGGCGATGAGAGCGAGAGGCCGGCAGTCGGCGAGGAGATAGGCCAGCTTGTCGCGTTTCGTCTGCGGACTCACCACGACCGGCACCGCGCTGGCCCTTTGCGCCGCCCAGAACGAAACCACCACCTCGGCCGAGTTTTCGCCGAGAATGAGGACTCGATCGCCGCGCTCCACGCCGCGCCGCGCGAGCGAGGCGGCCAGCGCGCTGGCTCGTTCGTCGAGCTCGGCGTAGGTCCAGCGCACGTCCCCGCAGACCAGGGCCTCGCGCGTGGGCCGCGCTCGCGCGGCGGCGGTGAGGAAGTCGTCGACGAGTGGCATGGGCGGATCGCGGTGCGGCGTGGTCATGAGGTCACGTGATCGATGTCGACACTCAGCCGGCGCGGCTCGGGCTGACCGCCACGAGACCGAGCGACTTGGTAATGAAGCAGCTGGATCGAAATCGCGCCGACGAGGGCCATGTTGTCGCTGTTCGACATCCCGAGCCCCCGCGCCCCGGCGCACTTTTGCCACAGCCTGCGAACGGGCTCGGGCGCCAGCACGCCCACGCTCCGCACCGCGCCATCGCTCAAGAGCTCGGGAATCCAGTCGGGGGCGCCATCGCCGGCGAGCGCCGCCGCGTCCGGCGCCCGATAGGGCTGCTTTTTTCGCCGGGCGATGCCCGCCGGGACGTGCTTCGACGCGACGCGCTTGAGCACGTGCTTTTCGTCGAGGCCGCGCAGCTTGTGCGAATCCGGGAGACGATTCGCGAGCTCGACGAGATCGCGATCCAAAAACGGAAAGCGGCCCTCGACGCCGTGCGCCATGAGCATGCGGTCTCCCTGGGAGGAGAGCAGATACCCCGACAGGAGCGTGCGCGCCTCGATGTACTGGTCCTGGGCCAGGTGCGACCACGACTCGAACGCGGGCGGCAATGTCGCAAACAGCGCGTCCGTGGCGTCGCGGTCGCCGATCTCCGCGCGCACTTCCGAGCTCAGGATGCGCTTGAGCGCCGCCGTGGCCGACCAGCGCGGACCGTGCGCAAATCCCGGCTCGCGCCACCTGTGGAGATTTTGGCCGAAAAACTGGCGCGCCATCTGCTGGTTCGCCACGGGCGAGCGCCGCAGATAGGGGTAAAGCCGCTCGAGGAGCCCCGAACGGTGCGCAGACGCCGGGGCGCGCGCCCAAAATCTCCGCACGGCGCCCTCGCGGAACAGGTCGTAGCCGGCGAACATCTCGTCGGCCCCCTCACCGGTGAGCACCACCTTGATCCCCGCGGCGCGGACAAACTCGGAGAGCATGTAAAGCGGCGCCGGCGCGGTGCGCAAGATGGGCCGCTCGGCGTGCCGGATCACATCGGGGAACACCCGGGCGACGTCGCGCGCCGTGACCGCGAGCTCGTGGTGCCGGGACCCGAGGCGCCGCGCCATCTGCCGCTGGTACGCCGTCTCGTCGAGATCGGCGTCTTCGAACCTCACGGAGAACGTCTCGATGGGCTCACCCCGCGCGCGGCTGCCCAAGGCCGCCACGAGGGAGCTGTCGAGGCCGCCGGACAGGTAGCTCCCCACGGGGACGTCCGCGCGGAGCATCCGCAGCTTCGTCGCGTCCTCGAGCGCCGCGGACACGCGCTCCGCCGACTCGGACACGCCGCCTCGAACCTCCTCCTCGCCGTAGCTCGGAATCCAGTAGGCCCTCCCCCACGCGCCGCTCGGCCCGTAGCCGTGGACGTGCCCGGGCTCCACCTCCCGCACCGCGGAAAACGCGGTGCGAGGTGAAAGCGGCGCCCAGAACGTAAACACGTCGTCGATGCCCCGGGGATCGAGCTCGGTGGACAGCGCCGGCTCCGCGGCCAGCAGCGCTTTGACCTCGCTCGCGAAGTAAAGCCGGCCGCCCTGCTCGGCGTAATACAGCGGTCGGATGCCGAGTCGATCGCGCGCGAGGGCGAGCGCTCGCTTTCGGGGGTGCCACAGCGCGGCGGCGAACTGGCCGTTTAGCCGGGTGAGCGCCGCCTCGCCCCACGCCGCATAGGCCGTGGCAAACACCTCCGTGTCGCTGCGGGTGCGAAAGCGGTAACCGAGCGACTCGAGCTCGTTTTTGAGCTCCGGGTGATTGAAGATCTCTCCGTTGAAGCTCACCCACACCGAGCCGTCGGCGCTCGAGAGCGGCTGATTCCCGCCCTCGATGTCGATGATCGAAAGCCGCGTATGCGCGAGCCCGACGTGGTCGTCTCGGTAGAGGCCCGCGGCGTCCGGCCCCCGGTGGGACAGGGCGCCGACCATTTGCAAAAGCGCCTCCCTCGGCGGAGGCTGTGCCGGGCGCAGATTGGCGATTCCCGCGATGCCGCACATATCACGTCTCCGCGACCTGGCTGTCGCCTCCCGGGCCCTCACCTTCCGCGCCTGCGCCTTCGCCGGCCGACCCGGGGCCTTGGCGATCGGGCGCGCGCCCCACCCGCGGCTGCACCGCGCGCACCAGCTTCGCCGGCGCGTGTAGATACCTCGTGGCCCGCCGCTTGGCCTCGATGTCCCGATAGACCCGCGCCACCTGATCGGCGCTGAGCCCCGCGGCGGCCGCGACCTCCTCCGGGGGGAGTCCCTCGTTCATGCCGTATAGGCATAGGTCCATCTCGCGATAGGGCAACGCGAAGTAAAACTCCTCCTGCGTCTGCGGCATGGAGAACGTGTCGGTCGTCGGAGGCTGGGCCAGAATTTCGTCTGGAACGCCGAGGTGGGCGGCCAGGGCGTAGACCTGAGACTTGTACAGGTGCGCGATGGGCTTGAAATCCGCCGCACCGTCCCCGAGCTTGACGAAGAAGCCCTGGTCGAACTCGAGCCGGTTCGGCGTGCCGGCGACGGCATACCCGAGCCTGTCGGCGTGGTAGTACTCGAACATCTTGCGAGTCCGCTGCTTGAAGTTCGTCGCCGCCACGAGCTGCTTGTACGCCGGCGCGCTCAGCCTCGAGCTCTTTCGCTCGCCACGCGGAGACTCCACTTCGAGCCGGAACACGCTCAGTCGGTCACCGGAGAGCAGCGACGGCAACACGAGCCGGCACCGCCACCCCTCGGCATACTCGGGGAACGCTTCGCGGATGGCGTCGACCTGCCGCCGGTAGCACCCCATCGCTTCGAGCGCAGGGCCGATGTCCTCCAACACCAGCCCGATGCGCAGCGCGTCCGCGGCGGCCCGGCCCAGGCGGAGCGACTCGGACGAGGAGTCCCGCTCGGGCATGAGCACCCCCAGCACGCGGTCGGGACCGAGGGCCCGCGCCGACAAGGCCGCCGTCAGGGCGCTGTCCACGCCGCCCGACAGTCCGACCACAACGCCCCGCCGCCCGAGGTCTCCTTGGACCGCGCGCCGGATGGCTTCCTCGATCTCGCGACAAGCGCGGTCGGCGTCGATGTCGAGCACTTCGGTCATCACGCTCTCCTCCTCGGTCGCGAGCGCATTCGTCGCCACGTCGCATGGCCGATCGGCGGCAGCGCCAACATCGCGCGAAACAGCTCCGGCGACAGCGCGACGTCCATGCCGATCCGGCTTACATCCAGTGGATGCAGGGGCCGGCGAAGATCGTTGCTACCGGTGCAATTCGTGTAGCCGAGCGAGTAGCCCGCGTCGCGGACCGTCCCGAGCAGATCGCGCCTGTGTACGAGCGGAGCGCCGACCGGGTAGGCGAGCGCGCGCGGCGCATAGCCGAGTTTTTGGCGCAAGTCCTCCCGGGATCCGTACAGCTCCCACGCCGCCTCTTCGGTGCCCAAGTGGCCCAGGATTCGATGCGTTCGGGTGTGGGACTCCACGTCCATGCCGAGGTCGACCAGCCGCCGCACCTCTTCCCAGCTCATGATCAACCGAGACGCGAGCGCCGCTTCGACGTTTTCGTCCCACGGGGCGCCGGATGCCTCGGCGAGCGCGTCGACGAAAGCGTCGAGATCGAGGTCGGGGTCGCGCTTGGCCACGCTGATCGCCCGGCGGACCGCCGCCTCGCGATCGGCGCCGAGATCCAGCTCGAGCGACACGGGTTCCGCGATCTCGATCCGCGAGCGGGGGCTGTTTCGCACGAGACACGCGATCCGGTCCCACCAATACAGCTTTCCCCGATCCGGATAGTCCGTGGCGATGAAGAACACCGCCCGCGCTCCGTAGCGCCGGAGGATCGGAACGGCGGTCGCGATGGCATCGCGGTAGCCGTCGTCGAAGGTGACGAGTACCGAGTTCGGCGGGATCGAGCCGGTGCGCGTGTAGTGAAGGAGATGGTCCACCCCGATGAAGGTGTAGTGCTTCGCGAGGTAGGCGATCTGGTCCTCGAACTGAGCGGGCGTCGCGTCGATGACCTCACGATCGACGTCGGCTTCGGCATCGGGGTCGGCGACTCGGTGATAGGTGAGTATGGTGAGCCAGGGAGATGGCCGATGCGCCCTCAGCCTCGCGAGTAGCTCCAAGCCACCCGTTCGCTGAAGGAGTCTGCTCGCTCGATCGCGGTAGCCCAGTGTCGGCATGCAATTCGCCCTCGCAAAACCGTCTTCTGCCCGTCCGATGTCGGCTTTCGAGCCGGCGTTGCGATGGTCGTTTCCGAGCGCACACCCGCCGTGGCCCCCCTCACAGCCACCGGAGCCAAACGCCTAGCAACTCGGATTGGCGGCCCACACGGACCCTCCCGTGCAAAGCCCGACGAGCATTCGCGGCGCGGGCAGCCCGCCCACGCACCCTTCGGACCTACCTCGCCCGCGGCGCGCCCGCGGGCGGCGCGGGACGCGAAGCCGCGGGCGCGCGACGCCGTCTCGGTTGACAATCACCACCCGCGCCCCCAACAGTGGTTGAATCGGCATGCACACGAGCTCGAGCACTCGCGTCATCATGGTGAAAAAGCGGCTGGCCAGCGGCGAGCCGTGCCGCAAGTGTGCGCAGGCAGAGGATATGCTGCGCCGCCGGGGGCTGTGGCACCGAATCGACGAGGTGGTTTGGGCCCAGGAGGGTGATCCGGACGCGGCCGGCTGGCGGCTCGCCGCCGAGCACGGCATCGACACGGCGCCGTTTTTCGTCGTGCGCGACGCGGCCGGCGAGCGGGTTTACACGAGCGCGCTCAAGCTCACCAAGGAGGCGCTGGCGCAGGGCGCGCCCGCCCCTCCCGCGCAGCCTGCCTCCGCAGGCCCGTCGCCCGACGACCTCGCCGCCGCGGCGCGCGAGCTCGAAGGCGCCCGCCCCGAGGACATCGTCGCGTGGGCGCTGTCGCGATACGGGAAAACCTGCGCCATCGCGTTCAGCGGCGCCGAAGACGTGGTGCTGCTCGACATCGCGGCGCGAACCGGCCTGCCGTTCAGCGCGTTTTGTCTCGACACCGGACGCCTCGACCCGGAGACGTATGAGCACATCGATGCCGTCCGCGATCACTACGGGATCGAGATCGACATGGTGCTTCCCGATCCCGAGCCGGTGCGCGAGCTCGTCCGCCGTAAGGGGCTGTTTAGCTTCTACCGCGACGGTCACGAGGAGTGCTGTAACGTCCGCAAAGTAGCTCCGCTCGAGGCCACCCTGTCCCACTACCGGGCGTGGCTGACCGGCCAAAGGCGCGATCAAAACGAAGCGACGCGGAGCGCGCTCCCCGCCGTGCAGGCGGATCCGCGCTTTTCGGGACCAACCGGTCCGCTCGTCAAGCTAAACCCGCTCGCCGCGTGGACGGCGGCCGACGTGTGGGCCGCGATTCACGAGCGCGGAATCCCCTACAACCCGCTGTTCGACCGCGGGTATCGGTCCATCGGCTGCGCGCCGTGCACCCGGCCCGTGCCGCCGGGAAAGAGCGATCGCGCGGGCCGCTGGTGGTGGGAACACGCCGACGACAAAGAGTGCGGCCTCCACGTCGGCTCGAAACCGAGCTCCGCGAAGCCGGCGTGACGCTCAGCCGCGACCGCGCGCCACCGCCCCGTGCATCCGCGGAGCGCTACGAGGACAGAGCGCGCTCGCAAAGCTCCACGCTCTGATCCCAAAGGACCCGCGCAGCCTCGTCGTCCCTCGCCGCCGCCGAGGGCCTGCGGCGCCGCCCGCGCTCGAAGTAGGCGCCGGTCACGTCGGCCACCTCCGCCGACGAGGCGAGGTACACGGGAAGCGCGGCGCCGCGCTCGGGCGAGGCGAGGAAGGGACGCGCCAGGCCCACACCGAGCGCGAACAAGCCGCGGGTGTCGCCGTCTCGGCCGAAGCGGCTGGCGATCGTACCGGGGTGGAGTGCATTGACGGCGATCTCGTCGGGGCCAAGTCGCCGCGCGAGCTCGCGCGTAAACAGTAGGTTCGCCAGCTTGGCGCGGCAATAGGCCAAGAATCCAACGTAGCGGCCTTTGCCGTGGACCTCGTCCCAATCGACCCCACGGGCGAGGCGGTGCACCATCGACGAAACGTTGACGATCCGCGCCGGCGCCGCGGCGCGCAGCGCGCCGAGGAGGCGCCGCGTGAGCAAGAACGCGCCGAGGTGGTTTACCTGAAACGTCATCTCGTAGCCGTCTTCGCTCTGCGTTCGCTCGGAGAGGACGGCGCCCGCGTTGTTGATGAGCACGTCGAGCTTGTCGTAGCGCTTGCAGAACTCGGCGGCGAACGTCTCCGCGGAGCGGAGGCTCCCGAGATCGAGCGGCATCCACGTCACGTCCGCGCCCCGCTCCGCGCGGAGCGCCGCCGCGGCCTCCTCCCCGCGCGCGGGATCCCGCGCAGTGAGCACGACCCGCGCCCCCTTTTGGGCGAGCTGGCGCGCGGTCGCTCGGCCTATGCCTGCGTTGCCCCCGGTGACGACAACCGTCTTTCCATGCATACCGCGAGTCTATCCCGACCCGGCGCCCGTCGTCCCCGGCGGTGACGGCGCGCGCGCCGAGTGCACGCGCGTCACTGCGCGCCGGTGAGCCCCAGCCCAGGGCCCCCGCTCGGCCGCAAGACGCCGTCCTCGAGCACGAAGCCGCCGCTGGTCGCGACGTCCCATGCGAGATCGAGGTGGCCGTCTAGGTCCAAGTAGCGCGTGGCCGGCGACGCCAGCGCGGCGTGAAGCGCCGCGGCGATGCTGATGCGACTTTCGTCGTTGCAGCCCCACATGAGCGCCGTCCCCGAGAGCTCGGCGAGCTCGGCGATGCGCAGAGCCGGCAAAACGCCCCCACACTTCATCAGCTTGATGTTCCAAATCCCGAACGGACGCGGACGCGACAGGAGCGCGAGCGCGTCGGCCGGGGCCAGGAGCGACTCGTCTGCGGCCAGCCGCGCCCGGATGGGCTCGCCGAGCCCGCGCAGCTCGTCCGTCCGGCTCGGCGGCGACGGCTGCTCGATGAACTCGACGTCGAGCTCCTCGGTCTCTCGTACGAACCGCGCCAGCTCGCTCGCGTCGTACCCGCGGTTGGCGTCGACGCGCAGCGCGATGCCTCGCGGCAGCTCCGCGCGCAGCCGGCGCACCCGCTCTAGGTCTTCGGCGAGCTCACGGCCGAGCTTGATTTTCAGCACCCGGAATCCGCGCGCCGTGTACTCGCGCGCCTCGGCGAGCGTGTCATCGACCGAGCTGATCCCGATCGTGACAGACGTGGGGAGACCATCGTGCGCGCGGCCGAGGAGCTCGACGAGGGGTAGCCCCACCCGCTGCGCGAACAGGTCGCAAAGCGCCATATCCACCGCCGCGCGCGCCGCGGGCGCGTCCCCGGCCCGGGCCTCGATCTCGCGACACAGCGCCCGCACCTGCCGCGCGTCCCGCCCGGTCAGCCCGTCTAGGTCGCCGAAGACCTCGGACACCCGCTCGATCGACTCCCCCGTCACATACGGTTCGGGGGAGGCCGCGCCGCGGCCGACGAGCCCGCCCTCGGCGCAGACCTCCACGACGCCGATCGACACGTCGCCGATGTCTCGAAACGCGATCGCATAGGGGCGCGACAGCTCGATCTTCTCGATCCGCGCCGATATCGACTCGATTTTCATCGTCGCTCCGTTAACGAATACCGCATGACTCAGGCCCACCCTCACCCAGTACGGGCGGAGCAAAATGGGCTTTCATACCTACACGTCCAAGCCTAAGTGACTGCGCGCTGCCGCCACGAGCGCCCCTATTCCGTCTCGAAGGGGACACGCGACGGGGATGCCGTGCCGAGCCGCGAGGTCGGCGCGCGCTTCGTCGAATGCGCGCTCCGAGAGGCCCTCGCGACTGAGGGATAGTCCGATGACTTCGGCGCCGTACAGTCGGATCAGGGCGAGCTCTTCGCCGAGCGGCGGAATTTCGAGACGCTGGTCCTCATAGCCCTCGAAGTACGGCCGCCCGGGCGCGTGCTGGAGGATGACCGCGGTCGCGCCGCCGGACACGAGAAGCTCGGCGCCACACGGACCGCTCGGGTTTCGCAGCGAAGATTGCCCCTCGAGCACCATCACGTCCGGCGAAAGCTCGCGATCGCAGGTGACCAGCGCCCCTTCGAGCTCTCCGCTCACGTAGTCGTTCGGCAACGCATCGAGAATGATCCCGAAACGCCCGCCCTGAAGCCATCCGGTCTGCCCCGTGTAGATCATCTCCGCACGCAAACCCGAGGCCTCGAGCCCGGACGTGACGAGGCGCGCCGTCGTGCGCTTGCCCACGGCGCAATCTGTGCCGAGCACGGCGATCCGCGCGGCACGCACCGATCGAACATCGCCCGTCCAAAATCGCAGCGCGTCCTTGGGCGGCGGCCTGCGCAGGTCGCGGATGGCGACCCCTCGGTTTTCGGCCTCCCCCGCGATATCGGGATCGTCGCCCGCGAAGTCGTGAAGCCCGGAGATGATCTCGAGCCCCGCCCTCGCCGCGGAAAGGAGCGCCTCGCGAACCACGGGCGTTATGCGACCGCCGTGCGTCGCGACACCGACGATCGCGACGGTGGCCGTCGGCGCCGACTCGCAGGCCTCCTCGACCGAGGCGGTCATCGGGATCTCCCTTCTCACACCGTCGAGGAGCTCCCCCGCGTCGGCTCCCGCGGCCGCCGGCTCTACCACGGCGCGGATGCGGAACCGCGATCCGCCGCGCACGAGCCCGTGAGCCACTTTTCCGTTCGGGCCGCCGTACGAGCCCGTCGCAATCACGATGGCGTCTTCCATCTCCCGCATTGTCCCGGCCCGATGACCAGCAGACAACCCGGCTTTGCTGCTGTATGCTCGTTCGAGATGGCGCGAGAACGCGACAGGGCTTACGAGCTTTGGCGCCAAAAGTGGCGCGACGGCGATATCCCCTTCCACCGCGACGAGATCCACCCCGATCTCCTGAACTACGGGGACCGCCTTTTAGGCGGCGGTCCGCACCGCGTGCTCGTCCCGCTGTGCGGCAAGAGCCCCGACCTCATGTGGCTCGCAAAACGCGGTCACGAAGTCATCGGCGTCGAGTTCGTGGAAGACGCCCTTTTGCAATTTTTCGCGGAGCACGAGCTGAGCCCGCGCGCCGAGCCGGTGGACGGCCTCAAGATGTACCGCTGGGAGAACCTCACGCTCGTGTGCGGAGATATCTTCGAGGTCGATCGCAGCCACGTCGGCGAGGCCGATCGGGTGTGGGACCGAGCCGCTCTCATCGCCCTGCCCGCCCATCTCCGCGGCGACTACACGCGCCACCTGAGGCAGATCACGAGCGCGGACTGGGCGATGCTCCTCAGCGCGATCGAATACGACACCGCGCTCATGTCGGGTCCCCCGTTTTCGGTCTCGGAGGAGGAGATTCGCCAAAGCTTCCCCGGAAGCGACGTCAAGCGGCTCGCGACCCGCGATACGCTGCCCCACAACCCGCGCATGCGCGCGCGGGGCCATACCTGGTTTCGCGAGAGCACCTACCTTTTGCGCGACGGGCCGGCTGGCTGACACCGGCCCCAGCGCCGAACGGGCGGCGCCCCCGCCTACCGCGCGCCCTGCTCTGGCCCCGGCGACGACGTCGTGGCGCGCGTCAAGCTTCCGTCCTCCGACGGGCGGAACCCGCGTTTTTGGAGCCACTCGCTCACCCGCGCACGGTCGGGGTGATTCGGCCTTACGACGTTGTAGAGGTAGTTGAGCCCCCGCTGCTTCGCCTCTCGATCGAGCTGCTCGAGGATGAAGGTACCCACGCCGCGGCCGCGAGCGTCGCTGGCCGTGGCGAGCAGGATCTCGGCGTCACCCCACACGACGTCGAGCCAGCCGTAGCCGACCGTCGTTCCGCCGTCCTCGACTCGCCACCAGTCGCCCGGGGGCAGCTCGCCCTCGGCGAGCTCACCGTAGCGCCGGTCGAAGATTCCAGGCGGCGCGCCACCCACGATGCGGCGTTTACCTTCGTCCCAAAGCGGCGGCGACTCGCGGATCCACGACAGTGCCATGGGCGCATCGTACAGCGGATCCCTGCCGTCCCCAACCGGTCACCCCCCTGCTGGGCCGACTGACAGCCGGCTTTTTCGGTCCATGAACACCGCCCAGTCGGCGGAGCACCCGGGCGACCGCCGACGGCTGAGGACGGCCCGGCGCAAAGTCGCGGGCTGCGTTCCGCTGTGACGCCGCGCAGGGATGTCCCGGTGAGCCGCGGGGGCACGCGGCTCCGACCTACGACAGTTCCCGCTTCTCTGCACGGCTGTCGCCGCCCCGCCGCGTTTGCCAGCACGTGACGAGAGGCACCGGCATTGCACCCGTGTCGGGCATCGCTTCTGGCGAACCGGCAGGCGAAGCGCCTTTGCGGCGCCTGTGGGCGGTTCGAGAGACCGGAGGACAAGGAGGACAGGATGAAAGCGAAACCGATTCTTGCGTGCGCGGCCGGCTTGCTGTTCGCGGCGACCGGCGCCGCGAGCGCTCAGCAAGAGCCGCTCGAAGAGCCGACTCAGCCCCCTGAAGAGCCCGCGGAGCAGCCACCGGCCGAGCCGGCCGAGCCGGCTGCGCCGGAGGAGCCCGATGAGGTCGAGGACCAGGACGTCGTGAGCTTCGACGCGCTCGACCAGAGCGTCAGGGAGGATCTCCAAACGCGGCTTACGGAACGCGGCTATTACGACGGCGACATCGACGGCGACATCGACGAGGAGACGCAGCAAGCGCTCTCCGAGTTTCAGCGCGAAGAGCAGCTAGACGAGACGGGGCACCTCGACGCCGAAACAGCACAGGCCCTCGGTATCGAAGTGTTTGTCTCCCCCGAGGAAGTGGAGCCGATGGAGCCCGAGGTCGAAGAGGAGGTCGAGGATCCGGCCATGGAGCCGGAGCCGGAGACCGAACCGGAGCCGGGCGACCGTCCCTACAGCTCTCAGCCGACCGAGCGTTCGAGCGCGCTCCTGGCGCAGGCCCAGCCGGAGCAGCAGCCAGAGCAGCCGGCCGAGCAGCCCGCTGAGCCGGCCGAGCCCGAGCCAGAGCCAGAGCCAGAGCCCGCCGAGCCCGCAGAAGAGCCACCGATGGAGCCGCAAGAGCACGACATGCAGACCATCGAGCAGGTTCAGCAAGAGCTTCAGGCCGAAGGCTACTACGACGCCGAGATCGATGGCATCTACGGGCCGATGACCCGCCAGGCGATCGAGGAGTACCAGGCCGACCGCGGGCTCGAGCAGACCGGCGAGCTCGATGATCAGACCCTGAACGAACTCGGGATCGAAGAACCCGAGGAGGAGCTTCTCGAAGAGCCCGAGGAGGAGCCTCTCGAGGAGCCCGCTGTAGAACCCGAGCCAGAGCCCGAGCCGCAGCCCGAGCCGCAGCCCGAGGGCGGCCAATAACCTGAAGGCGCGCCTCGCGAGACCGCGAAGCGCGCAGGGCACCATGTCGCCAGCGCCGCCGTCGGGGAGCTCGCATCCCCGCGGCGCGCCTTTGCGTCTGGCGCCCGCACGGAAAGGCGCGGCGCCGACCGCTCGCGAGCGGTCGGGCCCGCGCGCGCCGCCTCGGTCGGCTCATCCCCGACCGAGGCCGGCGGCGGCAGGCGTCTTCGCTCGCCGCTTGGCGCTGCTCGTCAGTCAGCCCTCGTCGGCCTCGTCGGCCTCGCCTTCTACGTCGGCGCCGGCGCGCCGCTCCGCGAGCTCTTCCACCACCTCGGCGAAGCCTGGGATGCCGTACAGCCCCTCGGGGATGGTCATCGTGCTGTCCGCAAACTCCTCGGCCGTGGCGGGCTCGTACTCGCCGCCGAGGTGCGCGCTCAAAAACGCCTCCGTCGCCGCGTAAAACGAGAGCCGGTTCGGCTCGCGGGCGAAGCCGTGCCCCTCGTCGGGGTAGAGCACGTAGGAGACCGGGATACCGCTTTCCTGCATCGCCTCGACGATCTGGTCCGACTCCTCCTGTTTGACGCGGGGATCGTTGGCGCCTTGCGCGATGAGGAGCGGGCGCTCGATGTTTTCGACCTTGAACAGCGGCGAGCGCGCGCGCAGCTCCTCGCGGCCCTCCTCCGTGGTGTGATCGCCGACGCGCGTCTTGAACATTTCGATCATGGGCTCCCAGTACGGAGGCACCGACTCGAGCAGCGTGATCAGGCTCGAGGGCCCGACGATGTCGACACCGCAGGCGAAGACGTCCGGCGTGAAGGTGAGACCGACCAGCGTGGCATAACCGCCGTAGCTGCCGCCCATGATGCAAACCTCGTCCTCGGTGGTGACCTCTTCCTCCACCGCCCACTCCACGGCGTCGATGAGGTCGTCGTGCATCGCCCCCGCCCACTCGCGGTTACCGGCGTTCAAAAACTCCTTCCCAAAGCCCGTGGAGCCGCGGAAGTTGACCGACAACACGGCGTAGCCGCGGTCGGCGAGGAGCTGGTGTTGCGCGTTGTAGCCCCACGCGTCGCGCGCCCAGGGCCCCCCGTGCACGAGGAGCACCATCGGCACGGGCTCGTCGGGGCGGCCGGCGTCGTCGTGCCCGGGCGGCAGGCTCAAGTAGCTCACGAGGTCGAGGCCGTCGCGCGCCTCGATCACCACGGGATGCATCTGGGCCAGGTCTTTGTCCTCGAGCTCCGATCGGTTCGTAAACAAGAACTCGGCCTCGCCGGCGTCGCGATCGTAGAGGTAGTATTCCACCGGGCCGTCGTCCTGGGTGTAGCTTACGAGCCAGGTGTCGTGATCGCGCGTCGTCCCGCTGATGCCGAGATCGCCCTCGCTGAGCTCGAGCAGGCGGTCAAAGTCGTCCGCGTACGCGTCGTCGAGCACCCGCCACTCGTGCCGCTTGTAGTTGAAGGACACCGCGATGGGCTCCTTGTCGAGCGGATGGCGGTGCACCCCGGCGCCGTCGGCGCGGTCGTCGGAGGCTAGTTCCTCCACTTCCTCGGCCGTCTCCGCGTCCAGGCGAACGAGGGCGGAGGTATCGCGGCCGCGGCTGTCCCACGCGAAGACGCCGGTCCCCTCCTTGTCGAACCCCGTGAGGCCCGTGTTCATGCTGTCCTCGGGACCGATGTCGAGGTAAAGCTCCCATCCAGCGGGCAGCTCGCCCTCCCCCTCCTCTGCGTCCTCGGCGTCGCCCTCGCCGTCTTCATCGACGCTCCGAAGGACTCTCGTGCCGCCGTCCGGCCTCATCAGCTGAGCGAACCTGACTTCGTAGTCGTCGTCGATCGTGTAGCCCACGAAGCCCGGGTTCTCTTCGATGAGCTCGAGGTCCCCGGTGGTGATGTCCACCTCGTAGAGATCGTGGAGCTGGGGGGTGCGATCGTTGACCGACACGACCACCCTCTCGGGATGCTTCGGGCTCACGTGGGCGACGCGGGCCTGAACATCGTCCATAGGGGTGAGCTCGACCTCCTCGTCGCGCTCGAGGTCCACCGCGAACAGTCGGAAGTTCTCGTCGCCGCCGACGTCTTGCGCATAGATGATGTGATCGTTCGTGTACGCCCAGAAGTAACGAAACACCGGGCGACTCTCCTCGCTCGTGACCGGCCGCGCGGCGTCGAGATCGTCTACCGGGGCGACCCAAACGTTCAAGACGCCGTTATGCTCGGCCAGCCAGCTGAGCATGTCGCCGTCGGGGCTAACCTGCGGGTTGGCGCGGTCGGGGTTTCCGAAGATCACCTGCCTCGGAATGAGGTCTTCGGACGGCGTTCCCTCGGCGGGCTCGACGTCCGGATCGGCGAGCTCGGGCTCGGTGTCGGGCGCCGTCTCCGCGTCGGGCGTCTGCGAGGGGCATCCCGTTCCCAAAACAATTAGAGCGACGCCGCACGCGACGAGCTCGACACAGCGCACCCTATGACGATGTCGTATCATCTCTCCTCCTATCCGATATCCGGCTTAGGGGACCATCCCCGAAAATCAGCCGCTTGCGCTTAGCGCGCTCGAAGCTCCGGCCGGCCAGAGCGATATTGTGTCGCCCTGGTGAGTCGGTGCTCGCGCCGCCTTTGGTGACCACATGAACCGCCAAAGCGCGAGGCTTTTACAAGAGGTGGGTGCCCCCGGCAACCCGGCTCGAGCCAAAATCTCACGCCGATCGCGGGTCAAAATTGTTTACAAACTAGGTAATCCCACGTACGTTGTTTTTCAATAATTCGGTGAGACTTCCGGACGGGTGTCCGGCTACGCAGAGGGGAAACCATGCAAAAATCAGTTGCTTTTGCGGGAATTTTCGGACTCGTCGCGCTCGCCGGGACGGCGCATGCCGAGGGCGACGAGGCGGTGGCGCTCGGCCCGGCCGCGGCTCACCTGGCTGTGGCGCAGGCGGAAGCCGACGAAAATTTCCGCAATGGCGACTACGTTCTCCGACACGACCCATCGGGCGCGCCCATGTGCTTCGACAGCTCCGGCGCCAAGACCGCCCTGTCCAACTGTGAGGACGAACGCGAAGCCTCCAGCCCGGGTATCGACCACATTCTCGCCTTCGATCCCTCCGGTGCACCGATGTGCTTCAACCTTGCCGGTATCAAGGCGCCGCTCGCCGCCTGCGCGTCGGAATCCACCGAGAGCCAGGGACTCGTGTCTGTGTTCCAAGTGGCCCGGGCAAGCCCCGCCACGGTGCGCTAACGCACCCGCGGCGCCCGCCGCAGGCATGGCTCAGCCGCCGAGCTCGTGGAATACGTACACGACGGCGCCCGTGTCTGGGTCGTTGTCGATTCCGACGTAACCAGCCCTCAGCATGCCGTCGAGCGCCTGCTCGATCTCGCGAAACGGTCGCCCGGTCGCGGCGACGGCTTGCGTGACCGAAAGCTTCCCGGCACGTTTCATCGCCTCGCGGGTGAGCACCACCTCGAGATCGGGCTCCGCCTCGGCGCGGGTGCGGACGGGGCGCGCGGGGCGCTTACCCGGCGGCAGCTCGACAGACGGCACGAGCTCGCCCGGCCGGGCATGTGACCTTGCCTCCGGTAGCGCGAGCGCTTGCGGCGGGGCGCGGAGCTGTCCCGCCTTGGCGTTTTCCTCGTCGACGAGGACGGGCAGGCGGAACAGGTCGACGAGCTGCCCCACACCGAACAGTCCGAACGTAAACAGCCACAACACGCCGGTCCACGGGCGGCCGAGATAAAACCTGTGGATCCCCGCGAAGCCGAAAACGCAGCCCAACCAGAGGATGAAGGCGATACCCTTTGAATGCGGCCCATCGTAGCCGTCATCGTGCATGGTCTAGGAGTCTAATGCGCTGCCGCCGCCTCGCAAGGCGGCACGCACACCTTCTGCGCGGCCCGATGCGCCTGGGAAGCCGGCGGGGAGGACGCGGCTTCTGCCGAGGCGCTGACGCCACCTCGCTGCATCTCGCCCGGGATCGCGCAGCGCGGCACCATTTATCGTCTGCCGGCACTACGACCCCGGCGAGGGGATGGACGCCACGAGGAGTCGTAGTACAGTGCCGAGCGCCGGTCCGGCTGTGCGCGGGGCCCTGGATCCTAACGATCCACCCGCGCCGCCGTGGAACCCCGCCGCGAGATCATGTCCGAGCAAGACGCGTCGCAGTCGTCCCACAGCGTCCTTCGTGGACTCTGGCGTCCGGGCATCGTCGTGGCCATCATCGTCGCCGCGATCATTCTCGTGCAGCCGGGACAAATCGCGGAGAACACCGCGGTGATGCGCCAGTGGTTTCGCGACCAAGGACTCACCGGGCTCCTGTCATTCCTCGGCTTTTACGTGATCGCGTCGGTCTGCTTCGTCCCGCAGTCTGGACTCAAGATCGCCGCGGGCGCCGTATACGGCTCGGCGATCGGAATCGCCGTCGCGAGCATCGGCTCGATTCTGGGCGCCACGAGCTGCTTTTTCATCGCCCGCTACGTCGCCCGGGGCTCGCTGCTAAGGCGCCTCAAGCAAAAGCCGAGGTTTCGTCGGCTCGATGATATGACAGGCGAGCACGGGGCGATCATCGTGGCCACGAGTCGCCTGTTTCCGATCGTCCCCGGAATCCTCATTAACTACCTATTCGGGCTCACGAAGCTCCGCGCCAAGACCTTCATCGTGTGGAGCTGGATCTGCAAGCTTCCGGGAATCGTGGTGATCGTGGTCGGTACGGACGTCGTGGTGCAGGGCACGCAGGAGGGTCAGGTCCCTTGGGGGCTCGTGTTCGTCGTCATCGCTGTGCTGGCTCTGATGGCGATCGCGGCGCCGTTCGTCTACCGCCGGTTTCGCGAGCAGCAGCGCGCGAGTCGCGAGCGCGGCGACGACTCGCCCACCGCCGACGGCGCCTGATCGCCGCACCACGGGGACGGCTCGCCGCAGGGGACCGGGCGCCGCGCGATTGCCCGAGCCACCGGTCCGATCACTTGACCAATAAATTCGAGCAATGCTACGGATCGGCGGCGGGGCAAGCCTCGCGCCACGCGGTAGGCGCGACGATCCGCTCGGAGGTTCCATGAAAGCCCAGGACAAGGCCGTAATTACCTGCGCAGTCACCGGCGTTCTCACAAACCCCAAACAACACCCTGTGCCGGTGACCCCCGAACAGATGGCGGCCTCGGCCCGTGAGGCCTACGACGCCGGCGCGGCGATCATGCACATCCACTTTCGCGCCCAAGACGGCGTCGGCGCGATGCCGACCTGGGACCCGGACATCTGCGGGGAGATCACGGACGCGATCCGGCAGGCCTGTCCCGGGGTGATCATCAACCAGTCCACGGGGGTCCTCGGGCCCGACATAAGCGGACCCGCCGGCGTGATGAAGCGCATCAAGCCCGAGATGGCAGCGTGCAACGCGGGCTCGCTCAACTATCTCAAGACCCGCAAAGACGGCAACTGGGCGTGGCCGCCGCTCGTGTTCGATAACCCCGTCGACAAGATCCAAAAGTTTCTCGACGTCATGAAGGAGACCGGCTCGCTCCCGGAGTTCGAATGCTTCGACGTCGGGATCGTACGGTCGGTCAACCTGTTTATCGAAAACGGCATGACCGCTCGGCCCGACGTCAATCTGGTCATGGGCGTCGCCTCGGGGATGCCTGCGGACCCTCGACTGTTACCGCTTCTCATCGAGTATTTGAACGATGACGTGACATGGCAGGTAACGGCGATCGGCCGCCAGGAGATATGGGATCTCCACCGCAAGACCGCCGAGCTCGGCGGCAACCTCCGCACCGGCGTGGAGGATACGTTCTACCTGCCAAACGGCGACAAGACGACCGGCAATGGTCAGCTCATCGAGGCCATGGCGACCATCGCGCGGGAGGCGGGTCGCGACGTCGCCTCCCCCGACGAGGCGCGGCACATCTTGGGAATCGGCTAAGCTCCGAAGCGCGCGACGGAGCGCGCGAAGGAGCGCGCGGCGCTCACGTAGGGCGCGCCCGCCCCGGGGTCCGTGACACGAGGGATTCCTCGAGGCGCGCGAGCCGCGCGCGTACGCCCTCAGGACGCTCGGGCTCGCTGGCGAGCGCGCGCCTGGCCGCCGCATCGAACGGAACGAGCTCGGTGTGCCCGATGAGCTCCCAATAGCGCTCGCTTTCCGGGAGGAGGTCAGTCGCGAGACCTACCACGAGCTCGCGGGCGAGGTCGTAGTCGGCGCCGCTTACGAAACGGAGCCAGGCGGCGGACAGGCGGGGCGTTAAAAGCGGGACGCCCACGGAGGGAATCCGGCGGTCGTCGAGCGCGGCGATGCGCTCGAGGATCTCGCGTCCGCTCAGCGTGTCCGGCCCCGGTATGTCGTAGGACACGCTGTTTTCGAGGGGAATCTCGGCGGCCGCGACGAGCGCCGCGATGGTGTCGTCGATGGCGACCGGGCGAGTCCTGGAATTTAGCCACGCGGGCAACAGCATCACGGGGAGGCGCTTGGCGAGATCGCGCACGATGCGCCACGACGCGCCCCCGTGGCCGACGATCATCGACGCGCGCAGCTCGATCGTCGGTACCCCCGAGGCCCGGAGGACCTCGCCGACCTCCGCGCGGCTTCGCAGGTGCTGAGACATGCCGCGCTCGCGCACCGGGCCGCCCAGGTAGACGATCCGCTCGAGACCCGCGCGCGCGGCCGCCGTGGCGAAGTTCTCCGCCGCCCGGCGATCGCGCGCGGCGTAGTCCGTCCGCCCGCCGCCCATGCTGTGCACGAGGAAGTAGCCGACTTTCGTGTCTCGCACGGCCTCGGCGACGTCCCCTTTATCGAGGAGATCGCAGCTCCGCCACGTTACGCCCTGGGCGCTATGCCCTGTCCCTCCGGCCGGTCCGCGGCGCGACGTGGCCACGACCTCGTACCCGCGCTCGGCGAGCGCGCCTACCAGTCGGCCGCCGATGAACCCGGTCGCCCCGGTCACGAGCACCGTCTTGTTTCTCCGGCCGGCCGCCATCTCGCTTTCTTCGAACATCGGGTCCTCCGCGTAAAGCTGCGCGCCGAGCGGCGATCGGCCCCACGCGCGACCGCGCGACCAACGGGAATCGAGCCGAGCGCAGCATCGCCCTGTTGGCACCTTGCTCCACCTCGCGGCCTCTGCAACGCAAAATCGGCTCTCCGGCGCACGCGGGATACGCGACGGACCTCATCGCCGCGGCGCCAAGCCGGCGCGCGCGGCCGAGAGTCATGCTCACGCCAACCGACGGCAGCGCGACGCTTTCCGTTATCGGCGGTTCAGCTGGCTCAGAAACGAGCGCACTCGCCACAGCGCGACGTCTGCGCGGCGCTCACCTGATCCCTTCGCGGGTCGTACGCGCCTCAGGTGCGCGACGCTGTGGCGCGAGGATTGCTGGTCGCCTACGGCTGTAGACGAAGCACGAACAGGAGGTGTGTGCGATGGTAGCGGGATTACGACGATTGGCGCTGGGCCTCGCGCTCGCGCTCGCCGCTGGGCTCGTCGCGGCGGGCTGCGGCCAGCAAAACCCGCCCGAAACCGCGGGGACGGGCAATCCCAGCGATGAAGAACAGGCAACCGAGCGACAAGAGGCGGCCGAGCGTCACGAGGAGCAAGCTCAGATCGCGACCGACGAGTCCCGCTTTTCCGTCGCGCTTCTGAGCGCCGCCTATCAGGGCGAGCGCGACCTCGCCGAGCTCGCGTCAGAACGCGCTGAATCCGACCGCGTGCGCGCTCACGCCGACGATCTTCTCGATGACTACGACAGGCTCCTTCCCGAGGTCGAGGACGCCGCGGACGAGCTCGACATCGATCTCGACGAACAGGAGGGCCTCGTCGCGCAGGTGCACAGCGAGCTCCAGCGAGTGTACGACCAACAGCTGGGTATGCTCGAGGAGCTCGAGGGCGAGGAGTTCGATCAGGCCTACCTCGAGTCTCTCGTCGCCACCCACGAGGCCACGCTCGCCGAGCTGCAACGCGTCCAACCCCGCATCGATGAGGAGGCCGCGCAGGGCCTCGTCGAAGATCAAATCCCCGCCGTCGAGCGGCACCTTGAACGCGCGCGGGACGTCGCCGATCGCGAGGACATCGATCTCGCCCGCTGAGTGAGGCCGGGTCCTCGGCCCGCGCGCGCCCTCGCGAAGCCGCCCCTCGCCGGGCGGCGCGCGAGCGGCGCGGGCGGGCGACCCTCGGGCG
>SLNH01000095.1 GCA_007133195.1 Nannocystineae bacterium | reverse complement strand
GTCCGCGAGCTCGGCGATCGGGCAGACGCGATCGGAGCTCGCGGCTTCCGCCGGGTCGCCGATGTTCTCGAGCAGACGAGCGAGACCCTGGAGGCGCGCGGCGAGGACGTGCAGGCTGCGCGGGCGGCGGCCGAGCCGATTCGCAGGGTGGGGCGCTACGTGGCGGACAGCACCCCTAAAACGACGCTCATGGACATAGATGGCGCCATCGAGCGCCATCCCTACCGCAGTCTGGCGATCGGGTTGGGCGTGGGCTGGGTGCTCGGGCGGCTCGTCCGGCGCGGCCGGGCGGGTTGACCTGACGGCGCCGCGCCGGTGGCGCGGGCCATCTTCGCGAAAACACGTCGCCTCCACAACGAAGCGGCGCCGCCATCGGGCCTCCGACGGGAGGCGCGCCGCGCCGCTTCCTGGCTCCGAAGTGCGAGAATCTCGGTGCCGGTAGCACCAAATCGTGTTGACATCGCTCTCAGCTCGCCCTAAATAGAGGACTGAATCGGTCCTGTTTGGGCGTGAATGCCGAAAAATGCTGCGAATCTCAAAGCTTGCAGATTATGCGGTGGTGCTTGCCACGTGGTTGGCCGCGCGCGAGCAGCGCGGTGAGCGCCACACCGTGCGGGATCTCGCGGCCGTGACGGGCATTCACCAGCCGACGGTGGGGAAGATCCTCAAGCATCTCGCCCGCCACGGGATCGTCGATTCCCAGCGGGGCGCGCGCGGCGGTTACCGGCTCGCCGCACGACCCGAGGATGTCCCGGTGGCCGCCATCATCGAGGCCCTCGAGGGGCCCATCGCCGTGACCGAGTGCGCCAGTGAGGAGACGGCGGGAGCGTGCGAGTACGAGGGGCGCTGCGGCGTGCAGGAGAGCTGGCAGCGGATAAACGCCGTGGTCGGGCGAGCGCTCGAGAGCGTGAGCCTGGCGGATATGGCAAAGCCCGGCCTGTCGCCGCGCGAGCTCGTCCCCGTGGCGCGGGTTGGCGGGGAGCGCCGCATGGCCCGCGCGGCGGGCGACGTCGCCGCGGACGACTGGCACGGGTGACGGCCGGCGCGGAGACGACGCAGACCGCAAGCCGAAAAACGAGACGCATCATGGCCAACACATCCCAGCAGATCGATCAAGTCCTAAGGCGCGACTACGACGCCGGCTTCGTCACGGACATCGAGCAGGACACCGTGCCGCCGGGTCTTAGCGAGGACGTGATCCGCTTCATCTCCGCCAAGAAAAACGAGCCCGACTGGCTCGTCGAATGGCGTCTCAAGGCCTACCGGCACTGGCTCACGATGGACTACCCGGGCTGGGCCAACGTTCACCATCCGCCCATCGACTTCCAGGCGATTTCGTACTACGCGGCGCCCAAGTCGAGCGAGGACCGGCCGCAGAGCCTAGACGAGGTCGACCCGGAGCTCCTTCGCACCTACGAAAAGCTCGGGATCCCCTTGCACGAGCAAGAGGCGCTCGCGGGCGTGGCCGTAGACGCCGTGTTCGACAGCGTGTCGGTGGCCACCACCTTCAAGGACAAGCTCGCCGAGAAGGGCATCATCTTCTGTTCGCTGTCCGAGGCGGTGCGGGATTACCCCGAGCTCGTCAAGCAGTACATGGGGAGCGTCGTCCCTTACACGGACAACTTCTACGCGACGCTGAACTCGGCGGTGTTCACGGAGGGCTCGTTCGTCTACGTGCCCAAGGGCGTTCGCTGTCCGATGGAGCTGTCGACCTACTTCCGGATCAACGCGGCCAACACCGGCCAGTTCGAGCGCACCCTGATCATCGCCGAGCCCGGCAGCTACGTGAGCTACCTCGAGGGGTGCACCGCGCCCCAGCGCGACGAAAACCAGCTCCACGCCGCGGTGGTCGAGCTCGTGGCCCACGAAGAGGCCGACATCAAATACTCCACGGTCCAAAACTGGTACCCGGGCGACGAAAACGGGAAGGGCGGGATCTACAACCACGTCACCAAGCGCGGCCTGTGCGAAGGCAGGCGGTCCAAGATCAGCTGGACCCAGGTCGAGACGGGCTCGGCGATCACATGGAAGTACCCGAGCTGCGTCCTCAAGGGCGACGAGTCAGTGGGTGAGTTCTACTCGGTGGCGCTCACCCGCGGCTATCAGCAAGCCGACACCGGGACGAAGATGATCCACTTGGGCAAAAACACGCGCTCGACGATCATCGCCAAGGGAATCAGCGCGGCCCACGGCTCGCAGACCTATCGGGGCCTCGTGCGCATCGGCAAGCGCGCGGAAAACTCGCACAACTACACGCAGTGCGACTCGCTCCTCATCGGCGATAAGTGCGCCGCCCACACCGTGCCCTACGTGGAGGTGAAAAACCGCTCGTCGAAGCTCGAGCACGAGGCGACCACCACCCGCATCGGTGAGGACCAGCTGTTTTACTGCCGTCAGCGCGGGCTGTCGGAGGAAGACGCCGTGAACCTGATCGTGAACGGCTTTTGTAAAGAGGTGTTCAAAGAGCTGCCGATGGAGTTCGCGGTGGAGGCGCAGGCTCTGCTCGGCGTCAGTCTCGAAGGCGCCGTCGGCTGATGGCCGAGCTTCGCTTCGGCGGCCGCGTCCGCCTGTGTTTGGCGCTCACCGCCACCCTCGAGGTTCGCTCCTCGTAACGGAGTCGTTGGAGATTCGAAGTCGTTATGCTTTTGAAGATCGAAAATTTGCACGTCAGCGTCGAGGGGACCCCGATCCTCAAGGGGATCGACCTCGAGCTCGAGGCTGGCCGCGTCGACGCGATCATGGGGCCGAACGGCTCGGGCAAGAGCACCCTCGCCCACGTGCTCGCCGGACGGGACAACTACGAGGTGACCGAGGGGCGCATCCTCCTCGGTGATGAAGACCTCCTCGCGATGTCGCCGGAAGAGCGGGCCCAGGCGGGCGTGTTTCTGGCCTTTCAGTACCCGGTCGAGATCCCGGGCGTGTCGAACGTCTACTTCCTCAAGGCCGCCGTCAACGCCATGCGCAAGGCGCGCGGTGAGGAGGAGCTCGACGCGATGGAGTTCATGAAGCTCACCCGGGAGAAGGCGAAGCTCGTCAATCTCGACGAGTCGCTCACCAAGCGCGCCGTCAACCAAGGATTCTCGGGCGGCGAGAAGAAGCGAAACGAGATCTTCCAGATGGCCGTTCTCGAGCCGAAACTCGCGATCCTGGACGAGACCGACTCCGGGCTCGACATCGACGCGATGCGCACGGTGTCGGACGGCGTAAACGCCCTTCGCTCGGAGGAGCGGGGGATGCTGGTAATCACCCACTACCAGCGCCTTCTCCGCTACATCGTGCCGGATCGGGTCCACGTGCTCGTGGACGGCCGCATCGTCAAGTCCGGCGACGGCAGTCTCGCCGAATGGCTCGAGGACACCGGCTACGCCGAGCTCGGCAGCGCGAGCGTGTGACGATGACGCAAGCGGCTCAGACACTCATGGATCGAGTCCCCGAGGCGCCGGCTCCGCGCGGGCCCGGCTGGCTGGCCGATCTGCGCGGGCGGGCGGCGACCGCGCTGCGCGAGACCGGGTTTCCTCACAAGAAGATCGAGGCGTGGCGGTTTACGCCGGTGGATCCCGTGGTCCGCGTCCCGTTCGCCGGGCCGCCGGCCGAGCCCCCCGCCGGGTGGGAGGCGATCGCCGAGGGCGAGCTCACCGGGGGCGAGCTCCCCACGATCTTTCTGGTCAACGGCCGGCCCGCCGGCCAGGCCGCCTCCCCGATGCCCGGCGTCGAGGTGACGAGCCTGGCCGAGGCGCTCGACAAAGACGTGGAGGCCCTCCGCGCCCACCTCGGTCAGCACGCGCCGTCGGCCTATTTTTCGGCCCTAAACGCCGCCCTGTTCGACGACGGGCTGTTCGTGCGCGTGCGGCAGGGGCAGGCGCTCGAGACGCCGCTTCACATCGTGCACGTCACCGCGCCTGGGGCGGCGCCGGTCGCGGCGTATCCGCGGATCGTCGTCGCGGCGGAGCCCGGAAGCGAGCTCCGCCTCGTGGAGAGCTACGTGGGCGAAGAGGGCGGGCAAAAGCACCTCACCAGCCCGGTGACCGAAATCGGCCTGGAGCGGGGGGCGGTGGTCGACCACCTGCGGGTCGTCCGCGGCGCGCAAACCGGCTACCACGTGGCGAACCTGTCGGTGAGCCAGGATCAGAGCTCGAGCTATAGCTCGCGATCGGTGGTCCTCGGCGGGGCCCTGACGCGGATCGACCTGGACGTCGTCATGAAGGGGGAGGGCGCGAGCTGCACCCTCGACGGCATCTATCACGTCGATGGCAAAGACCACGTCGATCATCACACGTTCATCGACCACGCCGAGCCGCGCTGCTCCAGCCAGGAGACGTATCGCGGGCTCTTGAGCGGCCGGGGGCACGCCGTGTTCGACGGCACCATCGCCGTGCGCAAGCACGCGCAGCAGTCGTCGGCGCATCAGGAAAACCGTAATCTGCTCCTGTCCGACGACGCTACGATTCACACCAAGCCGCACCTTCAGATCGACGCCGACGACGTGAGCTGCAGCCACGGCGCGACCATCGGCTCGCTCGACGACAGCGCGCTGTTTTACCTGCGCGCCCGGGGCGTGGGCCGGGAGCATGCCGAGGCCATGCTCACCTACGCCTTCGTCAAGGAAGTCGTCGATCGCATTCCCCACGCCGCCTCGCGCCAGCGGATCGGGCGGGCGCTGCTCTCGCGCCTTCCGCACGGCGAGGCCGCGGCGGAGCTCGAGTAAGGGGAGCGAGGAACATGACGACCCGCGCGACAGCCGCTGAGGACCTCACCCGCGAGGCAGCGGGCGACGAGCGCGCCGAGGGGGCCGCGGCACAGGCGCTCGGCGCAATCGACGTGGAGGCGATCCGGCGCGAATTCCCCGCGCTCGACCAGACCGTCGGCGATCGGCCGCTCGTGTATCTCGACAGCGCCGCCACGGCGCTCAAGCCCCGCGCCGTCATCGACGCGGTCACCGAGATCTACGCGCGCGACTGCGCGAACATTCACCGCGGCGTGCATCGCCTGTCGCAGCGGGCCACCGAGCGGTTCGAGGGCGCGCGCGACAAGGTA
The DNA here is from genome assembly GCA_007133195.1 of Nannocystineae bacterium. Classification (GTDB taxonomy): domain Bacteria; phylum Myxococcota_A; class Polyangia; order Haliangiales; family Haliangiaceae; genus SLNH01. The sequence goes on along the minus strand of SLNH01000095.1, from coordinate 5,931 downwards.
CGGGCGCTTTTGAACGCGCCGACGTCGCAGGAGATCGTGCTCGTGCGCGGCACGACGGAGGCCATCAATCTGGTGGCGCAGTCGTATGCGCGGCCGCGTCTCGGTCCCGGTGACGAGATCCTGGTCACCGAGCTCGAGCACCACGCCAACATCGTGCCCTGGCAGATCGTCTGCGAGCAGACCGGGGCCGAGCTCGTGGTGGCGCGCATGACCGACGCCGGGGAGGTCACGGCGGACGCGGTGGAAGCGGTGCTGTCGCCGAAAACGCGCCTCGTCGCGCTGCCTCACGTGTCGAACGCGCTCGGGACGGTGCTGCCGGTGCGCCGGATCACCGAGCTGGCCAAGGCGCGCGGCGCCGCGGTGCTCGTGGACGGCGCCCAGGCGGCCCCGCATATGCCCGTCGATGTCCAGGAGCTCGGCTGCGACTTCTACGCGATCTCGGGGCACAAGCTCTACGGTCCAACGGGCGCGGGCGCGCTGTTCGGGCGAAGGGAGCTTTTGGACGAGATGCCGCCCTATCAGGGCGGCGGCGAGATGATCCGCACGGTCACGTTCGAAAAGACCACCTACGCCCCGGCGCCGACCAAGTTCGAGGCGGGCACGCCGGACATCGCCGGCGTCGTGGGGGTTGGCGCCGCGATCGACTTCGTGCGCGAGGTCGGCTTCGACGCGCTCGCCGCACACGAGCGGGACCTCATGGCCTACGCCACCGAGGCGCTGTCCAGCGTGCCGGGCGTGGAGATCGTGGGGACGGCGCGCGACAAGCGCGCCGTGGTGTCGTTTCTCATGGACGTCGCCCATCCCCACGACATCGGAACGATCGTCGACATGGAGGGCGTCGCCATCCGCACCGGCCACCATTGCGCGCAGCCGATCATGCGGCGGTTCGGGGTGGCGGCCACGGCGAGGGCGTCGTTCGGGATGTACAATAACCGCGCGGACGTAGACGCGCTCGTGCGGGCGCTGTGGCGCGTTCGCGAGTTTCTCGCATGAGGATCGATCATGTCTGATCTGCGCGATCTGTACCAAGAAGTCATCCTCGATCACGGCAAGCGCCCGCGGAACTTTCGCTTCCCCGAAGGGGCGAATCGGGAGAGCGAGGGGTACAACCCGCTCTGCGGCGACCACCTCACGCTCAAGGCGCGGGTCGAGGACGGCTCGGTGAGCGACGTGGGCTTTCAAGGCGACGGCTGCGCGATCAGCAAAGCGGCCGCCTCGACCATGACCGAGGCGGTCAAGGGCATGACCCAAAGCGAGATCAGCGAGCTGTTCGACAGCTATCACGCGCTCGTCACCGGCGCCGACGGCGTCGAGCCCGACTTGGATCGGCTCGGAAAGCTCGCGGTGTTCGCCGGCGTGTCCGAGTTCCCGATGCGCGTCAAGTGCGCCACCCTCGCCTGGCACACGCTGCAGGAGGCCCTCGCGGGCGAGGGCGGCACGGTGAGCACGGAATAGACCGGGCGACGCGATACAGCCGCCGAACAGGAGCCAAGGAGTCGATCGATGGCAGCCGACCGCGACCATCCCCTCGCCAACCAGATGACGACGCCGATCGAGTCGCGCGAGCCCGAGACGCCGCGGCGCACGTTGCCCACCGTGGAAGACCCGGCGCCCGAGCCCGCGCCCGACGTGGGCGAGGCGTACGGCGGAACCGGCGAGCTCCCCGCCGAGCCGGTCGATCCGGACGAGGTCAAAGCGCGCGTCACCGAGGCGCTCCGCACCGTCTACGATCCCGAGATCCCGGTGAATATCCAGGATCTTGGCCTCATATACGGGCTCGAGGTCCACGCGGAAAGCGGCCGAACCGACATCGAAATGACCCTCACCGCGCCCGGCTGTCCCGTCGCCGGCTATCTGGTGCAGGAGGTCGCGCGCAAGGCGGGCGAGGTGGAGGGCGTGAGCACCTCGTGCGTGAAGCTCACCTGGGAGCCGCCCTGGACCCCCGATCGCATGACCGAAGAGGCCAAGCTCGAGCTCGGGCTTCTGTGACGACCGCGCCGCGATGAGCGGTTCGAGATCGCGCGGCGCTCACTGTAGATTGACGCCGACGCCGAGCGTGCCGAACGCCGACTTGCGGTGCGCCGTGAGGTCGGTGCGCAGATCGAGGACGAACTGGCCCCGCCGCACGAGGGCGTAGCTCGCGCCGCCGGACGCGGCCACGCCGAACGAGCGGTTTTCAAAGCCCGGTTTCCAATCGAGGACCATGGCGGGGCCGGCCTGCACGGACAGCCGCTCGATCGGCCACCACATGCCTTCGAAGCCCCACGACATCCCCATGGCGCCGCCGCCCTCGTCACGGCCGCTCACCATGGAAAACGTGCCGACCAGGGCGCGATCGGGCCCGAGCATGCCGCCGAGGTACACGCCTCCCGACGGGAGCGCGATCCGCGTGCTGTCCAGGCGCCCCAGGCCGACGTGAAGGCCCAAAATCGGGCCCCAGCGCACGTTCGAATTGCGCGGGGGGCCCCACCGCCGCGCCCCGGCGCTCACGCCGGTGATGAGGCCGGCGGCATCGACGGTCACTTCCGCGGCGGTGGTGCGCTCGCGGACCTCGCCCGCGCTGGCCCGGGCCTCTACCTCGGCCTCCGCCTCCGCCTCGGCAGAGACCGAGATCTCCGGGACGGTGACCGACAGCTCCGCCTCGGCGCCGTCTGGCCCAAGCGTAAACTCTCCCGTCACGCCGGCTTCGTCGAGATTGTCTACGGATACCCGGCCGCCGGCGCTTCCTTCCGCGCTGCCCTCGGCGCTCGCGCTCGGGCTCGTGCGCCACCGCCGGGTGTGCGCCCAGTGCAGGATCGAGCCACCCTGAATGGCTTGGACGGCTTGTGGCGAGCCCCACTGCGCTTCGATCTCGGCCCGCGACTTGCCGTGCCAGCCGTCCGTTTGCGCCTGCGAGCGCGTGTAGCAGCCGGCGGAACACCAAGCGGCGCCAGCAGCGGCCACGAGGGCGAACTTGCACAGACGAGTCGTCATGCCTGATCGAGCATTGTCTCAGAATGAGCCCGCGGGATCGATGATATCCCTCACACCGCCAAATCGGCCGGGACTAGCCTAGACTTAGGGTTCGGGGACCGCGGGCGGCTCGCGGGGCTCGGGCTCGGGAGACAGGGACTCGAGGAACCCGACGAGGGCGGCGATGTCGTCATCGGACAGCTGGACTGGCTCGAGGTCGCGGCCGCGGCCGCCGCGCCCGCCACCGGCCATGACGCGCACGGCTTCCTCGAGGGTCTCGGCGCTGCCGTCGTGAAAATACGGCGCGGTGTGGGCGACGCCGCGCAGGCTCGGGGTGCGTATCGCGCCCCGCTCGGCCGGATCTCCCGTGGCGCGGGATCGACCGGGATCGGGGGGGCTGTCGGGGCCGGCGGCGCCGGTGTGGTGGAACTTGCGATCGGTGTAAAGCGGCGGCGGGTGGCACACGGCGCACTGGCCGCGCCCCGAGAAGATCCGAAACCCGCGCTCGGCGTCTTCGTCCACAGCCCCCCTTCGTCCGCGCTCGAAGCGATCCCACGGGGCGTCGCCCGACCGGATCGTCCGCGCGTAGGCGGCGAGGGCGGCGGCGATGTGGCTGGGGTAGGGCGCGCTGCCGAAGCTCCGCTCGAAATGCGCCCGATATTTGGGATGGTCGTCCAGCTCGGCGGCCACGGCGGCTGGATCGGCGGCCATCTGGCCGCGCCAGTGGGAGTCGATGGCTCCCTCGAGGCTGTCGGCGCTGCCGTCCCAAAACCACGCGCCGGCGTAGGCCACGTTCTCGAGCGATGGTGCGTGGCGCCGGTTGGTCCGCCCTTCGGCGGTGGTCGACCGGCGCTCGGTGCCGGCGAACCCGCGCTCCGGGTCGTGGCAGTCGGCGCAGCGCATGCCGCCTTCGCCCGATAGCCGGGAGTCGAAGAACAAAAGCTCGCCGAGGGCCACTTTCTCAGCCGTTATCGGGTTGTGTGCGGGCGCGGGTGTCGGCGGCAATCCGGCCGGCGGTTTGGGGACGGGATCCGCAGGGGGAAGGATCACCTCGGGGAGCACGGGCTCGCGCGCAGTCGCGTCGGCGTCGGCCGGGATTTCGGCTGGGGCGGCGTCGCCGTCGGCGGGGTCCGGCGCGGCGTCGTCGGTATCGGTGCGCTCGGCCTTGTCGGCCTCGTCCGGGGCCGCGCCGTCATCGTCGTCGTCGCTCGGGCAGCCGGGCAGGACCAGGGTAGCCGCGATGAAAAGCAGGCTGATCCGGCGCCACGCCGCCGCGCGCGGGGCGATCACCCGCCCGCCTCCGCGAGTCGGGGCGGGACGTCGCCGATGACGCGAAGGGCGTTTTCACCGACGATCTTTTCGAGGATGCGCGGCGGGACGCCCCGCGCGCCCAGCGCCGCGGTGAGCGCGGGGAGCTTGGAGACGTCCTCGAGCCCCCGCGCCGGCCTCACGAAGCCGTCGAAATCCGAACCGAGCGCCGGCGTGTCCTCACCGGCGACCTCGAGGATGTGGACGATGTGATCGCACACCGCCTCGATTCCCTCTCCTCCCAAAAACCGGGGCGCGAAGATCACGCCGGCGCACCCGCCCTTGCGGGCTACCGCGCGGAGCTGGTCGTCGTCCACGTTTCGCCAGTGCCGGTGTGCGCCACTCGCCCCGGTGTGGGTAACCATGACCGGATCGCTCGAGATCGCCACCGCGTCCATGAAGCCGTCGCGATCGATGTGCGCGAGATCGACGATGACGCCGGCGCGATTCATCTCGCACACGGCGTCACGACCGAAATCCGTGAGCCCGCCGCCTTTGCCGCGCACGCCCATGGCCGGCGAGCCGAGCTGGTTTTTCGTAAAGTGCAATAGCCCGATGAATCGCACGCCGCGCCGGGCGAACGCGGCGATGTTGTCCAGGTCGCCTTCGAGCGCCTGCGCGCCTTCGATGCCTGAAAGCGCGGCGAGGCGGCCCTCATCGTGGGACTCGCGGATGTCGCGGGCGGTGAGGGCCCGGCGGAGCTGGCCGGGATTTTCGGCCGCCGCGCGGCGTAGGGCGTCGAGCTGGCGGTGGACCGAGGCGGCGCACCCGGTTTGCGGATAGGGGACCGTCCACATTCCGAACACCTGGGCCGATACGCCGCCGTCCTGGAGCCGGGGCAAATCGACGTGACCGGCGTAGGACAGCCGCCTCAAGACGGGTGGCCTGTGACGCGCGGCGATGTCGTAGCCGAGCCGGTCCATGAGCTTGGCCGTGTCGGCGTGCAGGTCGATGACCGGCGTTTTGTCGTGAAGAGCGCGGGCTTCGGCGATGTCCATCGGGCTCTGTCGATGTGCGCCACGGGGCGCGGGCTCGCGGGGCACCCGCGGCTCATTGTACCACCGACCGCGCGGCATCGACTGCGCGGCATCGACCGCGCGGCGCCACTCGGCGCCGGCGGCCGACGATCAAACGCCCGGGGCGATGCGCCTAATTCCGGCTCGCGAAACGACGCCGCGCAAACCCGAGGGGCGGGCCCTGGCGCGCACTCACATGAGCTCTTTCGCCGGCCTCGGCTTGGGCGCCGGCGTCCACCGATCCTTGACGACCTCGAGGATCTGCAGGGCCGAGTCGGCCCGGTTGAACGGCGGCATGATGTAGGCGCCCTGCACCCGGTGCTTCACGCTCTCGAGCGCTTCTTGAGCGATCCTGATCCCCTCGGCGCGCGCCGGCGGCCCCGAGTCGACCTTGGCCATGCGCTGCCGGTACTCGTCGGGGATCTGCATGCCGGGCACCTGGTTGTGGAGGAACTCGGCGTTTCGGTGCGAGGCGAGGGGCAAAAGGCCCACCATGATGGGCAGGCCGATCCCCTCGGCATCGTCCAAAAACCGCTCGAGCGCGCGCGGGTCGTAGACGGGCTGCGTCATCACGAGCTCGGCGCCCGCGGCCTTCTTGAGCTCGAGGCGGCGCAGCTCGCGCTCGTAGTCCTGCGCGGCGGGCTCGGCTCCGGTG
>SLNH01000474.1 GCA_007133195.1 Nannocystineae bacterium | reverse complement strand
CTTGTCGCCCGCCCCCCCGCTCGTCCGCGGTTTCGAGCCCTCCCCCTTCTTGGCGCCGGACGCCCCCTTGTCGGCCGCCTTCTGCGCCGAAGGCGGCATCACCGGGTGCGCCTCATCGCGGCGCTTATACGCGGTGACGAGGAGTGCGACGCCGACCACCAGGACAATGACCGACGCGTACTGCGCCGGCGTGAGCCCGAGAAACGTGGGATCCGTGCGCTCGAGGCGCAAAAACTCGAGCGAAAACCGGACCGGGGCGTAGAGCACCGCCACGAACCCGAGAGCGAAGCCCGCCGGGCGCGGCCTGCGCGTCGCGGCGAACAGGGCGATCGCGATGACGATCCAGAACAAGAACTCGTAAAACCCCAAGTCGTGCCTCGGCCCCGGCTCGAGGCCAAGGGTCTGGACGACGTAGGGCGCGTCCGGCGGAAAGTCGATCGCGAGGAAGAAGTCACTCTTGACGCCGGGGTGATCGTGCACGACCGCGCAGCCCGCCCGGCCGAAAAGCCAGCCCGGTACGACACCCCACGCGGCGATGTCCCCCCACTGAAGGCGCGACACGCCGCGCGAACGCGTGAAATACCAAAACCCGACGAGCGCGCCGAAAATCCCGCCATACGACGAGATCCCGTCCCAAATCCGGAACAGCATCAGCGGATCGTCGAGTAGCCGCCCGGGCTGGGCGATCACCCCCTCGTAGAAGAACACCTGAAACAGGTGCGCGCCGATGAAGCCGGTGACGATGACCCAACCGGCGAAGGCGCGGTGGGTGTCTTCGTCTACGCCGAGGGAGCGGGCCTTGCGCCAGCTCATGGCGATACCGGTGAGCACACCGATCGCCACGAGCACGCCGAAGGGCTGGATTTCCAGCGACCCGACAAGGGGGATAGAAGGGAGGCTCCAGTAGGGTAGTGACACGTCGATGACTCGCGCTCTTGGAAAACCGGCACCCGCAGCGATGCCTCGGCAGAGCCTAGTGTGCTGGAAACCAAGTTTCCACGCACACGGAAGACAATAATCGAAAGCCAGTCCATGGATAAAGTTCGCCAAAGCAAGCACTTCGGCCGCCCTCGCCCCGACAGGGGCGGCCGACGTGTGATCGCGAACTTCTGATACAGGACACTAGCGCAGGTCGGGACCCCGATCACGCGGGCGCGCGCTGGCGGCGGCCTGCGGCGCCGCGCGCGGCGCCCGGGGCCGCGGCGACATCAGCCGCGCTTGACCCCTGTTCGCCAGAGCTGATACATCGAGAAACCTTGCACACGCGTGTCTTCTTGATCCGGCACGGGATCACCGACTGGCACCTGAGCGGCCGCGTCCTCGGTCAGCGAGACATCCCGCTCCGCGACGAGGGACTCGCGCAGGCGGAGGCGGTCGCCAGTCTCCTCGACGGGGTGCCCCTCGCCGACATCATCGCCAGCCCACTGTCCCGCGCGACGCAGACCGCCGACGTCATCGGCCGGCGATTTTCGCTCGATGTGGCGCGCGATCCGAGGCTCATCGACTTTCGCCTCGGGAAATGGACCGGGATGACCTACGACGAGGTGTCCGAGAACCCGGAGTACCAGCGGTTTCTCGCCGATCCGCTGTCCGAGCGCATCCCTGACGGCGAGACCCTCGCCGAGATCCGGACGCGCGCGATCTCCGCCGTCGAGCAGGCGCTCGAGGACAGCCCCTCGGGCGACGCCATCGCCCTCGTCACGCACGCCGGGATCATCCGGGTCATCCTCGCGCACTATCTCGGCTCTCACCCCGCGAACTATCACCGAATCCGGGTGAGCCCCGGCTCGATATCGGTGCTGTCGTTCTCGGACGGCTACGAGCTGCCCCGCATTTTGGCAACGAACATCACCGCCACCGTGACGGACGCCATCGGCAGCTAACCTCGCGCCCTGCGAGCGCGCGCCTTACCCTGTTCGTCCCCCGCACGAGCGATCGCGAATTGGGGGCGAGAAATTCCCCAGCTATCGGGAACTAAAGGCGTTTCCGTTGACCTTCGCGCGGCGCCGTGATACGCGAGGCAAGTGGAGCTCTCGTTTGCAGCGGCCACCGACGTCGGGCGGCAGCGAACTCATAATGAAGACAACTTCCTCATCGACCGGAAGCTCAGGCTCTTCATCGTCGCCGACGGCATGGGAGGGCATGCCGCAGGCGAGATCGCCTCGTCGATCACCGTCCACGAGATCCGCGACGCGATCAGCGCCAACCGCGATCTCGTAGAGCGGTTCAAGGAAACCGGAGACAGCACCCAGGGCCTCGAGATCCTCCAAGCCCTCGAGCACGCGATTCAGTCGGCGTGTTCGACGGTGCACCAGCGCGCGATCGAGGAGACGGACAAGCGGGGCATGGGGACCACGGTCTCGGTCCTGCTCGTCGCAGGGCCGACGGACAAACCGCGGGGCTTCATTGCCCACGTGGGCGACAGCCGGATCTACCTCGTCCGGCAGGGCCAGTGTCATCAGCTCACCGAGGACCACTCGCTCATGAACGAGCTGATCCGGCGCGGAAAGGTCAGCGCCGACGAGTTCGACAGCTCGCCGTACAAGCAGTACAAAAATGCCGTCACGCGGGCCGTCGGCATCTACCCGTCGGTGGAGGTCGACACGTTCGACTTCGACATCCTGCCCGGAGATCGGTTCCTTTTGTGCTCCGACGGGCTGTCCGCCTACCTCGACGAGGACGCCATCCCCTCCTCCCTCGACGCCGAGGACGTCTCCGAGGTCCCGACCTCGCTGGTCGATTTCGCGAACGAAGGTGGCGGTCACGACAACATCACCACCGTCGTGGTGAAGGTCGGGGAAGAGACATCCGAGGAGGTCGGAGAGCGTGCCGAGGAGGTGGCGCTCACCATCGAAGTCCTCAAGGGGATGAAGATGTTCCGTTATCTCTCCTACAAGGAGCTGGTGCGGTTTATCAACATCACCCGCGCCTTCGAGGTTAGGCCTCGCGAAACCGTCATTCGAGCCGGCGAAGAGGGAGACGCCATGTACGTGGTCTTGTCGGGCCGCGTGGAGCTCCACGAGCCGGACGGCACGGTGATCACCGAGCTCGGGCAAGGCCAGCATTTCGGCGAGATGTCGCTCGTCGATCGCACCCGCCGCTCGCTCACGGCCACGGCGATCGAGGAGAGTCGCGTCATCGAGATCCGGCGCGACGAGTTTTACGAGGTGATCAAGAGCGAGCCGGCCCTGTCGGTCAAAGTGCTGTGGGCGTTCCTTCAGGTCATGACCGAGCGGCTGCGCAAGACCACCTCCGAGCTGTCCGGTAAGCGGCGCGGCGAGCGAACCGCCGCCATGCCCACCGACCAGCTCGACGAGTGATCCCGCACGCTTGGTCCCCAGCGGCGGCTCCCGAGCTCGGCGCGCGCCGGAGGTGCCCGGCGGGCGGCGCGGCGCGTCGTCGTGCGCCCTGCACGCGCCGAAGGGGCCTCTCGCGGGCCGGGGCGAGCTCCTGTCGTTCCCCGGGCGGCCCCAGCGACCTCGGACAGCTCGTAGCCGGGCGGGAGTGGGGCGTGACGTAGGTACTACGCGAAGCCCCCTCCCCCTGTGATAGCCTAGCACCGCGACTCGCGCTCACCTCACCGGGTGCGGAGGTACGATGTCCTGCAGCGCAAGGCGTGTCCTACTTCGATTCACCATAGTTTTGATCGCCGCGTTCGGGGCGGCTGCCTGTGCCACCAGCGAAGCGCCAGGCAGCGGCGACGACGACCGAGAAATCGGCAGTGGTGACGGCGGCACCGACACGACCGGCCCAGGGCCGGACGCCGAGCCCGGATCCTCCTCGAGCGATCCCTGCGACCTCCACGAACAGACCGGCTGTCCCGACCCCGACGCCTGCGACATCGAGTTCGTCGACTTCGAGGAAGGTCAATTCACCGACCAACTCGCCTGTCGCGGCGTCGCCATCCCCGGCCGTGAACAGTCGACCTGTAACGGTGCCGAGGAGTGCGCCGCGGGTTACCAGTGCATAAGCGGCCATTGCCGCGCCTACTGTCAAGACGACGACGACTGCCCAGGCGACGGCGGCGCGTGCACGCTCACCCGGTCGGGGAGCGAGCGCAACGACGACCTGCTGTGCACCAAGGACTGCGCCCCCGACTTCGACTCCGAGCACGAAAACTGCCCCGGCGGCTATTCCTGTTACATCCGTTTCGTCGGCCCCGATGACGACCGCCGCGCCGTCACCGACTGCTTCGAGACCGGCCCCGCGGGCCTCGGCGACGACTGCGAAGACAGGCGCTGCGGCGCTGGCCTCACCTGCCAAGGATTCGTCGACGGCGACGGCAACGTGGTGCGCCGATCGTGCGTCGACCGCTGCCGGGTGGACGACCAGACCTGCCCGAGCGGGGACGCCTGCCGGGGCTTTAGCACCCCCACGCTGGTGGGGAACACCGAGTACGGCGTCTGCCCCGAGTAGCGATCGCAAAGGACCGAGGCCTTCCCGTGACACTCGCGCCCACATCGCTTACCCCCAGCAGGCATGCGCCGCTCAGGCCTTCGGCGCGAGGCAGCCTCGCCGCCCGCTTTTTCGGCGAGGTGCGCGTGCGGCCCCGGCGCGCTCCGCTCGCGGTCGTGGGCCAGGTCCTCGGCCTCGTGGCGCTCGTCGTCGCGATGGGTTGTGCCTCGGGCGAGGGCGATGACTCGGGCGGGTCTCCCGATAGCGGCGGCCTGTTTTCGCCGGATGCGCCGACCGGGCCCGGCAACGGAGACGACACCCCGGACGCCGAACCGTGCATCACCGATCCGTGTGACCTGTACGAGCAGTGCGGCTGCGGCGAGGACGAGGCATGCGACGTGGACAGCGAGGACAGGGACGCGACGTACTGCCGCAGCGTCAACGAGTTCGGCGGCGGCGCCGATAGCTGTGAAAGCGACGAGTCACCCAACCGGACGAACTGTCGCCCCGGATTCATCTGCCTCGCCGGCGAGCCGAGTTTTTGCCGCGGCTTCTGTCAGAGCGATGACGACTGCCCGGGCGCCGGGGGGGTGTGTCGCATCCCGTTGACCGACTCGGACGTCGTCATGTGTACCTTTCACTGCGACGCTTCGGACACGAGCGACAGCGGCGCAGACAACTGCCCCGATGGCCAGGGAGCGTGCCGCTACAGGCTTAGCGACGATAGGTACTTCACGAGCTGCGAAGCGCCGGGCGACGCCGGTCACAGAGAGCCCTGTGACCTCGATGAAAACGGTCACTCAGACTGCGAAGCGGGCCACCAGTGCATTCGCTTCGAGTCCGGTACAGAACAGTGTCGCCAGACCTGCGTCATCGGCGTGGGCGGCTGCCCGGCCGGCGAGGAGTGCAGGCAGCGAGAGGGGCAGCCCACGGTCGGGAGTACCGAGTACGGGCTGTGTAGAACTGCTGAATAGCCTCGCAGCAGCTACCGCGCAGAGCCCAAGCTGTGCGTGGCAGGAAAGCTTCGTTCATGGAGAGACGATCGATTTCGAGGTCGGGGACACCGCCGCTATACTAAAGCCGTGGGTGTGCTCCACGGCTTATTGTCCAGCCTGTTTCCGCCTCAGCCCGAGCCGATCGCGGAGCTTCGGATCGGATCGGTCGCGCTGGTGCGCGGCAAGGTCGTTCCGCGCGACCTCATCGAATCCCCGCTCACCGGCGACCGGGGCGTGTATTACCACTACACGATCGAGACGTTTCGCCAGTCACAGGTCGCGGGTCTTCCGGGCGACGGGTTCTGGGAGCTAGGCGATCGCGACGAGGCGATCGCCGAATTCTACGTAGACGACGGCACAGGCCGAGCCCTCGTCTCGCCACACCGGGCGCGAGTCGAACGCTCCGCCGCGGCACTGCCGAGCCCGGTCGATCTCCGGATCGTGGGCCGGCGCGCGCACCAGCTCATCATCGCGCCGGGGGACACCGTCGAGATCACCGCGCAGGTCGAATCCGTAGACGATCTTTACGACGAAGGTCGCGGATACCGGGCCTCCCCGCGCCGGATTGGGCTCCGAGCGCCGGCGTCGGGGCCGCTCCGCATCCGCCCCGCGCACCTGGAGCGTCGAGCGGTCTGACGAAAATCTCCCGGCCCGCACCGTGAAGCCTGAAGGCGGCGAAGCGCTGTGCCCCGTCCGCCGCGTGCCGCCAGCGCCGCGTGTGGGAGGCGGCGGCACCTCGCCTCGCGACGCGCGATGGTGACGCGGCCGGCGGAGGACGGGCATCGGACCGAACGATGTCCACCGGGGCCGACAGATCGCCCCGTTCTCGGCGCCCCCGCGAGAGCAAGAGCACGCGAGCGCTGATGGAGCGCTATGCCCGGCGCCTGCCCGCGCGCCTCGACGAGCTCGCCGAGCGCATCGCGCGGCTCGCAGACGATCCCCAGGATCCGACTCGCCGATCGGCGGCTCTCACCACCGCGCACCAGCTCCGCGGCACCGCCGGCTCGTTCGGCTTCCCCCGCGTGAGTGAAGAGATCGGCAAGATCGACGACGCCCTGCGCCACGCCGGAAAGCGAGCCCCCATCGACATGGCGGCGCTCAGCGCGTGGCTCGAGGCGGCGAGAGAGCTCGTGCGCAGCGCCCCGGGTCTCGCGCAGCCCGAGGTGGCGTCGTGGAAGGCCAGGCTCCTGTACCTAGGCGACGACGCGGACTCGAGCGCCAGGGTCCAAGAACTCGGCCGCCGGCGGCTCATCGAAATCCTCCCCGCGACCACCCTGGCCGAGGCCGCCCAACACCTCGCGCGCGAAGAGACCGACGGCGCCCTCGTCGAGCTCCCCGCGGCGCAGGGTGATGAGGCCGACGAACTGGCCTCGAGGCTCCAAGCGATCCCGGGATGCGCCGGGCTCCCCCTGGCGTTCGTGTCCGCGGACGAGGAGACGCCGAGCCGGGTGCGGGCCGCCAACGCCGGCGCCGCCCTGTTTTTGCCCAAACCCATCACCGAGACCGGCCTCGACGACGCCGCCAACCAGCTGGCCGCGATCCGCCGCGCCACGCGCCCCCGCGTCCTCATTCTCGACGACGATCCCGCGTTCGCGAGCCTCGCCGCGCACGCCCTCGGCTCAGGGGGCGCGCTGGCCCGCACGCTGTCCCGGCCCGACGAGCTTTTGGGGCTCCTGGAGTCGGCCGATCCCGAGGCGCTCGTCCTCGACGTGCGCATGCCCGGCGGCATAGGCGGTCTGGACATCTGCCGCATGCTGCGCACGACGAGCCGGTGGCAAGACCTGCCGATCCTCATGGTCACGGGGGACGCTCGGCCAGAAACCCGGCTCGCCGCGTACGCCGCGGGCTGCGACGACGTGCTGGTCAAGCCGGTCCGCGCCGATGAGCTCAGGCTCCGGGTCAAGCTCCGCGTCGAGCGCCGGCGCCTGCAGCACGCGCGACTCGAGCGCGATCCGCTCACGGATCTCCCGCTGCGCCGATTTTTCGTCGAGCGGCTCCGCGCGCGGCTTTCCGAGGCGCACAGGCGCCGCCTCCCGCTCTCTTTGGTCCTTCTCGATCTCGACCACTTCAAGCAGCTAAACGACCGCCACGGTCACCTCGCGGGAGATCGCGCCCTCGCTCACCTCGGCCACCTGCTCGCCGCCCGGTTTCGCAGCGAGGATCTACGCGCGCGGTGGGGCGGCGAGGAGTTCATCGTCGCGTTCCCCGGCGAGCGAGCCGAAATTGCGGCCGCGCTGGCGCAGGGCGTGCTCGACGACCTGAAGCGATCGTCCATCGAGGCTGACGACGGCGCGCGGTTCTCGGTGAGCTTCAGCGCCGGCGTCGCCGAGTTTCCGCGCGACGGAGCGTCGATGGAGGCGCTGCTCAGAAGCGTCGATCAGCGGCTGTACGCGGCCAAGGCGGCGGGCCGGGGCCGGGTCGCGCACCGAGAACATCCTTAAATCACTGAAACTACACATAAAAGGTACATCACCACAACCCCGCGCCGCGTCGCTCCTCGGATTGATCAAACGGCGCTACCGTCGATGTTGAGCACAATTTCAAGAACTTAGCGCCCTCTCGGTCGGTTTTTTCTTTGCGCGCGACACGCGTGTGCGCCAGCGGCGCTCGCCGATCGACGTCCGCCTGAGCGGAATGACCCTTTCATCACCAGGACTTAGAGACAACACCTAGCGACCAGCCGCAACTCGGAGGGCGATCCCCCTTACACCGGAGCCCCGTTTCGCAGGGCGATCGCGTGACCGCGAGCCCAAAGTCGTGATACTCGCTCGACCGGGAGCACCGAGTACACCGTGATGTCCCTCGCCCTAGGTCTCCTTCAACTCGCCGGCGCCCTGGCGGTGTTCCTCCTCGGCATGAAGTTCATGTCCGAGGCGCTGCAAAAGGTAGCGGGCAACCGGCTCAAGGAACTCCTCGGTCGGATCACCGGCAACCGAGGCAAGGGGGTGCTCACGGGGATCGGCATCACCCTCGTGGTGCAGTCGAGCACCGCCACCACCGTGATGGTGGTGGGATTCGTGTCGGCGGGCCTCCTCACCCTGATCCAGTCGATCGGCGTGATCATGGGGGCCAACATCGGGACCACCATCACGGCGTGGATGGTCTCGCTGCTCGGCTTCAATTTCGACATCGCCGCCTTCGCCCTCCCCGCGGTGGGCGTGGGCATGCTGATGACGTTTCTACACGGCGCCCGCAAACGGCAGTGGGGTGAGGTGCTGATCGGGTTCGGGCTTTTGTTCCTCGGCCTGTCCCTGCTCAAAGACTCCGTCCCGGACCTAGACGATCCCGAGCAGATCGCCTGGATCGCGCAGATGACGGGGTACGGCGTGCTCTCGCTCCTCTGTTTCGTCGTCGCGGGGACGGTCCTTACGATCATCCTCCAGTCGAGCTCGGCCGCGACCGCGCTCACGCTCACCCTCGCCGCCACGGGCTGGATCCCGTTCGAGATGGCGCTCGCCATGATCATCGGCGAAAACGTCGGCACCACGATCACGGCCAACCTCGCCGCGATCGGCGGCACCACGTCGGCGAAGCGATCCGCGCGAACACACCTTTTGTTCAACGTGTTCGGGATTCTGTGGGTCCTCGCCCTGTTTTATCCGGTGATGGTACCGGTGGTCGACTGGATCGCGCCCGGCGATCCCTACCTCGACTTCGCCGACGCCGAAGGCGATCCCCGAGCCAAGGCGCGCGCCGCGGCGATCATCACCACGCACCTCGCCGTGTTCCACACGCTGTTCAACGTGACGAACACGCTGATCATGCTCCCCTTCGTCAACCAGCTCGCGGCGGTGGTCACGCGGTGGGTCCCCGAGGATCAAAACGGAGCGCCCAAGCTCAGGTTCCTGTCCTCCACGCTCATCGAGACCCCCGAGCTGTTGGTCGTGCAGGCCAGCCGGGAGATGCAGCACATGGTGGAGGTCGTGCGCGAGATGTTCGGCAACGCCATGTACATCCTCCTAAACCCCGACAAGAGCCTGGGCGCCCTCGTCGACCAGACACTCGAAAAAGAGGAGGTCTGCGACGAGCTCGAGCGCGAGATCGTCGCCCACCTCACCATGACCGCGCGCGCGGCCACGTCCGCGCAGGCCTCTCGCAAGATCGCCGAGCTCATCCAAAACACCCATCGCCTCGAGCGCATCGCCGACCACTGCGCGGTCCTCGTCCGCATCGCGCGGCGCATCCACGAGGAGCCAGAGCGCTTCGATGACGTAGACGCGGGCGACCTGGCCACGCTCGGTGAGCTCGTGGATCAGGCGCTCGAAAACGTAGGCCAATACCTCGTGGGCCGCTCGAACCTCGAGGCCACCGAGGAGCTCGAATCTCGCATCGACGAAACGCGGCGCACCCTGCGCTCTCGCCATGTCGAGCGCATGCGAGAGAGCGCCGACTTCGTGGACACCGAGCTCGCGTTCCTGGACGCCATCACTCACCTCGAGGAGATCGGCGACCGCGCGGCGGGCATCGTGCGGCTCGCCGAATCCACCCGTCGGATGTAGGCGCGCGCGGGTCAGTCGTCGGCGTCGGCCAGCGGTCGCCTGCTCCCGCGGCGCCCGCGCGACACCGTCTCTCCTTCGTCCTCTGCGCTCGTCCGCCCGGTCGACAGCTTCGACTCGTCGTGGGGACGGTCGCTCTCGGCCACCGAGTGCGTCTGTCCTCGCGGCCTGGATTCGCTGAGCGGATGGCGGCTACCGGCGCGCGCTTCGGCGATGGGGCGGGTACGCTGCTCGCGCGGATGAGGACGGACCGGCGGATCCGGCCAATCCCGATCCGTGGCAAACAGCTCCGCGAGCTCGTGCGGCACGTTCATCACGAGGTGCGACCGGGCCTCGCCGCTTAGGTTTTGCGCGATCTCGCGGCACGCCACCTGCGCTTGTTCCCGGGCGCGCCCGGAGGGCGCCCCGGTTTGCCTCGCCACGTGGCGATAGAGCTCGTCCGGGCTCGTGTCGTGGCCGTGCCGGCCGCGCCGGATCGGTTCGCCTAGCTCGGCGGGCAGGTTGTCTGCGACGATCGGGGCGTCGATTTCGAGCAGCGCGAAGCCCAGAAACTCGGCCGTGGCGACGAGCGCCCGCGCCGCCTCCGCGTCGCTCGCAAACCCGCCGTCCCGCACCGCGCGCTCCACCATGTACGAAAACCGCATCAGCTCGACCCTTTCGGCTCTGCCATCCGGATTCTTGGATGCGGCCGAACCCCCGTCGAGTTCGACCCCGCGCCTCGCCGACGCTCGTTTCCGGACACCGTGGTCCGACTGGATCCGCACATGACGAACCCGACCAGCGGAAAAACCGCGACAGCGACGGCGCCTCGCTGCCGGAGCTGGGTACGGGAGGAGCCCGGCGGCCGGCACCGGCGGAACCGGGCACCGGAGCGGCCGGCTTACGGCGCGAATCACCCCGTCATTTGACGAGGCGGGACATCGCCTTGAAGTCGTCGGTGCCGGCGCGCCCCAGGGCGTCGAAGACGACGGTTTCGGTCGAGGTGATGAGAGCGCCGGCGCGATCCATGAGATCGAGGCCGGTCTCACGGTTTTCCTCCGCGCGGGATATCACCGCGTCGCGCGGCACGTGCGCGATGCCGCCGCGCGCGAG
>SLNH01000207.1 GCA_007133195.1 Nannocystineae bacterium | reverse complement strand
TAGAAGAGCGGGCACCTTCTGGATCTCGTCGATGATCACGAAGCGATCTCGAGAGGCCAGAACCTCCTCACGAAGAAGACCGGGATCCCGGGTAAAACGAGCAAATTCCCGTGACGACAGAAGGTCGATCCGCCTTGCCTTGGGATACGACTCGCGAAGCAGGGTACTCTTCCCCGTCTGGCGAGGCCCCCAAAGAAAGAAAGACTGGTCGGGAAGCTCGGGCAGCTTCAGCGCCCTTTCGAGGTACATGCTCGGATTATCATGATAATTCGAGCTTAAGTCGAGAATTGTCCCTAGACCTGGCTCGAAATACGCGCCTTGCTCACTCTGGCTCGCCGCCCAGCCAAGGTACCATCCGTTTAGTTGGGACGCATTTGAAGCGCACCAAGCGCCTGAAACCACTGCTAGCCAAAAAACAAGCGCACCACGCTGTCTGCGACGCCACCAGGGGCTCGCTTGGTCGCGGTGCGCTTGTTTCAGGGCTAGACGTATTGCCGGTAGCCACCGGGCGTTTTCTCGTGAATATTCGGGGGCCGCCCAAGTAGTACCGGGCATGGAGACAGCAGCCCACAGGTTCGAGATTCTCGAGCCTCCCTTCGGGAGCCTTCCGATGAGCTTCGAGACCCTTCTCGATGAGGCCGTGCGCCGCGGGTATGTCGCCGCGGTGCGCATGCTGCGCGACCGTGAGGCAGCCAGGGACGCCTGCCAAGAGGCGGCCTCCCGCGCTCTGACCGCGCGAGCGAGCTTTGATCAGGACAAGGAGTTCTATCCCTGGTTCTACCGAATCCTGAAGAATCATTGCCTCGACCTCTGTGGCCGTCGCGGACGGCTGATCTACAAGGACGAGATCGACGCCGCCTCCCCCGACTCCATCGAGGCGCGATACATCGAAAACGAAGAGGAACGACGGGTCCTCGCCGCCATCTCGACCTTGGAGCCCGACCTCCGCGAGATCATCGAGCTGCGCCACTTCCAGGATCTCTCCTACCGCGAGCTGTCCGAGATCCTCGGCTGCCCCGAAGGGACGGTGATGAGCCGCCTGTACCGGGCAAGAAAGTCCCTGCGGCAGGCGCTGATCGACGCCGAGCGGCCGAAGGCGGCGACCGAAACCCGATCCCCCGTGGAGAGGAGCTGAGCATCATGCAGAACCACGAGACATTCGAGCATCTGCTCATGAAGGCCGTCGACAAAGAGCTCGACCCATCCGAACGAGCGCTCCTCGACGAGCACCTCTCCACTTGCGCGCAATGCCGGGAGGAGCTCGCCGACTTCCAGCGAATCAAAGAGAGCACCGACGCTCTAGGAGGCCGAATCATGCAAGACGCCAAGATCATCCCGCCCCGTGAGAGCCGTGGAGCCCGCCGGCTGGTTTGGCTTGCGACCGCGCTCTTCCTAGCCGGCTTCGCCATCCTCCTCGGGATCGCGGGGCACGCCTTCCTCACCGACGGTGAGGTCCCCACGACCATCAAGGTCGCCGTCTCCATGCTTGCCGCCGGAACCGTGCTCCTGGCAGGCTTGGCCGTCTATCAGCGCGTTCGCGGCATCGGCCGTGACCCCTACGAGGAGATCGATCTATGAGCCAAGAGCTAATCAGGTCGCAGTCGGGCGCCGTGACGGGCTTTCGTCACAAGGTCCTAGTCTCCACCACCGACGAGGTTCCCGGCAAGGAGATCAAGCAGGTGCTCGGGATCGTCAGAGGCAACACCGTTCGGGCCCGGCATGTGGGACGCGACATCCTCGCCGCCCTGCGCAACGTGGTCGGCGGCGAGGTCCGCGACTACACCAAGATGCTCGCCGAGAGCCGCGAGCAGGCCATGGACCGGATGATCGACCAGGCCGTCTCCATGGGCGCCAACGCGGTGGTCTGCGTGCGCTTCACCACCTCGACGGTGATGCAGGGCGCCGCCGAGCTCCTCGCCTACGGCACCGCGGTCGTCGTCGACGAGTAGGTTGGAGCTCCGTGCCCGAGCCCCGACCGTGAGGTGCCAGGGACTTCGTCCGGGGGGGACCGGAACGCGTGCGCGAGGGGTGTCTCGCCGACGAACTTCGGTTCCACGAAGGCAGCATTCGTGGGGCACTGCCGGTGCCTCGCGCAGAGCCGCAGTCAACCTCGAAGGCATCGACTATGTAGCGCACACAAGCGCTCATCTACCTTAAGCCGTCAGGCGTTGCGCAGTACCGCCGAGCGCATGTCCCATCCTCTGAGCAAAAGGATAAGTCTCCACAAGCAGAAAGGAGTTCTGGACAGTCAGAAGCATCGTCGCAAGAAAGGCTGCAAACGAAGTCGGTAACGCCATCGCCGGCATGCCCCGTCCCGGACAACTCGCGACACTCGAACTCGGGGGCGCAATCTTCGTCCGATGCGCAGGCGTCGAGATACGTTGTAGGCATTTCGGGTTCAACGGGAAGCGAATCGCAAGCCACCCCTGGCAAACCGATCAAAGCCAGGAAACTGACCGCTTTCAACGCATGTCGCACAATCATGCTCCAGAGTGCTTGCAGCATATGGATTGCCTCCTCTTCTGTTACTCGGAATCCAACTGCCTGGTTCTTCACGGTAAGCCCAAGAGACAGTTTGGCTCCCTCCGATTGGATGTGCGAGAAGATTTGGATCTGAACAGCGCGAACGCGTACCAACCAACCAGATTCGCGCCCGGCGGCCCTCTGTTCCGAACCCGACAAACAACTCGGCGAGTTCCTGATAAGGGAGTCGACTATCACGCATCAATAGTAAGCAATGCTGTGCCCCCAAAAGTCGTACCAAATGGCGTCAATAGCACTGAAGACTCCCCG
>SLNH01000390.1 GCA_007133195.1 Nannocystineae bacterium | reverse complement strand
CTCCTGCTCGTAGATCTGAGCCACCGCCTGCAAAAGCCGGATTCGCTCCTGCTGGTCGTCGGTGTGCTCGACCCGCTCGAGGAGGATCTCGTTTAGCTGCTCCCACTGGTACGAAGCGCGGTACAGATCCTCGAGCCGGGCGCTGGCCATCGCGTTTTGGGGCTCGGCCTCCCGCACGCGCTCGAACGTCGCCGCCGCGCGCTCGGTGTCGAGGACGTGCTCCTCCCAGATCGAGCCGACCTGAAGCAGCGTCTCGATCTGCGCGCCGAGATCCTCTGTGACGCTGGCGCGGCGCTCGAGCACCTCGACGCACTCCTCCCAGCGCCCCTCACGCGAGAACAGCTGCTCGAGGGCGCTCAGCGCCCGGTGATCCGCCGGCGCCAGGGCCAGCACCCGGCGCCACGCCTCCACCGCCTCGTCCACGCGCCCCAGGATGTCCCCCTCGAGCTGGCCGAGCTGGACGTAAAGCTCGATGATGTTGTCTTCCGCGACGGTGTCGGAGGTGAGCGCGACGTCGAGGATCCGACGAAGCGTCTGAGACAGCTCCTCCCACGCCTGGGTTTGGCGATAGAGGTGGGCGAGCGCCTGCAGCGTCTGCAGGTCGTACGGATCCAGCTCGTAGGCGCGCAGCCAGGCGTCCAGCGCATTCCGCTCGCGGTCGAGCCGCTGTGACCAAACCTGCCCCATCTGTTTGTGAAGGGCGATTTGCGCAGTCTCGTCCGGGGCGACGGTGACGGCGCGCTCGAGAACGTCGATGAGGTCGTTCCACCGCTCGCCTCGCGCGTGGAGATCCGCGAGCGCCGACAGCGACTGCGGCTCCTCGCCGCGAATGTCGAGGACGCGCGTCCACATATCCACCGCCCCGTCCTCATCCGCCAGCGCGTCGGACGCGATGCGCGCCATCCGCGCGTAGACGCCGGCGAGCTCCTCGTCGTC
This sequence comes from Nannocystineae bacterium, assembly GCA_007133195.1. Classification (GTDB taxonomy): domain Bacteria; phylum Myxococcota_A; class Polyangia; order Haliangiales; family Haliangiaceae; genus SLNH01. The sequence goes on along the minus strand of SLNH01000390.1, from coordinate 10,097 downwards.
GTCGGCGACGTCGATGAGCTTTTCGTAGGTGTCGTACAGCTCTCGCCACGCCTCACGCCGGAAATACAGCCGCTCCTCGGCCTCCAGCGCCTCGCGGTTTCGCGTGTCTTGCTCGAGCACCTGCTCGAAGCAGCCGAGCGCCGCGTCCATGTCGCCCAGCGCCTCGGCGAACAGGTGCCCCCGGCGGAGCTGCATGCCGATGATCTCGTCGCCGTCGAGGGTGACCGCGATACGTCGGCGCAGGATCTCCACCAGCTCGTCGTACATCCCAGACGCCGTGTAGAGGCGATCCAACGCCTCGAGCGCGTCGGCGTCGTTTTCGTCGAGCGAAAGGACGCGGAGATACGTCTCCACCGCCTGGGTCGGATCGACGAGCTCTTCTTCGTATACGCGCGCAAGGCGCATGAGCGTGTCGCGCTGAACGTCGGTCTCAGCGTGCCGCGCCAAGACGTTCGCGTACACGTTGACGAGGTCCGGCCACAGCGCGACGTCTCGCGCGAGACGCTCCACCTGCTCCACGGCCAGCTCCGAGCGAGGGTCCTCGGAAAGCGCCTGCCCCCACCACGCAAACGCGCGCTCGGGATCCGCGAGCTGCTCCTCGGCGAGCTCCGCCAGTCGCTGCAGCATCTGCTGCCGCTCGCCGTGGCCCTCGAGCTTGCCGAGCTGGACCTCGTAGATCTTGTGGAGCTTCTCGTACTCGCCCGCAGATTCGTAAAGCGGCTCGATGATCGCGGCGATCTCGAGCTCGTGCTGGCCCTCGAGGAAGATCATCTCGAGCGCGCTCAGCGTGGGCGCGTGCCCCGGATCCGTGGTGAGAATCTCGCGGTAGACGTCGATGGCGGCGGGCAGATCGCCCAAGCTCTGCTCGAGGACCTGCGCCAGCCTGAACTGCAAGGCCAAGATCTCGTCGTCTGACTCCGCGAGCTGGACCTCCTTGCGCAGAATCTCCGCGAGCTCCGACCACCGCCCCGCCGCCGTGAACAAACGATCCAGCGCGTGGACGGCCTGTCGGTTGTCGAACTCGGCGTCGAGGATCCGCTGGTAGACAGCGATCGCCTCCTCCGCCTGGCCGAGCTCCTCCTCGTAGACGCGCGCGAGGCGCGTGAGCAGATCTACCTGTTGGGGGACGTCGATCGACTTTTCGGCCTCAGCCGCGTAAAGCCGCGCCAGTGCATCCCACTGGCCGGTCCAGCTCGCCAGACGCTCGAGGTGCCCCAGCGTGAGCTCGTTCGATGACTCCTCCGGCAGCGCGCGCGCGTGCGCATCGAACGCGTCGTGCGCCCGCTCGAGGCGGGTTTCGTACAGCTCGGCCACGCGGTGGAGGAGCTCGACCTTCCCGATCGGGTCCTCGGCGTGCACGGCCATCACCTCGAGCACGTCGATGAGCTTGCCGTACTCGGCCGAAGCCTCGTAGATGGGCTCGAGCACCCGGGCGGCCATCACCGGCTCACCCTCCTCGCTACGGAGCAGGCCGTCGAGCGCCCAAAGCGTATCCTGGTGCCCCGGATCGAGCTCGAGCGCCTCGCGGTAGGTCTCGATCGCCCGCGCGAGATCCTGGAGCCTTTCCTGCCAGAGCCGGCCGATACGATACTTCAGACCGACCGCCTCGCCGGTGTATTCGGCGAGCTCCCCCTGGCGCTCGAGGTTCTGCAGCAGGTCGTACCACCGCTCGGCTTGGCCGAACAGGCGATCGAGGGCCTGAATCGCGGGCAGCTCGTCGGCCTCGATGTCGAGGATCGCCTGATACGTCTCGATCGCCTTGTCGACGTCGCCGAGCTCGCGGTCGAATACCTGGCCCAGGACGTAGAGCATGCGCTTCTTTTCGTCCGGGTCTTCGGCGAGATCGGCCTTCTTCGCGTAAACGTCCTTGAGCGGCTCCCATCGCTCGAGGCGGATGTAGAGCCGCTCGAGCGCGTCCATGGCGGGGACGTCCACGTCGTCGAGATCGAGCACGCTGTGGTACGTCTTGATCGCCGCCTCGACGTCATCGAGGATCTCTTCCTCGATCTGCGCCGCCCTGTACAGGAGCTCCTTGCGCTCGGGCAGATCGAACAAGAGCTCGCTCTTGCGCCTGAGCGCCTCCACGAGCGCCGGATAGTCCGCGTTCCGCTCGTGGATCGCTTGGATGGCCGACGCGGACTCGACGTGACCGGGCGCCACCTCGAGGATCCGGGCGTACGTCGACACCGCGTTCTCGTCCTCCATGAGCTCGACTTCGTAGATCTGAGCGAGCCGCCACAGAAGGTGGACCTTCAGATCGTCCTCGCCGACCTCCGCGATCACCTCGTCGTACAGCGACACGACGTTTCGCCACCCGTCGAGGGAACGCGCGAGCCGCTCGAGCTGGCGCTGGGTCGCCTCGTTCCTCGGGTCCTCGCGAAACGCGCGGGAAAACGTCTTGAACGCGTCTTCCCCGCTCTCGCCGCCGACCTCGTAGAGCTCCGCGATCACGTGAAGGAGCTCGATTCGGCGCTCGGGATCGAAGGCATGGCGTGCCATGATCTCGTAGACGCCGACCTGCCGCTGCCAGTCGGCCGTGGACTGGTAGATCGGCTCGAGGATCTGGGCGATCGTGAGCTCGTGCTCCTCGGTGCCGAGCAGGCGCTCGAGGGCCGCGACCGCGTCGGGGTTGTCCGGCTGGATTTCCAGCACCTGGCGGTACGTCTCGATGGCCGCCGACACCTCCGAGAGCTGGGTCTCGCGGAGCTCGGCCAGGCGCAGCAGGAGCCCGATACGCTCGCTGTCCTCCTCGGCGAGCGTGAGCTGGCGAATCAGGTTGTCACCGAGATCTTGCCACTGCTCGCCGGCCACGTAGAGGCGGTCGAGCGCGCGAAGCGCGTGCAGGTTGTCGCCGTCGTGGCCGATGATCTCGTTGTAGGCGGAGATCGCCTCCTCGGGGCTTTGCAGCATCTCCTCGTGAATCGAGGCGATGCGAAATAGGATCGACAGCCGCTCCTCGGCGTCGCTCGAAATGTCGACCTTCTTCCGGTAGACGTCGAGGAGATCGGGATAGCTCTCGTCGCGGGTGAAAATCCGCTCGAGCGCCTCGATGGCGGAGACGTCGTCCGGCTCGATCTGGAGCGCGCGCCGGTAGTGCTCGACCGCCTTGTCGGTGTTGTCCAGCCGCTCCTCGTAGGCGCGGGCCATCTTGAGCGACAGCTCGTGAGCGAGCGGGATGTCGAGGTCGTCGCGGGCGAGAGCGCTCTCGTACAGCTCGACGAGCCTCCCCCAGCCGTCGTCGAGGAGGCCGCACAGCTCTTCGATCTGCTCGCGCGCCCCCTCGGTGGCGGGATCCTCGCGGATCGCGCGCGCGTACGCGTTAAACGCGCCCTCCGCGTCACCGAGCCGCTGGGCGGAGATCGCCCCGATGCGCATGAGCAGCTCCACGCGCCGAAACACATCATCGTCGGTCTCGAGCTGGATCTCGTAGACCTGGGCCAGGCGAGCCCACTCCTCGATCGCCTCGTAGATCGGCTCGAGGATGTTCGCCGCCGCGAGCTTGTGGTCCGCGTCGCCCAGCCTCCGCTCCAGGGCCTCGCGCGCGCCGTCGTGGCTTGGCTGCCGAGCGAGAATGTCGCGGTAGGCCTCGATGGCGCCCTCGGTGTCGCCGAGGTGCTCCTCGCGGATGCTGCCCAGGCGGAACAAGACCTGCACATACCGGTCAGGCGTCTCGTCCTCGAGCACCTGCGCGAGCTGCCGCGTGAGCACCTCCGCGAGCTGCTCCCACCGCTCCCCCTGGGCGTAGAGCCGATCGAGGGCGGACAGCGCCTCCAGATCCTCGCCGTGCTCGTCGAGGATCTGCATGTAGGTATCGATCGCCCGGCTCTGGTCTTCGAGCTCCACCTCGTAAAGCTGCCCGATTCGGGCCTGGATCTCGCGCCGCGCCTCCGGCTCCTCGGTGAGATCGAGCTTCTTGCGCGAGATCGCGAGCAGCTCCTCGAACTCCTGCTTGCCGAGGTAAAGGCGCTCGAGCGCCCCCATCGCCGCTTCGTTCTGCGGATCGAGATCGAGGATGCCGCGGCACGTCTCGAGGGCGCGATCGATCTCCCCGAGCTCGCTCTCCTGGACCCGGGCGACCACCTGCATGAGCGGCAGCGCGTCGAGCCGGTCGCCGAACTTGTCGTAAGAGGCCTCGTACGCCTCCACGACCTCTTGCCAAGCGCCGGTCTCCCCGGCGAGCCGCTCCACCTCGGCGCGGATCCACTCCGCCGCGTGGTCTTCTTCGTGGGCCCTGAGCCACCAGCCCAGCGCGGCGCCCTTGTCTCTAAGCTTCTGCTCGCTGTATTCCGCCAGGTAGCGCAGCCGCTCCTGACGGAGCTTTGGATCCTCGGTTTGCGCGAGCTGGATTTCCAGCACACGGACGAGCTTCCTCGGATCGCGACCGCCCTCGTAAAGGGGGATCAGCGCCTCGGCCGCCTCGAGGTTTTCCTCGTCGAAGCTGAGCACCTTTTCGAAGGCGCGCATCGCACGGTCGGGCTTTTCGATCTCGTCGCGGTAGATCGCCGCGATACGCATCGCCAGGGCGACGCGATCCTGTTCTTCGCCCTGATCGACCTGCCGCTCGAGGACGCGCACGAACTCGTCGATCTTGCCGCGGCTGCGGTAAAACGTCTCGAGGTCGTCCCAGGCGCGCTCGGCGACGTAAAGCTTCTTGACCGCGTCCTGCGCGCGCCGGTGGCTCTCGTCGATCTCGAGCAGCCGCTGCCACGCCTCGATGGCCTTTTGCGGGTTTTCGAGCTTGTCGGTGTACAGCAGGCCGAGCTTCTGTAGCGACTCCACCTGCGCCCGGCTGTCCGCGGCGATGTTGGCCTTTTTGGAGCAGACCTCGGCCAGCTTCTCCCAATTTTTGGACCGCTCGTACAGCTTCTCCAGCTCGGCGAGCGCCTCCTCGTGCGCGGGGTCGAGATCGAGCACCCGCGCCCACCACGTCGTGCACACGTCGGGCTTTTTGAGGCGCGAATTGGCCAGCTTCGCGACTTCGTAGGTCTTGTCGAGCCGCTCGTCCGCGTCCTCGATGCGATCGATCTCGCGCTCCTTGAGCCGGAGGAGCTTTTCCCAATCGCGGCGCTTTTCGTAGACCGCCATGAGGTGACCGATGGCCTCCTCGTGATCGGGATCGTGCTCGAGGACCTTCTCGAACGCCTTGATCGCCTCGGCTTGGTTGGAGAACCGCTCGATGTACAGGTTCGCGATCTGCAGGTGGAGCTCGATCTTCTTTTGCTCGTCCGCGACGACCTCGGCCTTCTTGGCGAGCGTGGACACCAAGTCCGGCCACCGCTTCATCGACTCGTACTGAGCGGCCAGCTGATCGAGGACCTCTATGTCGTCCGGACGGTGGGTGAGGACCTGAGACAGGGTGCTGACCGCCACCATGTCCTGGCGCAGGTGGTCGCGGTAAACCGCGGCGAGCTCGCGCAAGACGTCCGCCTTTTGCGCGCTGCTCGTCGCCGCCTTCTGCTCCTCGTCCTTGAGCGCCTCGGCCAGCGCCGTCCACCGCTCCGCCTCCCGCAAAACCCGCGCGAGCTCGCGCCGCGGCGCGCGCGCCTCGGGGCTGTCGGCGATCACCTGCCGCCAGGCCTCGATCGCCTTGTCGGTGCCCTGCGCCTCCGCCTCGCGCGCCGTGTCCATCGCGGACCTGAGCTCGTCGGAGATCTCCTCGGGTGGCTCGACAGCCGCCCCGTACTCAGGGCGCGGCGGCGTCGCCTGTTCGTCGCCCTGGTCCGCCCCCTCGGCCGCGCCGGCCGCCTGGTCGGAGGAATCTTTCGCAGGCTCCTCGGCCTCCGCGCCCGCAGGCTGCTCATCCACATTTACGTCGGGCGTCCCCGCCGCGGCCTCTGCGGGCGCCGCCCCATCAGGGTCTTCGGCCGAGCCATCGGCGCCTTCGGCCGCGCCATCGCCTTTGACCGAACCGTCACGGATGCCGGCGAGCGCCGGATGGTCCGGCTCGATGGCCCGCGCGATCTCGGCGTAGCGCTCGGAGCGGTCGGCGTCGCCGAGCTCCTCGCCGGCGATGCGAGAAGCTTGCGTCGCGACGTAGAGTTTCGGCTCGTCGCGCAGATGCGGGAGGCAGGCATCTGCGAGGCCGAGCACGTGCTCCCATTCGCCGCGTCCGCCGTAAATCTCTTTGACCAAGACGAACGCCGCCACCACCGACTTGAGTTGAGTGGCGCCGTTTTGCGCAGACTCGTGGAGGGCGCGCGCGAAAAACCCCGCCCCGCGCTTGCGATCATCGAACCGCTGCACCCACTCCAGCGCGAACCGGCGGTAGAGCTCCGCGCGCTCCGACTCGTCGGCGGCCGCGTACGCCCGCCGCTCGTGATGAGCCTCGAGCTCTTCCCAGCGCTCGCTGCGGCTGAGGAGCGCTTCATAGAGCCGGTTTGTGGCCTCGCACTGCGGATCCCGCGACAGCGACGCGCGAAGCAGCGATTCGTAGCGCTCGCCCTCACCCACCTCGAGCTTCACGATACGCGCCGCGCGGAGCAGCATGCGCGCCCCCGTGCTCGAGTCCACATTTTCGGCCTGAGTCTCCAGGCGCTCGACGTCGCCTTCCCAAAACTCGGACTCGTAGGACAGCGCCGCCAGCGCATCCTTGACCCGGATGGACTCGGGATCGAGCTCGACCGCCTGCTCCAGGAGAGCGAGCGCCCGCTCGCGGTCGCCCATGTCGAGGAGCGCCTCGCCGACGAGGCCCGCGAGCTCGCCCTGCCCGGGCGCGCCTTCTTTCCCCTTGAGCTCGAGCTCTCCGAGCTCGGCCACCATCTCCAGGCGCCCGAGCTGACGGTAGAGCTCGCGCGCCCGCGACAGCGGCTCCACGTTATCGGGGTGAAGCTCCCAAGCGCGCTGGTAGATGCCGAGCGCGCGCTCTTGTTCGGGAACGATCTCTTCGGTGAGCGCGGCCAGATCGAAGAGCAGCTCTGCGCGGGTCGACGCGTTATCGACGGCTTCGGCCTCTCGCTCGAATTCCTCGATGAGGCCGGACCAGTCGCTCGAGCGACGCAGGCGCTCCCTCCACTCGGTGCGGACTTCCATGGGCGTTTTGCCTCCCGGCGATCCGGGACGTGACGACCGTCCCAGGGTCGCGGTTATAACACGGAAACTAGTTTCTGATCAGCCGCTTAGGACGACAATCGGCCACGGCGCAAATACGCGGTCCCGCGCGAGGCGCACGGGCGACGCGAATGACGTCGGCCGCACGGAATGCGCCAGGGCCCGGTGGCCAGACGACGAGCTCACTGTCGGGCGCGAAGGCGCTGTAGCCGGGTGTTGGCCACCTGGAGGTTGAACTCGACGCCCCCGCCGCCGCGATCGACGAACTCGGTGAGATCATCTTTGGCTTTTTCGAGCTCTCCCATGTCCGCGTAGACGAAGCCCCGCTGCAGCCTCGCCTCCTCGTTGCCCGCCCTCACCGCAAGCGCCTCGCTAAACGCCTCGACCGCTTCGTCGCGCTGCTGGTTGCTTTCGTAGGCGAGGCCCAAAAAGTAGTAGAGATCGCTCAGGTCGTCCTCACCGCGCACGTGCATGCTGCCCTGCTCGAGCACACTGATGGCCTCGTCGATCATGTCCCAGCGCAAGTAAAGGCGCCCGAGCTCGACGAAGGCCGGCCCGTAGTAGGGGTTCAGCTCGGCGGCGCGCGTCCATGCCGCCGCCGCCTCGTCGGGTCTGGCGGTCCGATCGTAGACGCGCCCCAGGAAGTACCACGCACGGAACAGCCGGTCGTTGAGCTCCAGCGCCTGGTCGAGGTGCGTCTCGGCGAGGTCGTACTGACCGCTTTCGACCAGCGCCTCGCCGAGCTGGAACTGGTACATCGGATCCTGGTCCTCGTACTTGACTGCCTCGGACAGCGCGGCGGCCGCCTCTTCCCACTCGCCCCGCACATTGTGGACCTGGCCAAGCACGTACCAGGCCCTGTGGTTCGTGGGGTCGTAGTGGGTGGATTCCTCTAGGGCCTCGATGGCCCTGGACTCCTCGCCGACGTCGAACGAGTCGATCCCGTCGTTTAGCAGATCGATGGAATGTCTCTCGTCCTGGTCGATGCACGCGGCGGCGATCGCGACCGCCAAGGGCACTGCCAAGTAGTTGAGTCGCATGCGCTTTGATCCTCCTGGGCTCGGGGCGCGCCTCGCTCCAACATAGGCCAATGCGGCCTAGCGCACAAGAACCCGGCCCGGGCTTTGCCCGAGCCGGGCGGTCGGTGCGTGGGCGCGGGCGCCGAGCGCGACCGGGCGCGCTCGGCCGTCCGCTCACCCGGAGGGCTGGAATGTGAACGGGTAGTTGACGTTGACGAGACCGCCGCCGTCAGGAGCCGGGAATTGGATGACCTCGATCGCCCCCGCTACGCAGCTCTCGACGTTGTCATTGCCGAGCCCGGAAGCGCTGACGTTCATCACGCTTCCGTTCGGGCTGATCTGGAACTGGGTGTTGACCGTTCCCGCGAGCCCGTCGCGAACCTGAAGCTCGCGCTCGTAGCAGTGGCGGATGCGATCGAGCTGGCGCCGGATGTAGCGGCGGATGATCTCCTTGTCGAGCTCACCGGTGGCTTGCGCCGTGCCGACGTGCACCTCGGGCTGCCGGCCCTCGCGGTCTTGCAATCCCTCTGCGCCGTCGCCGCGGCCGTAGCCCGAACCGGTGCCCGCACCGCCGCCGATGGTGCCGTAGCGGCCACTTCCGATGGTGCCGATGCCGTCACCGCCGCCGCCCGCGCCCACGCCGGACACGCCACCGCCCCAGTTGCCTTGCATCGCGCCGGCGTCGCCGAGCATGCCGCCCTGGACGTCGCGGTCATCCAGACCGGACGTGAAGTCTGCCGCGCCGGTGAGCGAAGCAAAGGTGTCACCCTCGTCGGCCGCTAGCTGCCCGGCGATACCAGCCTCGCGCGCCTGGTCTACGGCCTCCGTCTCGGAGATCTGCTCCGTCTCCTCGCCGCGATCTTCGATCTCGGCGCGAGCCTCGTCTTCCTGGGCTTCGTCCGGATCCCCCATCTCGCCCTCCTCCATCTCCATGGCTACGCCATCGCCGCCGGCCTCCTCGTCGCCGTCCTCCTCATCTTCTTCTTGCAGCGGATCCTCGAGCGCGGACGTCTGCACCCGGCTGTCGCGGTCGCGATCCGGATCACCGCTAAGCGGAATGCCGCGCGCGCTCGGCGGAATCGTGTAGATGAGGATGAGAAGGAGCCCGAGAGCTGCCGCCGTACCGCCGAGGAAGGCCAGCAAAGACGGCTCCATGGAAGCAAACAGGGGGACGGGGTAGCGTTTTGGCTTGGGCACGGGGGAGACGACGAAGGTCGTCTTGCCTGCCGTAACGTTGAACTTCGCCCCTTCGGGGATGGGCACTTCCGTGGCGCCAGCGACGCGGGACGAGGGGCGCGCCCGCCCTTCGGCCTGAAGGTCGGCGAGCCGGTGGTTTCGGCCCTCCACCGTCATCTCGCCGTCCATCTCGGAGCTCACAGTGAGGACGAAGTCGTCGCCGGACGGCGCGACGAGCGGGAACGACGGATCGGGCGTGCCGCTCACTGCGAAGTCCACGTCCTCAGCGGTGCCGACCTTGCAGAACGGCTGGACCCGCTCGTCCCGCCAGCGGACCAGGCCTCCGATGATCGCCGCGGCGCCGCCAAAAAGCCCCGCGAACCCCACCCAATCCCAGAGCAGGCTGATCCGTTCTGGCCGGAACTCGTGATAGGGCTGACCTGCGCCCAGGTGCTGCTGGAGGGCAGTCTGGTTGGCCGCCGTATTCGTGACGGCGACGATGAAGGCGACCACGGCCAGAAGGAGCAAGAGCGCCCCGCCCCCCAATAGCATGTAGGTGGTCGAGGTAATCTTGCCGCCCCGAGGGTTCGAGACGTGTTTGACGCCCACCACCGAGCCGCCGAACATCGCGGCCACCTCGACGGCGCGCGCGCCGCCGAGTTCATCTACGGACTCGCCGCCCACCGATCCCCCGCCGAAGCCGCCGCCCCCAAACCCGGGCGGCGGCGCCATTCCGGGCGCCGGGCCGCGCGCCCCGGGGGGCGCCGAAACCTGGGGCGCCATGCCCGGAGGGGGCACGGCTGCCGCCGCACCCGGCCCCGATTGCGCAGGCCCGGGAGCAGGTGCTCCAGCGGG
>SLNH01000182.1 GCA_007133195.1 Nannocystineae bacterium | reverse complement strand
CGACTCGCTTCGGATCCTCGCCGACCTTCTGCAGCGCCCGCGCGTGCGAGGTCCCATCGTGCATGACGGCCGCGTCGCAGCGCTCTGCCTCGCGCACGGCGTCGAGCGACTGCTGAGCCGCGATCGAGACTTCGCACTCTTTCCCGAGCTGCGAATCGAAAATCCCTTCAGCTGAGCGGGGGCGGGACCGCGAGCTGCTTGCAGATTCGGACCGCCGTGAACGTCGGGATCTCGCGGTGCCGCGGAACCGACGTACGGCGGCTGCTCGCCGGATTCTCCCAGATGGAATGCTCGTCGCCTTCGCGCACCAGCGCGCAACCGTGCTGGCGGAGGTGCTTGAGGAGGTCGCGGCGCTGCGTCAGCCGGCGGCGGCGGTACTGATGCGGCTGGCAGCCTGGAGAAGTAGGTGGATCGGCTCTTTCAAGTCGGCCTCCGGATCCGTCACGCCCGGGTCTGGCGTCAGCAGCGGCTCGCCGCGCAGGAGGCTGGTCTCAGCCATGTCCACGAGCGCGCCTCCGAGCATCCGGCGGGCGCTCTCGATGTCCGGCGCCGACGTAATGACCCCGGGGAAGTCGAGCACCTCGGCGTGCACGCCTCCCTCGACAGTCCTGTACATCGCCTTGTAGGTGAGCATGGTCTGCTACGGTTTTCCAGCTCGGGCAGGACGGCCGCGTGCGCGAGGGCGCTCGCCCTGTATCGCTGCGCAGCTGCACGTAGTGCTCTTGGCTCGAGTTAATCCCATCCGTCAACGATGCCGCTCGGTCCACCGCGGAGCCACACGAGGAGTCCAGAGCCGGACTCGACCGATCCGCCGCGCGCCAGCAGCTCGCGGTGGAAGCGCGCTCATCGGCGTGATTTCGGATTGCTGAGCCCGCCCGCTTGCGCGGTCGGGGCTGCCGGGGGCAGCAATGCCGTACCGGTGAGCTGGAAACACCGCGCGCCATCTGTAGGCCTCGCGCCGGTGGAGCACGCTGTGAACGATGAGCTCGCCCGGCCGAAGCTCCATGATGACTCGCCACTCACCCACGCGGAGTCGGTATCGCGCCGGGTTGTAGCCCTTCGGTCTTTTTACGTCGCCTCGTCCGTAACGAGCGAGAGCCGTCACAGCCTCGCGAAGCCGCCGCTCGGTTGCCGGGTCGGCCCGAGCCAGCGCCTTGACAGCCGGTCGCGCCCACGTGACGGCTCGCTCCATCAGGAACTAGGGCGCCTCGCCGCGAAGCCTGGCGAGCTCGGCGTCTAGGTCCTCATCGGCAACCACATCGCCGCGCTCATAAGCGTCGCCGCCCTCGCGGATCGCCTCGCGGTCCTCGTCGGTGAGGGGTTCGTCGTCTTCGGGCGCCTCGGCGAGCGTGCGCTCCAGGCGCAACCGGGCGAGTAGCTCCTTCGCCCGGGCGATGTCCTCGTCGGCCAGCTCGTCCACGATCTGGTGGAGCTCCTCGAGCTCCTTTCGAGGGGCGGCCATGCCGAAAGCATGCGCCGGTCGGGACTGCAGGCGCAAGCCTTGGGGCCTTGGCCGCTACCCGGTGAGAGCGAGAGCGCCGCGCGGACCGTGGCCGGGTCAGCGCGCCGCGGCGAGGTTGAGTTCGCACTTCTTCGGCCCGCCCCTCGGAGATCGCCCCGGCGATCTCTTCCGCGCCACGGCGTGAGTCGGTTATCGCGCTAGCGCGGGAACATGGGCGTGCCTATTCCCGGATTACGGCCGACGAGGATCTGCTCGCGGACGTTCGGGTCCTCGTCAAGGGCGTCTCGGACCTGGCCTCGATGGTGGAGGGCTTCGGCGAGGAGAGAGTCGATGCAGGCGCTGTAGTCGGGGGGCTTGCCGCTCCACTTTGGCATGTTGGTCTCGGAGTCGATGTAGAGGCCGCGGTCGGCGTGGGCCTGTAGCAGCGTGTCTATGCAGGCGGGCTTGCGCTTTGGGGCGTAGGGGAGGGGGCGTCCATGGGGATCGAGGAAGGCGAAGCCGCGCTCGCGCGGTTCGATGCGAAAGCCGCGTTCGTGGACGAGTGTGTGGTGAAAGCGGCACAGGAGGACGAGGTTATCGGGTTTGGTCTCGCCACCGTCGGCCCAGTGGGTGATGTGATGGGCATCGACGAACCGGTGGCTTTCGCAGCCGGGCCATGCGCAGCCGCGATCGCGGAGCTTTAGCGCGCGGCGAAGCGCGGGCGAGATGGTGCGGGTTTTCCGGCCTACGTCGAGCGGGGTGCCGCACTCGTCGGTCGTAACTCGTACGACGCCGGCATCGCAGGCGAGCCGGCGGGCGGTTTCCGCGGAAATCGGTGTCTCGCCGATGGTTGGAATGTCACGGGTGGCCTTCGCGCCGGCCTTCGCGTCGGCCTTCGCGTCGGCTTTCGCGTCGGGGGGCGTCGTGGCCGCAGTGTTTCGCAGGGCGGGGTGATCGCCGGCAGCCCTGGTGCCTTGGTCACCCTCTATCATTAGCCCGGGTACCGATGGCTGTCGGGTGTGACGATCGCCCTGATGCGTTTCCGCGGAGACGCGCTCGGCTGCGCCGGTCGACGTCGAAAGTACTGAGCGGGGGGCGGTGACGACGAGCTCGACGGGAGGCCGATCGGGGGCATCGCCGCGCAGGTAGCTCTCCGCGACGTGGCAGAGCCCATCGGCACGCGATAGCGGTTGCCCGCGGTTTTGGCTTTCCGCGGAGACGCGCTCGGCCGCGGTGTCGATCGCATCGAGGATGCGCGCCGACTCCTCCGGCGTGACGAGCGCAGTGATTCGCACGAAGCCGTCGCCCGTGGGCGCGGCGGTGACCTTCCTGCGATCATCTTCGTTGCCTTCGGTCTCGGTGCGG
>SLNH01000284.1 GCA_007133195.1 Nannocystineae bacterium | reverse complement strand
GCGGACGGGGACGATGACGCGGACGGGGACGGGGACGAGTCGGAGGGCGAGGAGACCGCAGCCGAAGGCGACTCCGATACCTAGCGCACGACCGGTTTGCAAACCGAGCAAAAAGCGTGACCATGCAAGCGAGACAAGGCAGCGACGAAGGCGTGGGTAGGACACCCATCACTGAGGAGCGACGCCGGATCGCGTTGCAGATGCGCGTTTTGACGGCCGACTCAAGCCGATCGCGGCTCTGAGAGCGGAGCACGGGCGTATGTTCCAGAATTACGTCTCAGCCAAGTCCGAAAAGCGCCGCGGATGGATGAGCATCTTCGTGGGGATCTCGATCGCGGTCCACGTCTTCGGGATCACCTTCCTTCTCGTGCGGTCGTACTGGGTGCTTACGAAGCTGGACCTTCCGGATGTGGAGGTCGCGCTGCGCGCACCGCCGCCGCCGCCGCCGCCACCGCCGCCCGCGTCGGATCCGCCCGACGAGATCCCCGATGAGATCGTCCGTGAGGTCGATGAGACCGTACAGCCGGATCCCGAGCGAGACGAGCCCGAAGACGCGATGACCGAGGAGGAGTTCGAGGGGGTCGCGGGAGGCGTCGAGGGCGGGGTCACCGGCGGCCAACTTGGCGGTGTGGTGGGCGGGGCCATCGATGGCTCTGGGGCCCCGCCGCCCGAGGCGCCGCCGGACGAGCCGGATGTGGTGCCTCCGGATCAGCTGACTCGCGTGTCCGGGGATCAAAACATCATGCCGGACACCCGGACCCAGGACCGAATTCGACGCGATGGTCGAGACGTGGTGACGGCCCAGGTTCGCATGTGCCTAGACGCAACCGGGGCGGTCGACAGCTTGGACGTTCAACAGTCCAGCGGCTACTCGGCCTACGACGATCGGATCCTGTCGAACATGCGCCAGTGGCGCTACGACCTCGATCGCGCGCATCCGGTGTGCACGACGATCACTTTCAACTACAGGCAGCAGTATCAGTAATCGAGCAGGGATCGGCGTCCCCGTCCGCCCCTGACCAGCACGCCAAGCCAATCGGACACAACAAGGAACGTCGCCATGGAAGAGTTTAGTCTAGTCGAAGCATGGGGGGACATGAGCCTCATCGTGCAGTTCCTCATGATCTTCATGCTTGGTCTGTCGGCATTCGTCCTGGTCGTGGTCATCGAGCGCGGGGTGACGTTCTCGCGCGCGTCAAAACAAACGTACAACTACGTGCTCCAGCTTCGGGAGTATCTGAATAAACGCCGTATCGACGAAGCGCTCAGCGCGGCGCGTCGACACGAAAAGAGTCCCGTCGCCAGCGTGGTCGGCGCCGGCCTGGAGGCCTACCGGCAGGGGCGTGAGGCGCTGGACATGGAGGGGCCCGACGAGATCGGGGACTTCGACATCATCGACTCGGTGAACCGATCGCTCGAGCGGGTGAAGGAGCGCGAGACGGCGAGCCTGCGTAAAGGCCTCGGCGGCTTGGCGACCATCAGCTCGATCGCGCCGTTCGTGGGGCTCCTCACCACCGTCATCGGTATCATCAACGCGTTCTCGCTCCTCGAGCACGGCGGCGGCGGTATCGAGGTGATCGGCCCGGCGATGGCGGAGGCGCTCTACGGTACGGCGCTCGGCCTGCTCGTCGCCGTCCCGGCGGCGATCTTCTTCAACTACTACTCCGGGCGGATCGACAACATGGTGGTCGATATGGACGACGTGTCGTCCGAGTTCATCGACTATGTCCTCAAGGAGGGACGCGTGTAGTCATGGATCTCGACGGCGCAAAGGAGAAGCGCAAAAAGCGCAACAAGATTCGGCCCGTCAAGAAGCGGGAGTCGTCGGTATCCGACAACATCGACGTTACCCCGCTCGTCAATGTCGCGCTGATCTTGCTCATCATCTTCATGGTGATCACGCCGGAGATGGAGCGCGGCAAGTCCGTTCCGATGCCGGAGACCGAGTTTCACGCGGCGCCGGAAGACGCGAACCAGCCGATCGTCGTGATCGACTCGGACGGGACGCTGTACGTCGATCGCGACGAGGTGGACAGTCCCGAGGAGATGCAGGAGGGGGTTCAGGAGGAATGGGATAGGGATGACGTCGAGAATACCGGGACGGTCTACCTCAAGGTCGTCCCGGACATCGATTACGGCACCGTGTACCCCGTGATCGATGCCTTGCACGAAATCGGCGTGCGCAACGTCGAGCTCGGGACGGAAGAGTACCGGGAGATCTAGTGTGCCGGGAAACGAAGTTTCCAGGCACACGAAACGCAACAATCGAGAAACTGTCCGTGGATAAAATTCGAGAAAGCAAGCACTTCGGCCGCCCACGCCCCGCCAGGGGCGGCCGAAGTGTGATCGCGAACTTCTGATCCAGGACACTAGACCACAATGTCTCAGTCCCGCAGTCGGAAGAGCGACATCAACGTCACGCCCCTCGTCGATGTCGTGTTCACCCTCCTCATCATCTTCCTGGTGACGATGCCGATCCTCATGCGGAACATCTCGCTCGAGATCCCGCCCGAGCTTGACGACGACGAGGTGCCGGCCGACCAATCGGGGGACACGGTGACGGTTTGCGCGCGCCTCGACGGGACGATCGTGGTCGCGGAGGGCACCGCCGAACAATCGGTCAACCTCAGCGAGCTGCCGCAGACCATCAGGCCCATGCTCGAGGCCAAGACGACCGATCGAGTGGTGTTCGTGGACTTCGAAAATTCACTGCCGTACGGGGACGCGGTGCGGGTGATGGATCGGCTGAAGGGCCTCCGCGACGGTGAGGACACGCTCATCGACCAGCTGGCGGTCCTCACGCGCGACGACGCCCAAATGGACTGCACGAGCGGCTAGTCTAGTCTAGTCGACTCGTCGCGGGCCGCGCCCCCCTCTTGCGGGGGGCTGGGGAGAAGGGGTAAGAGAGCGGCGTGCGCTACGGGGCACGAGACGCCGGCCTAAACGCAGAGCAGGAGCGGGCGGTCCGGCATTCGTCAGGGCCGCTCATGGTGCTCGCCGGCGCCGGCAGCGGGAAGACGCGGGTGCTCGTGCACCGGATCGCGCGGCTCGTCGAGCGCGGGGAGGCGCCCGAGCGGATCTTGGCGGTGACCTTCACGAACAAGGCCGCCGGCGAGATGCGCGAGCGGCTGCGCGGCCTGCTCGGGTGGGCGGCCAGCTCGATGTGGATCGGGACGTTTCACGCCACGTGCGCGCGGCTTTTGCGCATGCACCACGAGCGCGCGGGGCTACCCCGCGACTTCGTGATTTTCGACGACGACGACCAGCTCCGCGTGGTGAACCAACTCCTCAAGGAGCAGGGGCGCGCCGACGCCGTTACGCCCCGCACGGTTTTGAGCCTCATCGACCGCGCCAAGAATCGGGGCGAGGACCCCTCGGACATCTCGCCGAGGACGCCGGCCGAGGACGTGGCCCAGGAGATCTACCCGCTTTACCGGGATCGGCTGGCTCGCGAGGAGGCGGTCGACTTCAACGACCTGCTCCTTCGCGTGTTGTGGCTGTTCGAGGGCGCGGGGGCCGGGGACGAGCTCGCCTCGATGTTCGACCACGTCCTGGTGGACGAGTTTCAGGACACGAACCTGGTCCAATACCGCCTCGTGCGTCACTTGGCGGCGGGCACGAACAACCTCACCGTGGTGGGTGACGACGATCAGTCGATCTACGCCTGGCGCGGCGCCGAGCCGCGAAACCTCCTCGAGTTCGATCGGGATTTCCCGTCCGCCGAGGTGGTCAGGCTCGAGCAGAACTATCGCTCCACGCAGGTGATCCTCGACGCGGCGAACGCCCTGATAAGCGCGAACCAAAGCCGGCACGAAAAAGCGCTTTGGACCGAGCGCGAGGGGGGCGAGCCCATCCTCTGGGAGGAGACCGACGACGAGCGGGCAGAGGCTGAATTCGTGGCTCGCGCGATCGCCGGGCTCGTGGCGGAGGAGGGGCGCGAGCCCGGTGACCTCGCCGTCTTGTACCGCACCCACGCCCAGTCCCGCGTGCTCGAGGAGATGCTGCGGGCGGCGCGCATCCCGTATCGCATCGTCGGCGGCGTGTCGTTCTTCCAGCGCCGCGAGATCAAGGACATCAGGGCGTACCTGCGGCTTTTGTGCAACGCCGCGGCCGACTCGGCCTGCGAGCGGATCATCAACGTACCGGCCCGAGGCATCGGCGGCACCACCGTGGAGCGGGTGAGAGCGCACGCGCGCGTGGCGGGGATCAGCCTGTTCGACGCCGCGCGTAGCTGCTCCCACGGCGCCGTGGCGTCGGTGGGAGCGCCGGCCCGCAAGAAACTCCGCGCCTTCGTCGAGATGATCGAGGGGCTGCGCGAGCTGCAGAGCCGGGGGGCGTCGGTGGCCGAGCTCATGATTCAGACGGTCGAGCGGTCCGGCTATCGAGAGCGCCTCGAGATCGAGGATTCCCCCGAGTCGCGCGATCGCCTGCAAAACCTCTCCGAGCTCGTGTCGATGGCCAGTGACTTCGACGACGAGCGGCAGGGGGCCGGGACGCTCGTGGACTTCGAAGAGCGGATTTCGCTCGCCTCGGCGAGCGACGCCGCCGACGGCCGCGGGTCGGAGGTCACGCTGATGACGATCCACGCGGCCAAGGGCCTCGAGTTTCCGGTGGTGTTTTTGTGCGGCCTCGAGGACGGCCTGTTCCCGTCGCTCCGCGAGCGGCGCGGGGAAGACGAGGGCAAGGGACTCGAGGAGGAGCGGCGCCTCGCCTACGTGGCGCTCACCCGCGCCGAGGACCGGGTCGTGCTCACCAGCGCGCGGATGCGCCGCGTGTGGGGCGAGGTGCGGATGAACCGGCCGTCGCGGTTCCTCGACGACCTCCCGGCCGAGCTGTTGGCCGTGCGCGAGCGGCCCGAGCGGCCGAAGCCGCCGGCGGCCGAGCGGCTTCGCCGGGCCGGCGTCATGGGCCGGAAAAATGGCTCGTCGCGCGCGGAGGACGAGGAGCCCGACGACGGCGTCGACCAACGCGTGCCTTACGACGACGTCCCCGAGTGGAATCCCGACGCCTCGTCGGGGGGCCGGCCGCTCATCGCGGGCGATGAGGTCGTGCACGCCTCGTTCGGCACCGGCCGGGTCGTCGAGAGCCGTGGATCGGGCCACGATCGCAAGCTCTTGGTGGAGTTCCCCGAGCGCGGGCTCAAGACGATCATGGCGCGCTTCGTCGAGCGCGCGTGACGTCTCCGCGGAGGGGCTGCGCCGCGATCTTTTATTCGGGCATCGCCTCGGTAACGACCGTGAGCATCTTGGTTTGTCCGTTGCGCCGGACCTCGACGGCGACCGGGATACCGATGTTGGAACGCGCGGCGGCGTGGGGCAGGGTCTGATGGTCCACCTCGGCCCCGCCGAACTCGACGATGATGTCGCCGGGGCGCAGCCCCGCCTTTTCGGCCGGGCTTTCGGCGACGACCTCGGACACGAGCGCCCCCCGGGGCTCGCTTAGTCCGCGGCGCTCGGCGCGCTCCTCGCTCACCGGATGCACGAACACGCCGAGCCAGGCGCGCTCGGCGCGACCGTGCTCCACGAGCGCCGGGAGGACCTCGAGGATCCGAGACAGGGGCGCCGCCTGGCCGCTCCGGCTTTCCCGAGAGGCGCGCGGGAGCACGACGCCGACCACCTCACCGGCCATGTTGACGAGCGGTCCGCCGGCGCTCTCCGGTGACACGTCGCGATCGAGCCGGATGAGCGCGCGAGGATTCGGACGCGGCTCGGCGATCGAGTCGCCTTGCCCCAGCGACGAGATCACCGCCGCTGCGACGCTCTGCCCGTCCCCCAGGGGATCCCCCGTGGCGAGCACCCACTCGCCCACTTCGAGCGCATCGGAGTTTCCGAGCGGCGGCGCGCGCAGCGCCGGCGCGGGCTCGATCTTGAGGAGCGCGATGCCGAGCCGTGCGTCGCGCCCCACGAGCTCCGCGGGGCGGGCGTCGCCGTCTGGCAGCGCGACCTCGATGTCCCGGGCGTGCTCGAGGATGTGGTCGCTCGTGACGATGTGCCCCTCGTCGTCGAGCAAAAGCCCGGAGGCGAGCGCGCGGTCGGCGCCCGTTACGCCGAGGCTGTGCCCTGCGCTACGCGACACCGGTCGCGGCGAGCGCAGGTGCACCACGCTGTCGCGGAGCTCGGCGGCGAGGTCGATGAACGAGCCCGGGGCTCGGCCGTGCAGGATTCTCGTCCCAGCCCCGGGCCACGACGACGCCTCGTCGCGCTCGGCCGGTTTTTCGGCCGCGGCATCCCGGGCCTCGTCTCGGTCGGCCGGATCGGCGCGACGACACCCGCCGCTCGCGATCGCCGCGGACAACGCCGCGCAAAGCAGGATCCCACCCCACGCGCGGACGGCGCGCCGCCAATCGTTCGGGCCCCGCAAGCCTAGAAGCTCTGCTTTTGCGCGTCGACGTACTCGACGCGGAGGTCGTACAGGAGGCTCTGCAGGAGTCTTTGCTCCGAATCGTCGAGGTTTCCCCGCGTCTTTTGCTCGAGGATGTCGAGGATGTCGATGATTTGCTTCGCCGACGCCAGATCGACCTCGCCCGTGCGCTCGCCCTCGCGCGGCTTCGGCGCGTCGGGTGACGGGATCTTGCCGAGGTGAATCATCGCCGACGAGCCCAGGGACATCACGAACGTGGAAAAGTCCATGGGCTCTAGGCTCCTGTCGCGGTCGGGACCCGGCGCCGGCGGCGTGCCGCCGGGCTGGTCCGCCGTGGGGTCGTCGGGACCTGGGCGTTTTCCGCTCATGTGCCCGAATTCTATCGCCAGGCGGGCCCCGCCGCCAATTCGGTGGCGCCCGCTTGCCGCCACCCGTTTAGCGCAGGGCGGCGAGAGCGTCTTTCATGCGCGACAGGCCGGTGCGAATGTCGTCCAGCGAGCAGGCGTACGACAGGCGCACGAACCCCGGGGCGCCGAAGCCCGAGCCGGGCACGACGGCGACGCGGGCCTCGTCGAGCAGATACTCGGCGAGGGCGACGTCGTCGGCGATCTGGGTGCCGCCCGCGCTGGTTTTGCCGACGAGCGCGGAGACGTCGGGGAACGCGTAGAAGGCGCCCTTGGGCTCGAGGCATTCGACGCCGGGGATGTCGCGGAGGAGCGCCACCATCTCGCGGCGCCGCTCGTCGAACGCCGCGCGCATGTCCGCGACGGGCTCCTGGGACCCGAGGAGGGCCTCGCGGGCGGCGACCTGAGCGATGTGGGAGGCTCCGGAGGTCGACTGGCCCTGGATCTTGGCCATCGCCTTGATGAGCGAAGTGGGCCCTGCCGCATAGCCGATGCGCCACCCGGTCATGGCGTAGGTCTTGGAGACGCCGTCGATGAGCACGGTGCGCTCGGCGATCTCGTCGGACAGCGAGGCAATCGATGTGTACTCGCCGCCCGGGTAGACCAGCGAGCGATAGATGTCGTCCGAGACGATAAACAGGCCTCGCTCGACTGCGATACGACCTATCGCTTCGAGCGAAGCGCGGCTGTAGATCGCGCCGGTGGGGTTCGACGGCGTGTTGACGACGATCGCGCGGGTGCGTTCGGTCACCGCGCCGCGCACGCGCTCCGGATCGGGCGAAAAGCCGTCGGCCGCGCGGGTCTCCACGATCACCGGCTCGCCGCCGGCGAGCTTGACCATATCCGGGTAGGAGACCCAGTAGGGCGCAGGGATGATGACCTCGTCCCCCGGCTCCAAGGTGGCGTAAAACAGATTGAACAGCGCCTGCTTCGCGCCGCAGCTCACGATGACCTGATCCGGGCTGACAGCGCACTGGTGGGCGGCGCGGAGCTCGGCGGCGACGGCCTCACGGAGCGAGGTCAGTCCCTCTACGGTGGTGTAGTTCGAGACGTCCTCATCGAGCCCGCGCCGGGCGGCGTCCTTGATGTACTCGGGGGTGTCGAAGTCCGGCTCGCCGGCTCCGTAGCTCACGAGCCCGACGCCCTCGGCGCGGAGGTTCGCCGCCTTGGCGGTCACGGCCATGGTGATCGACGGGGTGACGCGCGACAGGCGCGAGGCGAGGCGGAACGGGTCAGTCGTCATGGCTTGCTCCGGCTTGTGGCTTCAACTTGTCCTTGAGCGCGCGCTCGACGGCGGGTGGAACGAGGCCGGTGAGCTGGCCACCCAGCCCGGCGACCTCCTTGACCAGCGACGAGCTCACATAATGGTGGCGCTCGTCGGTCATGAAGAACACGGTGTCGACCCCGGGCGCGAGGCGGCGGTTCATATGCGCGAACTGGAACTCGTATTCGAAGTCCGCGAGGGCTCGAAGGCCGCGCACGATGCAGCTCGCGCCGTTTTTCCGGCAGTAGTCGACGAGAAGGCCGGTCATGGCGTCGTAGGTCACGCGGTCGTCCCTGCCGTTCATGGCGCGGCGCATGAACTCGATCCGCTCCTCGACCGTGAACAGGGGCTCCTTGCGCGGATTCGTGGCGATGGCGACGATCACGCGATCGAACAGGACCAGGCTCCGGTCCAAAATATCGACGTGACCGTTCGTGATCGGGTCGAAGGTGCCGGGGTACACGGCGACCTTTTCGGTGCGGGACGTCATCGGTTCGAAACGCGGTAGATCGAAATGGCGGTGTCACCATAGCGGCGAACGGTCGCTTTTTCCACAGCGCCGCGCGCCGGAGCGGGCGGCTCGCGGCGGCGATCGTGCTCCACGGCCACCACCCCCGCCGGGGCCAACAGCGCGCCGCCGGCGAGCGCATCGAGCGCGCGCGCGGCGAGATCCACCTCGCGGTACGGCGGATCGATAAACACCCACGAAAACGGCGCGGCGTCCGCCGAGGTTTGCGCGGTGGCCTCGAGCCTGCGCAGCGCGCGCAGCGCGGGCATGGTCCACACTTGTGCGCGGTCCTGTACGCCGAGCGTCAGGATGTTGGCTCGCGCGACGCGCGCTGCGGCCCGGGAGGCGTCGACCAACACGGCGCTGCCCGCGCCCCGCGACAGGGCCTCGAGGGCCAAGGCGCCCGAGCCGGCGAACAGATCGAGGACGCGCGCGCCGGGCGGCGGGTCGCCGAGGATGCCGAAAAGCGCCTCCCGCACGCGCTCTGACGTCGGCCGCGTCCCATCTCCCGGGGGGGCGACGATGCGCCTTCCGCCGAGCTCTCCCGCAATGATTCGCATATGGTCAGCGCGGCTCCCGGCGGCGCGCTCGGCGGCCGCCGTATGCCAGCCGAGGGTAGCCCCGATGCGCCTGCGGAGCACGGGCGGGCGGCGGAACCCGTGATGGGAAACGTCGCTGCGCGGTGCGGATGTCCCCCCCCGTCGCCTGCATCACCCGGTCCGGTGCGGGGAGCCGTAGCCCCGTTCGCGGGTGCGCTGGGGCTTTCAGCCCCAAGCTGACTGTCAAAATTGGTTCGATGAAACGACCTTGGTTTCGGTGGGCGTCCAGTCGCTTTCGGTAAAGTTGTTAAATTTTAGCATGTTACTGAGAAGTTCCGGCCACGGGCCGCGCGTTCGCCAGCATGGCCCGCCAATTGCGAAGGGGATCCGCTGTACCCAATTGCGCGACCTCGACCGAGGTTATCGCTTGAAGGAGTGCAGCCGTGAGCCGCCACATCGTCACCTTCCCCTCGAGTTCCCCGGTCTCGGCGCAGGCGCTGCCGCGGGTCGCCCGGCCCGCGCAGTGGGGCCCGCTCTCCCCCGCGCCGTTCATCGGCCGCGCAGCGGAGCTCGCCGCTCTCGGCGAGGAGGCGCGGTGGGCCCGCTTCCTCGTGGTGCGCGGCGGGGACGGGGTGGGCAAGACCCGGCTCGCGGCTGAGCTTTGCGCCGACCCGCGCCGCCTGGGCGCGACGCGCGCCGCGGCGGTGAAAGTGGAGCGTGGCGATCGGTTGGCGACCGTGAGCGCACGCGCCGAGCGCGCGCTCGGGGTGTGGCCAGGGGGGCTAGGCGACGCCCTCGCGACCCAGGCCGCCCTGCTCGTGCTCGACGACGCTCACCTGCTCGGCGACGACGCGAGGCGGGTAGGGCACTTCGTATCGGCGCGCGGGGCGGGGCGGGTCGTTGTGCTCACGAGGGAGACTTGGCCGGGCGCGGCGGAGCCGCTCGCGCGGGCCGACTTTCTGCTCGAAGGTCTCGACGAACGGGATGCCCTCGCGCTGTGGGCGCACTTCGACGAGATCTCCGGCGAAGTCGAACGAGCGGCTTTCGACCGCGCGTTTTTGCGCTCTCGCGGGTACCCGGCCGCGCTCGCCCGCGAGCACGCCCGAGCGCGCCTGGGGCTGGACGCGTGGGATGGTGCGGGGCTGAGTGAGCGGGCGCGGCGCGCGCTCGAGGTATTCGCGGTGTTTGCGGGCCCGCTTTCGCCCGCCGGCGCGGCGGCGCTCGATCCGGCCGCCGGAGCCGAGGAGACGGTCTTGGCGGAGCTCGCGGCCTGCCATGTCGTCACGCCACACGTCGCGCCGCGGCCGGGTTTTCCCGAGGCGCAGCCCGACGGCCTGCTCGTGGCCGCGAGCGCGGCGGCCGAGCGCGCGCTGGCTGGGATGTCGGCCGACCGGCGCGCGGCGCTCGAGCGCGCGTCGGCCGAATTGTGGGCCTGCGAGTCTGCGGGCGACCCGGTGGATAACCTGCGTCGCGTCGTCCGTCACTACCTCGCCGCCGGCGACGCCGGTCAGGCAGCCGACATTTTGGCCACGGGTTTCAGGCGCGCGCTCGCGCGCGGCGGCGCCGAGGACCTCGACGCCCTGATCCGC
The DNA here is from genome assembly GCA_007133195.1 of Nannocystineae bacterium. Classification (GTDB taxonomy): domain Bacteria; phylum Myxococcota_A; class Polyangia; order Haliangiales; family Haliangiaceae; genus SLNH01. The sequence continues at coordinate 395 of SLNH01000284.1, read as the reverse complement.
GAGGTGGACGCGCTCGGCGCGGGCAACGCGACCCTCCGCGCGGCGCGCTTCGAGATCGCGCGTCGCGCCGGGCGCGTGGCCGAGGCGCTGGAGCTCGCCGAGCGCGAGGTCGGCGGGGACACCGTCGTCGATCCGGTGGAGCTCGCGCGGCTTTACCTCCGCGCCGGCGAGGTGGAGACTGCGGCCGAAATGCTGGCCTCGCACTGCGACGACGCCGACGCCGACGTGCGCGGCGAGGCGGCCGCGGCGCTGTCCGAGCTCCGGCTCCTCGAGGACGATCCGCAGGGCGCTCGAGACCTCGCCGGCCGGGCGTTTGCGCGCGATCGCGCCGGCCTCAGCGGGCCCGCGCGCGCCTCGCTCCACCGGGCGCTCGCCTCGGTGGAGGCGCACGAGGG
>SLNH01000328.1 GCA_007133195.1 Nannocystineae bacterium | reverse complement strand
GGTCTACACGCGCTCGATGTGGATACCGGGGAAGAAGAGTGGTTTTTCGAATCTGAGCGCCAGCTTGATACGGCAACTTATGAGGGCACGATGGCGACGGTTTCCGACGGCGTCGTCTACTTCCCGAGCGAGGAGCACGGGGCGCTCATCGCCCTGGACGCCGAGACGGGGGACGAAATCTGGCAAGCCCCTGACTTCGGCGATCCCCTCTTCTCTTCTCCCACCGTCGCCGGTGGCGTCGTGTTCGCGAGCTCGAGCGACTCCGAGCTACGAGCGCTCGACGCGACCACGGGGGAGCTCCAGTGGGACACGACGCTCGGAGAGCTCGGTAGCACGTCCTCGCCGGTGGTCGTAGCCGGTATCGTCTACACGGCCAACTCTGACGGCCATGTGTATGCAATCGATGCGGGTGTGGGCGGCTCGAGCGAGGACTCGCGCGTCCTTCACGGAACGACCAGCCACCACCACGCGTGGGCCGATCAGGGCGAAAATTGAGACACCTCAATCGTCCGCCAGCCGCGGGCGCGCACCGCCCCCGCGCGCTCCACCGTCACTTAGGAATACCTTCGAGGGTAACGACGCCCCAACAAACCGATGAGGCCGCCCGACCGGACCAGCGGGCTCACCCTGGTTATGGCCGGTCACGCGGGTCGCCGAATCGGCGTGCGAAGCGCGTAGCCGGCCGAGGCTCATCGTGGCTTTTGAGTTTCATGAGAATCATAGGAATTGATAATGCTCGTATTCAATTTACGAAAACGACCGACAGGACTTTTGATCGCAGGCGTGGCGCTCGCGCTGTTTGCCTGCGGAGATGTCCAAGACGGCGCGCCTGACGCCGACGACGACAACGGCGATCAGCTGCCGGATGCCGATGACGGAAACGGCGACCCGCCGCCGGACGGCGACGACGGCGAGCTTCCGCCCGACGCTGACCGCGACGCCGATACGGGCTGCGATCCCGGCGAAGCGCTTCGCTGCGACGATGATGTGCTTATCACGTGTGGCGACGACGGCGACTCCGAGGAGGAGCGCGATTGTCCGCTGGGGTGCGACGAGGCAAGCACGCAGTGTGTGGCGTTCGAGCCCTCGAACGACGTCGGGACGTTCTTCGCCGAGGCGGAGGAGGCGCCGGACGTCGAGATCGACTCGCCCGGGTTCATCGATACCGACAACGGCACGATCACGGTGGGCGGCGACAATGTGTCGGTGCCGACCGAGCTATTGGAGAACATCGATGGGGGCGCCGATATCCGGGTGTTCATGGTCGGCTCCCTCGACATCTTGGCGGATACGGAGGTGGACGGGAGCGCCGCCTTGGCGTTCGTCGCCGACGATGACATCACGATCGAGGCGCTGCTCGACCTTAGCGCGGAGGAAGACGAGCTCGGACCTGGGGCTTTGATAGGATCAGCCGCCGGGCCTGGAGGCGTCTGCCCGGAGGGCGGCTCTTCCGGGGGAGGTGGTGGGCCCTTCGGCGGCGATGGTGGATCCGGGGGCACTGCGGGGCAGGTTTCTGGCGGGTTTGGCGGCCCGGCCCAGGACGACTTCGAAGACCTAATTCCCTTGCGCGGGGGGCACATTGGGAGGGAAGCGTCGACTCGCGGAAACCGCATCGCAGGGGCGGGAGGCGCCGTCCAGCTCGTAAGCCGAACCCGCGTGGTCGTTCGCGACGGTGGCGCGATAGGCGCTGGCGGCGCCGCGGGCGGTACCGGCAGCGGCGGCGGCTCGGGGGGCGGCATTCTCATCGAGGCGCCGATCGTGCAAGCGCTCGACGGAGGAACCGCCGTGGCCGCAAACGGCGGCGGGGGCGGCTGCGCCCAAAGCGACACCCCCGCCGAGGACGGGCGTCTAGACGATCAGCCTGCCGGCGGATGCGAGACCAGCTCCTCACACGGAGACGGCGGAGCCGGCGGCGCGGGCTCCGAGCCGGATGGCGAGAATGGCGAGTCGGTTTCGCCCGGGTACGCCTGTGACGGGAGCCAACAGGCCTTTGTCGGTGGCGGAGGTGGCGGCGGTGCCGGGCATATCCGCATCAATAACGAAAGCGGATCGTTTTCCCCGCAAGGGGGCGCCACCGTGTCCCCCGATCCCTCGGTAGGCGAGATCGCAATTCCCTGATTGCAGCCGCGTCACCAGGCCCCGCCCGGTGCAACAAACAGCCTCGGACGGGGCCGCGATATTGCGGTGACGCTGGCCCCGATCCCTTGGACGAGCCCAGGCTGAGGGCTCGAGTGCCCGGCAGACACCCCCTCATCTGGCGTCTGTACCCATATGGCGTTCGCGTCATATGGGTACAACCTCCGAAAACCCCCCTTTCGCCCTTTCGGAACGACGCCTCACCCTACGCTGAAAGTTCGTGGCCCCGGGCATCGCGCCCCGTGTAGGTCACGGCCGCGATCCTTGAGGACGCCGCACGGCTCGCCGGGAGCCACGGCCTAAGGGCCTACGATGCCCTGGAGCTCGCGACGTCCCTGGCCGCCCGAGCCGCATTGGACCTGGCCTTCCTCGCGTTCGACGAGGCCCTGTGCGGCGCCGCGATCGCCGAGGGCTTCGCGCTCGCAAACGGCTGATCGGGTCGGTCCGGGCGAAGTTTCGTACCGAGCGCGCCCGGGGCGGGCTAGGGGGGCCCTAACAGGCACGCACCACCTGAAAGCCCATGAAATCGCATACTTCGTCGCTCCTCAGTCACGGGCCCCAGCCCGCTCCTTCGTCGCTTCTCGCCTGCGATTCCATATACGTATTCAGGAGGCACGCAGATTTTAGGGACACCCCCTAGGGCGGGCCTTTTAGCCAAGAATCGAGCCGCTGGCG
>SLNH01000254.1 GCA_007133195.1 Nannocystineae bacterium | reverse complement strand
TTCACCGTATACGCGGCGGCCGGCGGGGCGGCGCAGTCCACGTCGGTCGATCTGTCGAATACGTACCTGGACTGGGCGCGGGCTAACCTCGCCTTGAACGGACTGAATGCCGCGCGTCACGAGCGTGTCCGCGCGGACGTATTGAGCTGGCTGCGCGACAGCCGAAAGCGCCGCTACGACCTCGTCATCCTCGACCCGCCGTCGTTTTCGACATCGAAGAAGATGGCCCAAACGTTCGAGATCGAGCGCGATCATCCGCGCCTACTGGTTGACGTCCTCGCGCTTTTGTCGCCGCGTGGGGTTCTCTACTTCTCCACGAACTTTCGCGGCTTCGAGCTCGACATCGGCGAGATCGAGGCGAACGTCGAGGAGCTGACGCCGGACTCTTTGCCGGAGGATTTCCGCGATCGGCGCGTCCATCGGCTTTTCCGGATCACCCGATGACGCTCGATTCGAGGGAGTGGACTCCGCCCGCGCCGAGCATCTTCGATGCCATCGCGCGTTTTGTCACTCCCGCTGAGATCGGCTGATTTGTTCGCTACTTGGAGCCGCGGCGAGTGACCCCACGCGTTCTTGGAGCCGCGGCGAGTGACCCCACGCGTTCCACGCGTTGGGGCGGCTTAAGTGATCGGCGATGGACCCCGTCTCGACCTTCGGGGTGAGTTGGGAGACCCCGTACCCAGGGCAGGAGATCGCGTACGCAATGGCCTGATGGCAGGGGCAATCTCTGTGGCAAGGTGTTCCTACCTGTGGGAACCGCCCAACCTAGAGTTGGTAGTTGCCATGCGAGGGCGCCTCGTAGGTGTCGAGGTGCTCACCTTTGCCACGTTTTGTCGTTTTTCCCCAGATCCCTCGTAATATCAGTAGCCTTAGACCGCCTCGCGTGACCCCGTCTCGGACTCGTTTTTCCCCAGATCCCTCGTAATATCAGTAGCCTTAGACCGCCTCGCGTGACCCCGTCTCGGAGGAGCTGACGATGACCGATCCCGTCTACATTCTCGGTGGCACACACACCGACTTCGCCCGCAACTGGAACCGAGAGGGCTCGGGCATCGACGCGATGATGGACGAGGTCCTCGACAGGGGGCTCGCGGTCACCGACATCGTTCCCCGAGACATCGGCTCCGTCCATGTGGGCAATTTCGTCGCGGAGCTCTTCTGCCACCAAGGCCAGCTGGGCGGGATAGTCGCTTCTCTCCATCCCGACCTGTCCGGTGTGCCGACCATGAGGCACGAGGCCGCCTGCGCCTCGGGCTCGGTAGCGATCCTCGCGGCAGCCGCCGACATCGAGGCCGGCCGCTACGACCTGAGCTGCGTCCTCGGCGTGGAGAGCATGCGCAACGTCTCCGGCGAGCGCGCCGCCGACTACCTCGCTGCCGCCGCGTGGCGTGGGCGCGAATGGACCGAGGCTCGCTACGTCTGGCCCGCGGCGTTCTCCGAGCTGATCGACGCCTATTCCGAGCGCTACGGGCGGGTGGACTATGCGCACCTCGGCGAAATCGCGCGCAAAAACTTCGAAAACGCGAGGCGAAACCCCTTGGCGCAGGCGCGAGACTGGACGTTTCACGACAGGAGCTTCACCGAGGACGACGAAGCCAACCCGGTCGTCGAGGGCCGCGTGCGGAAAAACGACTGCGGGCGAGTGACCGACGGCGCGGCCGTGCTCTTTCTCGCCTCACGGGCCCGGGCCGAAGATTATGTGCGCGCGCGCGGCAGGACCCTCGCCGATCTGGCTACCATCGAAGGGTGGGGCCATCGCACGGCGCCGATGCTGTTCTCCGACAAGCTGGTCGAAAGCCGCCAAAGCCGCTTCGTCTTGCCCCAGGTCCATCAGACCATCCGAGAGAGCTTCGAGCGGACGGGGATCGACAGCCCCTTCGAGCTCGACGCCATCGAGACCCACGACTGCTTCGCCATGACCGAATACGCGGCGATCGACTGCTTCGGCATCACCGAGCCCGGCGAGAGCTGGAGAGCGATCGAAGAGGGCGTGATCGCCTTAGACGGGCGGCTGCCCATCAATCCCTCCGGAGGACTCATCGGGCTCGGGCACCCTGTCGGCGCCACCGGGGTGCGCATGATGGTCGACGGCTGGCGCCAGGTCACCGGGCGTGCCGGCGCCTATCAGGTAGAGGGCGCGCAACGGGTCGGGCTGCTCAACATCGGCGGCTCCACGACCACCATCACCTCGTTCGTGGTAGGAGCGTGTCGATGATCCAGGTCGAACGCGAAGGCAAAGGGGCGCTGGCCACCGGCGCCTCCTTACCGGCGAGACGATCACCGTCGATGGCGGCGCCAAGCTCGCGGGGGGCTAGGTGAATTTCGAGCTCAGCGACAAGGTGGCCGCGCTAAGAGCGCGGGTGCGCGCGTTCATGCGTGACCATGTGCTCCCCGCGGAGGCCGCGTACCACGCCCATCTCGAGGCCGCCACAGAGCGGTTTTCGATTCCGCCGGTGATCGAAGAGCTCAAGGCGAAAGCGCGCGCCGAGGGGCTGTGGAATCTGTGGTGCCCGCACCCCGAGCTCGGGGCGGGCCTGAACAACCTGGAGTACGCACCGCTCGCCGAGGAGATGGGCCGATCGCTGATCGGTCCGGAGGTGTTCAATTGCAACGCCCCGGATACCGGCAACATGGAGGTGCTGATCCACTACGGGACGGAGGTCCAAAAAGCGGCCTGGCTAAAGCCGCTTCTGGCAGGAAAGATCCGCTCGGCGTTCGCCATGACCGAGCCCGACGTCGCCTCCTCCGACGCCACGAATGTGCAGGCGTCGATTTTGCGCGACGGCGACGAGTACGTGATCCGCGGCCGCAAATGGTGGACCACCGGCGCCCCCGATCCGCGCTGCCGCATCCTGATCGTGATGGGCAAGACCGATCCCGAGGCACCCAAGCATCGCCAGCAGTCGATGGTTTTGGTGCCGATGGATACGCCGGGCGTGAAACTTCGCCGCCGGCTCCGTGTGTTCGGAGACGACGACGCCCCCCACGGCCACGCCGAGATCGATTTTGAAGACGTGCGCGTGCCGGCCGCCAATCTGCTGCTCGGTGAGGGCCGCGGCTTCGAGATCGCGCAAGGGCGGCTCGGCCCCGGGCGCATTCATCATTGCATGCGGCTCATCGGCTGCGCCCAGCGGGCGCTCGAAGCGATGTGCGACCGCGCAAGCTCGCGTACGGCTTTCGGCAAGACGCTCGCCGAGCAGGGCGTGGTGCGGCAAGCGATCGCGCGGTCAGCGAGCGAGATCGCACAGGCACGGCTGTTGACCCTCGCCGCCGCCGACAAGATGGATCGCGAGGGCAACAAGGCGGCGCGGGATCTCATCGCCATGGCCAAGATCACGGTGCCCCAGATGGCCCAGACCGTGATCGATCGGGCGATCCAGGTGCACGGCGCCAAAGGCGTCTCGCAGGATACGTTTTTGGCCGGGGCCTTCGCCTACGCCCGCACGATCCGCATCGCGGATGGCCCCGATGAGGTGCATCAAGACGCTCTGGCCAGGCAACTGCTCAAGGCGAGCCAAACACCATGACGAAAGCCTCACCCGAAGTCGCGGCGCTCGCGCCGTGGCTGTCTGCGAACCTTCCCGAGCTCGGGCGCGTCGACGCGATGCGCAAATTCGGTGACGGCCAGTCGAACCCAACGTATCTCATCGAGGCCGAGGGCGGACGCTTCGTGCTACGAGCCCAGCCACCGGGAAAGCTGCTCAAAGGCGCCCATCGAGTGGATCGGGAATACCGCGTGATGCAGGCACTGGCCGATACCGACGTGCCGGTGCCGCGGATGCTTCTACTCTCGGGCGAAGACGGCCCCTTGGAGCGCATGTTCTTCGTGATGGAGTACGTCGAGGGGGCGATCTGCTGGGATCCGGCACTGCCCGAGCTCGATGCCTCGCAGCGCGCGCGCATGTACGACGCGATGAATCACACCCTCGCGTCCCTGCATGATCTCGATCCGGCCGCCCTCGGCCTCGAGGACTACGGCCGGCCGGGAGATTATTTCGCGCGCCAGCTGGCCACCTGGACCCGGCAATACCGCGCCTCCGAAACCGATGGCGGCCATCGGGACATCGATCGCCTGATCGACTGGCTCAACGAGAACCTGCCGCCCGACGACGGCCAGGCGGGACTGGTTCACGGCGACTACCGCCTCGACAACATGATCTTCGATCCCGACGCGCTGACGGTCCGCGCGGTGCTCGACTGGGAGCTTTCTACCCTCGGCCACCCCTACGCCGACCTCGCCTATCAATGCATGCAGTGGCGACTGCCCAACGAGGGCTCGTTCCGGGGACTGGCCGGTGTCGATCGCGAGGCGCTCGGCATCCCCGACGAGGCGAGCTACGTCGCCGCCTACTGCGCGCGGCGCGGCCTCGACGGCATTGAAAACTGGTCCTATTACGTGGCCTTTAGCTTTTTCCGCCTCGCGGCGATCCTGCAGGGCGTGTATCGCCGGTGGCTGGACGGCAACGCCTCAAACGCCGAAACGGCGCAGCGGTACGGCGCGGCGGTCCCCGTCCTTGCCGAGCTCGCGATGGAGGAAGTTCGCCGCGCGGATCGAAGGACGGGCAGCGACTACAGCTCCCACTCGCAGTGAACCTGTCCGGCTCGTCCTCGGCCGATCGGTAGGAGCCGGTAGGAAAAACGAAAGCGGTTTAGGCGGGTCGGCTAGCTACAGCGGCGCCCAGTTGCACTGAGCCTGTACGGCTGCCCTCGGCCGGCTGGCTGCGTTGCCTCTCCTTGAAAAGGGGCCCATCTTCCTTCGTCGAGGCGCCTTGCCAGCCGCACTGCGGGCGGCGCCGTCTGGAGGATCACTGGTACATTCCGCGCCATGCGTCACGCCTCCTCGTCCGGTCGGCCGCTCGGGCGCCTGATCCGCTATAGCGCAAGGCACCGGCGCTCCATGGCGCTGGCCACGATCTACTCGACCCTCAACAAGGTCTTCGACCTGGCCCCGCCGGTGCTCATCGGCGCGGCGGTCGATATCGTGGTCTCACAAAAGGACTCGTTCATCGCGGATCTCGCCGGCGTGACCGACGTCCATCACCAGCTCTGGCTCCTGGCCGCGCTCAGCGTCGCGATCTGGGCCGCGGAGTCGGTGTTCCAATACGCCTACGCGCTGCGCTGGCGCGGGCTCGCCCAGGCGATCCAGCACGAGCTACGCTTAGACGCCTACCGCCAGGTACAAGACCTCGAGCTCGCCTACTTCGAGGATCGCTCCACGGGCGATCTGATGGCGATTTTGAACGACGACATCAACCAGCTCGAGCGATTCCTCGATAACGGGGCCAACGAGCTCATTCAGCTCATGACGACGATCGTCGTGATCAGCGCACTCTTCTTCGCGGTGGTGCCCGACGTCGCATGGATGGCGCTGGTGCCCATGCCGATCATCATCTGGGGCTCGGTGTGGTTCCAGCGCAAGCTCGAGCCGCGCTACAAGGCGGTCCGCGCCCAGGTGTCGGTGCTAAACGCTCAGCTCTCCAACAACCTGGCGGGCGTCGCCACGATCAAGAGCTTCGTCGCCGAGGATCACGAAACCGCGCGGATCGCGCGCGAGAGCCAAACGTATGCGGAGGCCAACCGGCGCGCCATCGCCCTGAGCTCGGCGTTCGTGCCGCTCATCCGCATGGCGATCGTGCTCGGCTTCGCCGCCATCCTCGTCTACGGGGGCCAGCAGGTACTCGCCGGACAGCTGAACGTGGGGATCTACAGCGCGCTGGTGTTCATGACTCAGCGGCTTCTGTGGCCGCTCACCCGCCTGGGCTCGATGCTCGACCAGTACCAACGAGCCATGGCGTCGACCGCGCGTGTCCTCGACCTCCTCGACACGCGAGCCGATATCGTGGGCGGCGACCGCGCCCTCCCCCTGGGCCAGGTATCTGGCCAAGTAACCCTCGAACAAGTCGGGTTCGCCTACCCCTCGAGTTCGGCGCCGGTGCTTCGCGACCTCACGGTCGATATCCCCGCCGGCGAGACCGTGGCCTTCGTCGGCGCGACCGGCGCCGGCAAGACCACGCTCATCAAGCTGCTACTGCGCTTTCATGACGTAGGCGACGGCGTCGTGCGCGTGGACGGCCACGACATACGCGATCTCGACCTCGCCGACCTGCGCCGGGCCATCGGGCTGGTGAGCCAGGACGTGTTTCTCTTTCACGGTACCGTGCGCGACAATATCGCCTACGGGAGCTTCGGCGCATCAATAGAAGATATCGTCGAGGCCGCCCGGATCGCCGAGGCCCACGATTTCATCGAGGCGTTGCCGAGAGGTTACGACACGCTTGTCGGCGAACGAGGTCAAAAACTCTCCGGTGGTCAGCGCCAGCGCATCTCCATCGCCCGGGCGATCCTCAAGGATCCACCCGTCCTGATCCTCGACGAAGCGACCTCCTCGGTGGATAACGAAACCGAAGCCGCGATCCAGCGCTCCCTTGAGCGCATCACCGTCGGACGCACGACCATCATCATTGCGCACCGCCTATCGACCGTGCGAAACGTCGACCGCACCTTCGTGCTCGACGAGGGAAGGCTCGTCGAAAGCGGCACGCACGATGAGCTCGTGGCGTCCGGCGGCCTGTACTCGTCGCTCTGGCGCGTCCAGACCGGCGAGCGAATCACGCCCCCATGAGCTCACGGCGCCGCCGTCGCGTCTTTGCTCCCCGATCGACGGCCGCTGCGACCTGCCGCGGCAGGCGGGCGAGACCTGCCGATTCGCAGACCTGCGATCGAGAGTGCGATCGCCCCCGAGTGCGATCGCCCCGCGAAAAGAAGCGACGCACTAGTCTGCGCTGAGGGTGGAAAGTGACCCCACCGGCGGCACATGCCGGGAAAACGAGGCGGAACTCACCCGAGGGCAGCGACGACGGCGACAACGACGACGGCCAAACTCACAACCAACGCGATCGGCACCCAGGGCTTGAGCCCGGCCTGGGCCCGAGCCGCGAGGACGACCTGAATAGCGGTGCCGTACTCCCCCTTCTCGGCTCGGTCGCGGACGAGTTGATAAAATTTCTTCCCGCCCTTGCCGCCGATCGAGTCGGCAGCCTTCCCGAGGAGCTCCTCGCCTCGCGTCCATCCCTCGCCAGCCCCGCCCCGCTGCTCGAGCTCCTTCAATACCGCGAGGAGTTCGTCGTAGATCCCCTTATCGACGGTAAACAGCCCCATAATCTATCTCCGCATAGCGTGATCGCGACCGCTGCGTCAATGGCGAAGCGCGTGCCGAGCATCGCCGGCCATCTCCGACGTTAGTCGAGTAGCCCCGGCTCGTCGCCGAACCGGGCCCCTCACCCGATCCGGACAAGAAAATTTCCACCATCCGGCTCTTCCGCCGAGGACGGCTCATGGAGGTTGACAGGACTTTGTAAGCGCCCGAGCACGCGGTCACGGAGGCGGCGGCTTGGCGGCGTTGGCTGGCCCCGCTTTCGATCCGGCGGCGGTGCACCCGGCCATCCACGACTTTTATGCCCACACCGCGGCCTTCGACCTGACGATCGACAGCCGCTGGTCGGGGCCATTTCGCGCCATCTTCGAAGCGGGCCGGCAGCGCTCGGAATCGCCGCTGACGGCGCACTCGGGACGGTGGCCTACCGCTCGTCATGGTCCGTGCTGTCAGGCCCCCCTAGCTCGATGACGGCGGAACACACGCCTTGCGCCCGTCCGCGCCGTCGACCGTCGCGTTTCGGACGGGCGACAAATCGACTAGCCTCCACTCGAATGAGGAAGATCGAAATGGGTGCGCTCGCGGCCGTGGCTGCGGGCGGCGCCCTCGGCGCTCCCCTCCGAGTGGCGCTCTCCAAGGCGCTCCCAGGTCCCACCCCGGCGGCGACCCTGCTCGAAAACGCGGTGGGCGCGTTTGTCCTCGGCGCCGTGATCTTGATGCTGCACCGCCGCCCCCGCGGCGGAGGACGCCTCTACGCGTTCGCCTGTACGGGCTTGCTCGGCTCGTTTACGACGTTTTCGAACTTCACCGTCGAGATCGTCGAGCTCACCGCGGAGAGCTACGCGCTCGCCATCGGCTACCTGCTCGCGAGTTTGGCGGCGGGGCTCGCGGCCGCCCTGGCCGGCATGAGCTTTGCTCGATGGCTGATTCGCAGAGCGAGTCGTGAGCCCGCCGAGGAGCCGAGTTCGACTGGACGTGGAGGCGAACCATGACTCTCGCCCTCGCTCTCACAGTCGCGGCCGCGGGCGCGCTCGGCGCGGGGGCCCGGTTTTGCCTCGCCGCGGTGGTCGCTGTGCGCGGGGGCGCTGCCTTGGGTACGTTCGCGGTCAATGTCAGCGGCTCGTTCGCCCTCGGCGTCCTCGTCGGCGTCGCGGCGGCGCGCGGCCTCCCGGCGGACCTCGAGATCGCCGCCGGGGGCGGGTTCCTCGGCGCCTACACGACCTACTCTACGTGGATGGTGCAGATCGTCGAAGCCTCCGAGCGGGGCGCGCGCAAAGCGGCGATCGTCGATCTCGTCGGCAGCACCCTCGCCGGCACGCTCGCCGCCGGCTTGGGCTTTGTCCTCGGCGCTGCCCTTTCCTAGCGCGCCGACCGGTTATTCGGTCGTGTCGTCGGCCGATCCACGCGCCGGTAACAGCCGGTCACATATCGAAGAGTGCCCCGGCGCGACAAGCGGCGCCTTACACCCGAGTCGCCGCGGCCGCGCCCACACACTCGTCTCGGGACCAGTGCTGCTTTTGAAGGCTCGCTTTCCGACGCCGCGGCGACCGTAGACACGACTTTGTGGCCTCAGCTAAACTTCGCGGAACTTTTTGCTCGCAAGTAGCAGCGAAGCAGGCTTAACAATTGGAATGGAGTCATCGCTATGTCGTGGACTGATAGGTTTGCCGGGATCGTTGCAGTTTCCGTGGCGATCGCGATCGGCGGCTGCGGGAATGGGTCGCAAGAGCCATCGGACGCACCCGACGCACAAAGCGACGTGGACGACGACGCGGCACCGGGCTCCGGCGCGGGCTGTGAGGTCGTCGACGGCTCGTTGACCATCGAATCCGCCCAAGCGTGGCAGGACTTCGTGGATAGCGGCTGCGACGAGGTCGCGGGGAATCTCGTCATCGAGGGCATCGATGACGATGCCCCTGCGGAGTTAGCGCAAGCCGCGGTCGAGGAGGTTGCCGACGACCTCAGGATCTCGTGGAACGACGCCCTCACGAACCTCGATGGGCTCAGTTCCCTGACTTCGGTGGGTGGCGATATCATCATTGGTCAAAACGATATCCTCGAGAACGTCGATGGGTTGGACTCGGTTACCGACCTAGATGGGGGCCTTAGCGTTACCGCGAACCAGGCCCTCGCGAACCTGGATGGCCTCGGCTCCATAACGGATCCTCTACCCTATCTGACCGTTCGCAACAACCAAGCTCTCGAGAACGTCGATGGGCTGGGTTCGATTACTGAAGTGAGCGGGACCCTGCTCATCGAGGAAAACACGAACTTGGTCAGCGTCGAAGGGCTCGGCTCGTTGACACAAGTGGGTGGCGACATGAGCATCTCTGACAACGACGCACTCACCAATCTCGATGGCACCGAGTCACTGACTCAGGTCGATCAGACGCTCTGGATCGAGAGCAATAACGCCCTCACCGATATCGAGGGGCTCGGTTCGTTGCAAGAGGTAGGCTGGGACCTGCGGATCATGAACAACGACGATCTGCCCGAGTGCCTAGCTGAAGAACTGGCCGCTCAAGTTGATGTGGGCAGCGTGGTCGCGATTGCTGGCAACGACGCGGACGCGGAGTGTTGAGCACGATCCTGCATCCGCCGAGGAGGCCGCGCGCGTATGCCCTTGACGGGCAGCGGCGATTGCCGTTCCTATCCAACACGACGCACGCGCTAACGAGGTGGGTGCGTCGTAGACGCTGATGGAGTAGGTGTGTCGTGCGCGCACGACACGAGAGTCTCGAAGGAGATAGAAATGGCTACGATCGTGACCGTTCACGGGGGCTTCGGTGGAGGCTGGGAGTGGAAGGATGTGGCGACGGAGCTCGGAGCGCGGGGGCATGAGGTGGTTCGTCCCACGTTGACCGGCATGGGCGAGCGTCACCACCTTGGGCCTGAGGTCGGGCTCGGCACCCATATCGAGGACGTCGTCGCCATGCTCGAGTTCGAAGACCTCCGAGATGTGGTGCTCACCGGCCACAGTTATAGCGGCATCGTCGTGACCGGCGTGGCCGATCGCGTGCCCGATCGAGTAGGGCTCGTCGTCTACATCGACGCGGAAATCCCCGAGGACGGTCAGTCGATCGTCGATATGGTTCCCGAGGTCGGCGATATCGTGAAGGCGGCTGCCGACGAGCGCGGCCACGGTTGGTTCGATGTCATGGAACAGATTCTGCCGCCGGAGGGCCAGATCGACGAGGAGAGGCGTCGTCGCTACATCGATCGGCTTCGACCTCAGCCCGTCGCTACCTTCACCGAACGCCTCCGACTGACCGGAAAGATCAACACGGTACCGCGGGCATACGTCCGCTGCACCGGCGGCAGCATCGACGTCGGAGGTGGCGATCCCATCGAGAGGCACGCCGCGCATGCCAAGGCCCAAGGTTGGCCGTATCGCGAGTTGACGACACCTCATGATCCTCAGCTTTTCGCGCCGACCGAAGTGGCTCGGGCGCTAGACGACCTCGCCGGCACGCTCAGCCGCTAACAAGCGCGTCGCCGCGTGCGTGCGCGGGTAAAGAAACGAGACGGCCGCGACGGCGACCGCGAATATCGCGAACACCACGAACGCCTCTGCGTACCCCGAGCGAGCGATGGTCCATCCCGCCAGCGGAGTCCCCACGGCCTGGCCGATCGTGATCGCCAGGAACGCGACCACCGGCCCCGCAGACGGACGCTCGCGAAGCAGCCGGATACCCGTGACCAGATAGAGCCCGGTCAGGGTCATAAACGCCCAGCCGAAAAAGGCCGCCGACCCGAGCGCGATCCCAAAGTCGCCCGGAAAAGCCGCCACCAGAGCGGTGGCGCCACCCAGGGCAGCCAGCGCCAGTGCCTGGGTCGTGGGCGCGCCCAAGCGGTCGCCGAGGTCGCTCGCCCAGGCGCCCGCGAGACCCGTGATGCCGACGACCAGCCAGACGTAACCCGTGAGCCTCTCCGGAAGGCCACCCACCTCGACCACGAGGTCGGGCGCAAAGATCCAGTAGGCAGAGCCGGCCAGCCCCATAGCGAAACAGAACGTGGTGAGACGCGCGAGCCCGAACCACCGCTCTCGGGAGACGGCCGCGGCAGAGCTCGCCTTCCCCTGGGCAGCGGGCGTGGTGGACGGAATCAGGGTGAGGGCTGCGAGGACGCCCAGCGCCGCGAGCACGGCGAACGAACCGTAGGCCAGGCGCCAGGCCCCACTCAGCAATAGCACGGCCGGCACGCAGACGATCAGGCCGACGCTGGTGCCCGCGTTCATGATGGCGTTGACGCGTCCGCGGAGGTCCGCACGGACGGCCAGGTTCGCGCCGGAGGACAGCGCGGGCATCATCAGGCCGGTCGAAACCCCACAGGCGAAAACCCCCGTGCCGAGGATCAAGGCGTCACCCGCCCGGCTGATCAGGACGAGACCGCCGAGCGCGAACATCCCCGAGAGCGCTGCAGCTCGGCGCGAGCCCAGCCGATCAGCGACGAGCGGCGCGACCACGCTGGCGAGACAGAAACTGATAAATGCCAGCGACCCGACCACGCCGATCGTATCGGCGGACAGTCCGAGCTCCGAGCGGATCGACGGCACGAACAAGCCGTACGCATACCGGGCCAGCCCGAAGGCGATGGCAATCAGCCCCGCACCGACGATTCCAAACCCTGTGGAACCGACCGGCCTCATACCAGTCGCTCCGGGGTAGCGCAGACGGCGGCCATCATCGCCCGCAAGTGGCGGGTCAAAGTGGCAGCGCCGAGCACGGGCACCAACGCATTGGCGCCCTCGAGGATCACCGACAGGCGCTCGGCCATGGCGGAGTCGCCCACCGAACCGTCTCGAGCCAGCGCAGCGCCGATGACCGCGAGCACCTCGCGCTTGAGTCGGCGTCCCTGATCGGCGATGGCCGGGTGGTGCTGCTCGAACTCGCCGATGGCCTTGATGACGATGCAACCGCGGTGCGCGGTTGTCTCCAGCCATCGGCAATGCGCCTCAGTCAAAGCCATCACGGCTCCGCCCGCCACGGCCTCGTCGACCGCGCGATGGAGGTCCTCGAGGTAGCGCGCGTATCGCCGGTGAAGCACTGCCGAAATCAACGCGTCCTTGGAGGAAAAGTGGTTGTACAGCGTCATCCGGGCGACGCCCGCCTCGGCGACCACGCGATCGACACCGGTGGCGTGGAACCCCTCGGCGTAGAAAAGCCTCTCGGCGGTGTCGAGTAGGATGTCGCGCTTCCTAGCTGGCATGTCGCGTTTTTGATAGAACGGCCTATCTAGTTCCTGGCACCGACCACACCCGGATGTCAACCGACGGATGACCCGATCTCGTGGCAACGGCTCGAATTTGCTTCGCCACGCCGCGCTCGCCGAGGCCTCTCGCCGACCTCACGCCGAAGCTTCCGTGGTCATCCACGAGCAGGGCGGGTTGTGGTTAAACATTGCGCCCGCCCGAAGACTTGGATAAACAGGCGCGATGTTGTCGGAGGTATGTCGTTGAAGGCGAATGATCGGGCGAGTTACTTCACGCGCGCAGCCAGCAAAACGGTCGCGATCGGGCTCGCCATCGGGCTCACGTCGGTAGGTTGCGACTCCAGCGACGAGGAGCCGTCCCAGGACGCCGGGCCCGGCGCCGACGACGCGGGCGCGGGTGGGGGCGCAGATTCCCTGGAGGAGGCGCTCGAGCGGATGGGGGTGGACACCACCTTCGAGCCGCGCGTCGACGCGGACGAGGAGCCACTCGATGACCGCTACGCGCCCCTCGGCCCCACGAGCGAGCTCGAGACGCGAGTGCGCGAGCTCGCGATCGTCGGGACGGCGCTCGAAGGGCAAAGCGAGCACCAGCTCACCGTGCTCGACGCCGACACGACCACCGACGCGTCCGGGCTCGTCGAGCTCGAGGGCGGCGATCCCATCCACCAGGCGGGCGATTCCGACCACCCGTGGGCCACGGCCGACGGCGGCTCCAACGAGCCGCAAAGCCGGCGTGACGTCGACGCGTTCGATGTAGACGGCGACGGCAAAGAGGAGCTCATCGCCGTGTACATGGAGGGGCCCGACGTCATGCTCGAGGTCTTGGACGACGCGGACGCGGGCTTCGAGGTTCTCGCGGACGAGACGCTGACCGAGCGCACCGATATCGTCGACGTCGCGATCGCCGCGGGCGACTTCAGCGAGGACGGCGACGTCGAGATCGTCATCGCGCTCTCGGACGACGCGCAAACCGAGCTCCTCCACGTCTACCGGGATGGCGACGCCTTCCGGGTGACCGACGATTGGTCCGAGACGCTCCAGCCCCAAAACGAGGGCCACCCCTTCCACGTGGTGCTCGACGCCGGCGGCCTCGATCGCGATCACGCCGACGAGCTCGTCGTCGTGCTGAACGAAGAGGATCCCGAGTTCGCTGAGCGGACCGGGCTCGCCCACTACTGGGTCTTCGACGACTTCAACAGCGAATTCGAGCTCCTCGACAGCGGCCAAGTCACCGGCACCGACCGCGACGGAAACGCGCACAGCGTCGATGTGGCGGACGCCGCCATCGCTGACGTCACCGGCGACGGCAGGGCCGAGCTCACGCTCGGCGGCCTCGTGGGAATGGAGGGCGACTGCCTCGAGGGAACGGACCACTACGAAAAGCTATTTTTCATGACGCGGCGCTGGGACGGCGCTTCGTTCGAGGAGCTCGACGCCCACGCCGTGTTCAACGACGACAACACCATCGGCTGCAATAACTCCGGCTTTCAATTCGAGAACCGCTTCGCGCCCGTAGGCCACCTCAACGCGACGGCCGACGAGCACCATGAGCTCCAGGTCGGCCGGTTTCTGTTCGCGTGGTCCGCGGAGGAGGAGGGAGACGCTCCTCGTTGGGTCGAGTTTGCCGAGCTGAACGAAGATGATTACTACGGCGCAGACCCGGGAGGTGGCGGGGTCTTCAGCCGCGCCACAGCGGACTTCGCGGTGGGCGACTTCAGCGGCGACGGCCACGACAATCTGATGTTCTATTCGACCTCGTCTGACCAGGTGTCGATCTGGGGGATGCACCTCGTCGAAGGCGACTCCTCGTTTTATACAGTCGCCATCGACATGGAATTTTACGGTTCGAGCGACTTTCGCCACCCACGGCTCGTGCCCCTCGACGTGTTCGGCGAAGCCACTGTCCTCCGTTACGAGCCGGAGAGCCACGAGTTCGTCTTCACCGAGCCCGTCGTCCTCGCGGCGCTCGCGGCCGCCCCCTGCTGGGACGACGCCGCGCAGAATTCGGACGCCTGCGTGACCCGATACGGCCTCGGCGAGAGCGAAGAGGAGGGCCGGGAATCCACGGTGTCGTTTTCCGCGGGGGTTCACGCCGGGGTCAATATCGAGGCGGATATCCCCTTCGTGCCCGAGTTCTCGACCGAGATCGTCGGCAGCGTCGAGCGGACGGAGAGCCACACGCTCGCCGAGGCCTACCGCCTCGAGCGCAGCGTCGTCTACGAAACCGGTCCGCTCGAGGACACCGTGATCTTCACGACCATTCCCTACGACCTTTACACCTACGAGATCGTCAGCCATCCCGACGAGGAGCTCGAGGGCGGCGAGATGATCGTGAGCCTCCCGCGCGAGCCGCGGCGCCTCATGGTGGAGCGCGAGTTCTTCAACGAGATCATGGCCGAGCACAGCGTTCACATCGGGGACGACGTCTTTGCGCACAGCCCGGGCGACCCGCTCTCCTACCCCACGGTGACGGACCGTAACGATCTCCTCTCCGGCGCCGGGAGCGACCTCATCGGCGACAGTGAGTGGGTCCCGGAAGGTACGGGCCTGGTCGAGGTGGAGCTCGTCCTGGCGGAGATCGAGGAGCATCAGGAGTCGCTCGAGACGAGCTACTCCATGGAGGTCTCGACCACGGCCGGCGCGGTCATCGCCGGCTTCAGCGTGGGCCACGGCACCGAGGAGACCCTCACCGTCACGACGGAGGAGTCCACCATCTACGGCGCCAGCGTCGGCGCGATCGAGGGCGACGCGTGGGAGGAGCTACGCTACGCGTTCGGTCTGTTCATGTATCCGATCGGGACCGGGCCGCAGAGCTTCCAAGTCGTCAACTACTGGGTCGAGACGGACTAGCGTCCGGACCAGGGACATTGATCCGGACACTAGTGTAGGTGGGGCCGGGTGATCGTTTAGGCTGACGGGCGCACTAGCCTGGCTCTAGGAGAGCAGCAGGCCTATGCCGACGACGGCGCCGGCGAGCGCGAGCAGCACCAGGGCCCCGCGCGCCAGCGCGCGCCGATCGAGGCCCGTCATGAGCTCGCTGTATTCGAACACGCGCCGCTCGTGTTTTGCGATCGCGAGCTCGCGCTCATCGAGGCGCGAAAGCTCCGTGGACAGCTCGGCCGGGCGCTCGACCGTGAGCCGCTCGGCGAGATCGCGAAGCTTTTTGTCCCGCTCGCGATCGGCCGACGCCACGGCTCGCTCGTCGACCCGCCTCGTCGCGCGCACCGCCTCGATCCGCTCCGCCGTGCGCAGCTCGAGCTCCTGTTCATCGCGCTCCACGACCTCGTACTTCTCGGCGAGATCGGCGCGCTTGGACTGCAGGCTCGCGATCGCCGGCTCCACGCTGTCGAGCTCGGTGGCGATCTCGTGCTGCTCGCGATGGATGGCCTCCAGCTGGGCGCGACGGTCGCGCAGCTTCGCCTCGACGCGCGCCGCGAGATTCGGCCGGCGAACCCACATGAGCTTGCGCTCCTCGAAGGCCGCCGATCTGTCGAGCGACCGACGGGAGGCCTCGAGCTGGCCCGCGCGCCTGAGCGCGGTCGCGCCTCGGCGGCTGAGCGTACCCAGACGCTCCCTCACCGAGGCGATCTTCGCGTCCAGGCGAAACCGGCGCCCGCGCAGCGCGTCCAGCTCGGCGACCCGCTGGCGCTCGATTGCCGCCAGCGACTCCTCGGCCGCAGCCACCCGTCCGGCGCGCTCGGCGCGCCGCTCCTCGATCCGCGACAGCTCATCCCGGGCGCCGGTGATGACCGGCACATCCATGTCCCACGCAGCGACCACCCGTCGGGCGAGGGCCATGAGCTCGCCGTCACGGGCGGCGCGCTCCCGGGCGACCTCGCGCCGGGCGTGCGCGAGCCCCTTGCGCGCCTTCACGACTCCCGCGAGCGCCGAGAGGACATAGCGGAGGTCCCCGGTGACCCCGCCGCGGCGCGGAATCACCCCGGGCCGGGGAACGCGAGTCGCGCGGCCTCGGCGCAATGCGACCTGCGCCGGGTCGTGGGCCGGATATCCGGCTGAGGAGGCCGCCACGGTCGGATCCTCGTCGCGATCGTGCGATCCGGATCCGCGGCTGTCGTCGAAGTGCACCGGGGGTGGCGCGTACTCGGTGTCGTCTGCCTTGCCACTCGCTGGCTCGAGCGCCGCGGCGGCTCGGGCGTCGTCGGGAACCGGAGGCGGTGACGAGCCGCGGGCCACGCGCCGGAAAGTCGCGCCGCCGCCGCGGTCTGACTCATCCGCCGCGCGCGCACCGCGCCCATCGAGATCGCGCGCGGCGACTCGGGCCACCCCGCTTTGGGGCGAATCCGGGCGGCGACGCGCATGCGGCGGAGGGAGCCTCACAGACATCGCGTTGCAAGCTATCAAATCCCGATGTCCGCGCAACAACAAACCGAGCGCCGGTTCGTGAGCACTCGTCAAAGGCCTGACCAAAGTGCCAACTATCAGGGTAACAACCAAACACGTCCCCCCGGCCGCCAAGCCAGCCGCGGTCGCAGGGTGATTCCGCGGCGAATTACCCCGGCCGCGCTCTTGCATCCCATGTGAGATGAGGCAAGACGCCGGCGCACCGAATTCCGCCAACGGAACCCAAGCGCCCGCCTGCGCAGCCGGAGACACGCTGACCGCGCTCAGGCGTGCCACCCGCGAACATCACGCCGAGCTCGAACGCCGGTTGCCGCCCTCGGCCATCGCCGCCTCGCCAGCCGCCTACCAGCGGATTTTAGCGGCGTTTTTCGGGTTCTACGAGCCGCTCGAAGAGCGGATCCGGCGCGCCGAGCCACCGCTCGATGCGAGCGCGCGCCAGAAAACCCCCGCCCTACGCGCAGATCTGGCGGCGCTCGGGAAAACGCCCGCCGAGCTGGACGCGCTTAGCCGATGTGACGATGGGCCCGACCCCGGAAGCCCCGCTGAAGCCCTCGGCTGCGCCTACGTCGTCGAAGGCGCCACGTTGGGCGGCCAGATCATCGCTCGACACGTTCGCGCGCGCCTGGGCTTGGGGCCGAACACCGGCGCGCTGTTCTTCTCCGGCTACGGCCGGCAAACCGGCACGCGGTGGCGCGAGTTCGTCGCGATCATCGAACGCCACGTCGCTCATCCGGACCGAGCGCGCGCCGGGCGCGCCGCCCGGGACACCTTCGTGTCGCTAACCCGGTGGCTCGAAACGCGGAGCGTGCTCGATGAGTGAACGACGCGCGCACAGCACCTCGGGCCTCGACCTGTCGGCGTGCGATCGCGAGCCGATTCACATCCCGGGCGCGATCCAGCCGCACGGCGCTCTGGTCGCGGCGAGCTTCCCGGACCTACGCGTCCTGCAGGCCAGCGAAAATCTGGGCGCCGTGGCCGGGACGGAGGCGACGGAGGCGCTCGGCCGGCATTTGGGCGACGTCATCGGCTCGGGAGGGTGCGAGGCCGCGCTCTCGCAGGTGCGAGCCGAGAGCGCCGCGGCACGGGCGCCGGTGCACGTCGAGATCGCGGGCAGGCAGGTGGTCGCCTGCGCCCACCACTGGCGCGATGCGCTGGTGGTCGAGCTCGAGCCCGCGGACCAGGGCACGGACGTGCGCGGGCTCGATCCGGCGCGGCTCACCACGCTCCTCGCGAACATCGAGCGCGAGCGCGAAATCGAAGCGATGAGCCAGGTGGTCGTCGACGAGCTGAGACTCGCCCTCGGCTTCGATCGGGCGCTCATGTATCGCTTTGACGACGATGGGACAGGAGAGGTCATCGCAGAGGCCAAGCACGAAGCTGTGGGGTCTTTCCTCGGGGTTCGTTTTCCGGCCTCGGACATCCCCCGCCAGGCCCGCGAGCTGTATCGCGCAAACTGGGTGCGCGCGATCCCCAACGCGGTCTATGAGCCGGTACCGCTCGTCCCCGAGCGCAGGCCCGACACCGGCGAGCCGCTCGACCTCAGCTTCGCAGCGCTCCGCAGCGTGTCGCCGGTCCACCTCGAGTACCTGAAAAACTTCGGCGCGCGGGCGGCGGCGAGCTTTTCGGTCGTGTGCCGGGGCGAGCTGTGGGGGCTCATCACCTGCACGCATCGGCAACCCCGCTACCTGCCGCCGCAGGTGCGCGCCGACGGAGAGCTCGTAACCCGGCTCGCCTCCCTCCAGATCGCCGCCCTCGAGGATCGGGCGGAGCGCGAGTTCCGCGAAAGCCGTGAGGCGCTGTTGGCGGCGCTCGAAGAGGTCATGGACACGGGCGCCGATCGCGATCCGCTCGTGGGCCTTCGATCGCGACCCCATGAGCTGCTCGCGCTCACGCTGGCCAAGAGCGCCGCCATCTGCAGCGGAGGGCGCGTGTATCGCGTGGGACAGGCGCCGGCGGAGGACGATATCTCGGCCCTGTTTTCGCGGATTCGCGCGGAGACAAATGGGCCAATATTCGAGACCTCGTCACTCGCGAGGGGCTTCGAGGCGGCCGAGGCGTACCGGGACCGCGCGAGCGGGGTGCTCGCGGCGCTCCTCCCCGCCCCCCTCGAAAGCGGCGTATTGTGGTTTCGCCCGGAAGTCCTCGAAACCGTGCGCTGGGGCGGCGATCCGCGAAAGCCGGTGGAGCAGGAGGCGGGGGGCAAGCACCTGCACCCGCGCACCTCGTTTCGCGAGTGGGCCGAGGTCGCGAAGCTCACGGCGCCGCCGTGGCAGCGAGGCGAGATCGAGGCGGCTGAGGCGCTCAGGCGGCGCGCCGTGGAGATCGATCTGAGCCGGCAGGTGGTGCGCGCCGAGCGCGAGGCCAAGATCCGCGAGGAGCTGATGGCCATCGTCTCGCACGATCTGCGAAGTCCGTTGAGCGTCATCCGCATCGCCGCTCGAAGGCTACGCCAGGCGGGCGAGCTGTCCGGCGCGCCAGGATCGCAGGCGCTCGTCGAGCGGGTCGCGCGCGCCTCGGACCGCATGGAGGCGCTCATTCGCGACCTGCTCGATATGGGAGCCGTCGAGGCGGGGCGATTTTCGGTCTCCCCGCGGCCCGAAGATCCCCGAGCGCTCATAGACGACGCGCTCGCGACCGCGCGGCCGCTCGCCGAAGAACGGGCGCAGTCGATACGCGCGGTCGTGCAAGAGCAAAGGCAGGTGCTCGCCGATGCCGATCGGCTGTTTCAGGTGCTGTCGAATCTCCTCGCCAACGCCATCGGCTACAGCCCCGAAGGCACCGGCATCGACGTGGTCGTCGAGCCGCGCGGCGCCGAGACGCAATTCACCGTCGCGGACTCGGGTCCGGGCGTGCCGATCGAGCACCGAGACAAGGTCTTCGACCCCTACTGGCGCGGCCCTGTGAGGCGCGGGCAGGGCAAGCCCCTCGGGGTGGGCCTCGGCCTTTACATCGCCAGAGGCATCGTGGAGGCCCACGGCGGCCGCATCGAGGTCCGGACCAGCGAAGTTGGAGGCGCGGCGCTGCGGTTTTGGATTTTGGCCGAGGGCGGGGACCCGCGAGTCGATCAGTGAAACTGCGGCGCGCAGCACTGCGCCGCCGGCGCGCCGCTGCCGCAAAGACAGGCGGCTTCCGTGGCCACGGCGCTCGCCATCGCCGCCGGCGCGCCCATGCGCGCGGCGTCCGCCGGCATGGTCATCGCCCGGGACATCTGCGCGGGCGTGCGCCCGCCGAGCTCAGCGCGCGGCGTGTGATTCCACGCATCGATGAGCGCATCACACAGCGACTCGAGCGCCGCCTCGTCGTGCACCACCCCGGTCCCCGCCACGATCTCGACCACCGTGGACGGCGTGCGCGCCAGCGCGATGTGCCGCCTCACCGTCGCCGCGTCGAGGCTGCTGTTCATTTGCGCGAGAACTGCCTCCAGCCGGCGATCGACGCCATCGGTGGTCGCAGCGGGCTGGGCATCGCCCTCGCCTCCCGCGCCGGCGCCTTGCGTGTCGCCAGGCGGGCGCCCCGCGGTGAGCTCCGTTTCGCGCTCTGCCAGCGATGGCGCGTCGTCGCCCTGACGCTGGGGCACGGGCCCGCAGGCCCACGGCGTGCTCTCCCAACCGCGCACGCGGAGGGCGACGCCACCGCACTCGGGGCAGCGTGCCCGGAGCCGCCCGTCAGCTTCCTTGCCGACATCGAGGAAGCCGCGGCAGCTCGCCCCTCCCGGTCGCCTCGGGCACGGGATCAGCGTCGCAAGGTACTCGCCGACGCCGAGCGGCCCACCGTATTCGATGCAGCGCGCGACGAACAGCGCCCGCCTCCGCCGCTCGGCCGGGGCGCGGGGGATCGCGCCCCCCGGCTCGAGCCAATCCCAAGCGTCTAACTCCACCTGCGGGCTCATAGCACGGCCTCGGTCGACCTCAAAGCGCTCTGCTCCGCCCGCCAGACGCGACGCGGCTTGCAGGCGCGCCGCGCCCGACCGATCCTCCCGCCATGCCGCCGGCGCTCTCCCCCCTTTGCGCGCTTCTGCCCCACCCAGACGACGAGGTCTTCTTCGCCGGCCTTCTCGCGAAGGCGGCGCGCGCCGGCGCGGCGGTGCACCTGGTTTGCGCCACGCGCGGCGAACGCGGGCCGAAGCCCCCCGGATGCGCCACGGAGGCAGCGCTCGCCGCGCGCCGGAGCCGAGAGCTCGAGGCGGCGAGCCGCGTCCTCGGCGCCAGCCCGCCGCGCTTCGTCGATCTCCCGGATGGGGGGCTCGCGCGCTATGACGTAGACAGCCTGGCCGAAATGCTGGCCGATTTCC
The DNA here is from genome assembly GCA_007133195.1 of Nannocystineae bacterium. Classification (GTDB taxonomy): domain Bacteria; phylum Myxococcota_A; class Polyangia; order Haliangiales; family Haliangiaceae; genus SLNH01. The sequence continues at coordinate 10,550 of SLNH01000254.1, read as the reverse complement.
TCGCCCCCATCCGACCAGACACCTTGGTCGGGTTCGGCGCAGACGGGGGATACGGACACAGCGACCACGTCGCGCTGGCCCGGGCGGCGCCGGTCGCCGCATCCATGCTGGAGCCGGCGCCGCGGGTGCTCGCCGCCGCGTTTCCGCGCGGCCTGTTCACGCCGATCTGGCGGCGCCTGCGCCGACTCGGCGATAGCCCGCTCGACAGCCCGATCGACGCTCGCGTGACGGCCGCCGACCTCGGCGCCCGCCGGGACGACGCCCACCTCGTGGTGAGCGCCGCCGAGCTCGCGGACCAAAAGCGACAGGTCGCGAGCGCGCACGCCTCCCAGCTCCCCGGTGGGAATCCGGACAACTTTCTGGCCCCTGGATTCCTGGACGAGCTGTGTCGAGAGGAGTGGTACACGCTCATTTCGGGACCGCCGGTTCCCGAGCCGACCGAGGTCGGCGAGATCGGGCCATCCTCGCCGCTCACGTCGTGAAGCCTTACGGCCGGGGCGAGTCGATGCGCATCCTCCACATCACCCGAGATTTCCCGCCTCGCGTGCGCGGCGGCCTGTCGGTCGCCGTCGGCGGCATGGCGCGCGCCCAGGCCGAACAGGGGATGCGCGTCGCGGTGATCTCGTTCGACGGCTACCGCCCGCGCGGAGGCGGCGCGCCGCCGGGGCCGGCGCGCGCCGAGGATAACGGCCAGGTTTTCGTCATCAGAATTTCGGCCCCTGCTCAGCTCGGCGACGCCCGGGCGTTCGGGCGGGGGGCTCACCCCGACGTAATCCACGTTCACGACCCCATGTTGTTTCCCCTCGGTGCCGAGCTTCGAACCGAACTGGGCGCGCCGGTCGTCTTTACCCGCCACGTCGCCCACAGCGTGCAGGATCGGCTGCGCGGGCTTTCGGCCCCGACCGCGAGCGCGCGCGCGGAGGCCGACGCGGCCGCAGGCGCGGATCTGGTCCACGCGCCCTCGCGCGCCGCCGCCGCCGACCTCCCCGAAACCGCGGCCCCGCGCGTGAGGGTCATGCCGCTCGGCGCGGAGCCGCCGGCGCCACCGCCTCGCGGCGCGAGCGGCCGAGACAGGCGCGGCGGTCCCGTGGTCTACGCCGGCCGGTTCACCGACGTGCGCGGAGCGCGCGAGCTCGTAAACGCCATTCCGCGCATCCTCGCCTCGGTCCCGGACGCTTCGTTCATCCTGGCCGGCGGCATCCCCGACAGCCCGCGCGCCGAGTCGCGATTTCGGCGCCGCCTAGGCCAGGCGCTCTCTCCCGCCGAGCGCGCCCGCGTGACGTTGCCCGGCTGGCTGTCCGGCGATGCGCTCGCCGAGCTTTACGACGAAGCGGCCGCCGTGGTCGTGCCGAGCTGGTTTGAAACCTTCGGCCTCGCGGCGGCCGAGAGCATGCTCCGCGCAGCGCCCATCGCCGCGGCGAACACCGGCGGCCTCGCCGAAATCCTGGCCGATGGCGACACCGCCTCGTTGTTCGAGCCCGGCGACGTAGACGGCATTGCAAGCCGCGTCGCGGCGCTTCTCACCGCGCCCGAACGCGCCGCGCGCATGGGCCTACGAGCCGCCGCGTGGGCGCGCGAGCGGCTCGTTTGGGACCGCGTCATCGGCGCCTTCATCGAGGCGTACCGCGAGCTTCGTCGCGACTGAACCGCGCATGCGACGACGCCGCGTCTCTCGGCGTCCCCCCGTATCGCGACTCAGCCTCCGCGCCTCGGCTACACGCCTTCGCAGTCACCGCTGGGTCACCGCTGGTGACGGCGCGCCTTTACGCGACCGTGGCGCGCCCCTTGCAGCGAAATCACATACGAGGAGGCAAGCATGTCGCGAGACTCACTCGCCAAAGTGACTTCGCTGAGACACGGCCACATTATGCGCCTCGACCGCATTGCGCCTTACTGGCACGAGGCCACGCTGTGGCACGCGCTGGTCGAAGTGCCGCCCACGGCTACCTTCTCGTCGATCCGCGCCGCCGAGCTGCGAGTCGTCCCGGCGCGCGCGCTCATTCACCTCCGCGGACTCCCCGATCGCTTCCTTCAGCGCCTCGTCGGCCTGTCGCCGTCGCCCCTGCCGACCTCCGTCGCGGACGCCCTTCGCGGACAAGAGGCTTGGACCCTTCTCGCCGAGCGCCCCGACGCGGAGATCGTGGCGGGCGGAATCGGGACGGTCTGGCGCCCGGTGATCGAGTGGGTGGGATTCGATCCGAGTGAGTTTCACAGCTTCGCGGAGCCGGGCTACGCCAAGGTAGCGGCCGGGTTTTCGGTCCGTCACTACGGCGCCGACCGATCGCTTCTGTCGATCGAGGTGCGGGCCGCCGCGACGAGTCCGGGCGCCCGCCACGCCCTCCGCCGCTACTGGCAGGTGGGCGGCCCGTTCATCCGGATGACCGTCCGGGGCATCGGCCACTCGATCAAAGCGCACGCCGAGCACAGGGGGCCGCTCGCGGTTCAGCCCATGTAGCCCGATGGTTCACGAAGCGCCATGTTCCACGCCTTGATGACCGCCAGTCGCGGCGCCAAGAAGGCGTCTACGAACTCTCGGTGACGGGGATGCTGGCGGTAGGCCTCCGCGTCGCTGGCGCTGGCGAATCGCAGCGCGAGGCTGAGATCCCAGGCCGCGCGGGCGTGATCGTCGGCGGGGACACCGACCCGCAGCTCGGCCACGCCCGGAATCTCGGTGAGCGCGCGCTCGGCCTCGCTCGCAACCTCGGCGCGCCCCGTTTCCGTCGCGTATTCGTCCGTGAGCTTGATGAATGCGTAGCGCTCGACCATCGCCGTATTGTGGCACGCCTCGCCGTCCCCGTTCACGGGCCCGAGGCGGCGCTCGGCGCGAACATCGTGGGGCTCGCCGACTCTCAGTACAGGCACGCAAAGGAGGCGTGATGGGCGAAGCGAAGGCAGGCGAGCCGCTCAGACTGGTGCTCGATACGAGCGTGTTCACCAATCCGGCGACGGCCAGCGCCTTCGGCGACTCCGCGGCCGAAGCGCTCGCCGCGTTCGTCACGATCGCGCGGCGCGCCTCCCCGCGCGCGGCGTTTTACATGCCGCCGTCGATCTACGAGGAGCTCAAGACCTTCGTAGACGCGTCCGCGCTGCCCGAGGACTTCGAGCTCGCGGTGGCGCTGCGCGCGCCGAATCGGTTCCGCGTGCAGGTGCCAGGCTTCCTCCTATACGAGCTCATCGAGGATATCCGCCGGCGCATCGACCGCGGCCTGCGCGTGGCCGAGCGCGCCGTGCGCGAAGCCGGGGGCCGCGAAGTAAACGCGAGCATCGGGCGGTTGCGAGATCGCTACCGGGCGGCGCTCCGCTCGGGCCTCCTCGATTCCCGCGAGGACGTCGATCTCATCCTGCTGGCGAGCGAGCTCGGCGCGGCCGTCGTGTCTGGCGATCGCGGCGTCGTCACGTGGGCAGAACACCTGGGCCTTCGCCTCGTGGAGCCGCAGAACCTAAGGCGCCTGTGCGATACCCTGGCCGAAGAGTCGGACGATTGAGCCCGCTTTTCAGCTCGCGCGACCGCCTGCGCCCGCACTTGGCCGGCGCCCCGCGCGCCTAATCGACGATGGGATCCCCGCGCAGGAGGCTCTTGAGGTAGGAGGTCGACCGGAGCAGCACCTTCCGGATCCCCACCCGCGTGTGCGCGCCGTCTGGCTCGCGCCAAAGCTCGTGAGCCTGAACGAGGCGCGAGGAGCGATTCAGGTGCGCCACGAGCCCCTCCGCGGCCGCCGGGTCGCGCACCCGGACCGCGAGATCCTCGTAGACCTTCCCCTCGGCTTCGATCTGCGCGAGCGTGCGCTGCATCCCCTCGGAGAGGGTGCTTCCGAGCCCGCGCTCGAACTCGCCGAGCCGATCGCCCGCCCCGAGCTCGCGCGCGCCGATGATAAACCTGAGCGCGCGGCTCGTAAAAAAGCCTTCGCCGAGCTCGGCCAAAAGCCCCGCGTCCGCGGCGATGTCCCCGAGATTCACGCTCGGCGTGACGTACTTGAGCCGCCGTGAGCCCGCCTCCGGCTTGAGGATCATGCCCTCGGCGCGATAGGCGTCGAGCTCGAGGGCGAGCGCTCGCAGCATCTCGCGCGCCGCATCGTCACATCGGTCGCATCGCAATAGCTCGGGGGCGCGAGGGATCCCGTGGCGCTCGAACAGCGCGTCGCGCCGCGCGAGCGGCTCGGGCTCGCGCCCGCCCAACCGCGACAGGTCGAACGCAAACAGCGCGACGTCGTCGCTGTAATGCCGCGCCTGGGCCCGAAGGTAGGGGCTCCCCGCGCCCGCGACCTCGGCCCCGACCACCGCGTCCGGCTCCTCGCGAAACAGGCTCCCAAAGTCGGCCAGGTCGGGGAGCCTGTCGGTGGTAAACGGGCACGCGAACCCGCCGCGGGTGAACGCGAGCGTCTCCCCGCGCTCGCGGGCGACGCGCACGTTGAACCCGTCGATCTTCTCCTCGGCGCGAAACGGACCCGCCAGATGGCGGCGCGCGCCCTCGCCCAGGGCGACCACCCGGGCGATCGCCGGAAACGCCGGCACGAGCGCCGGCGGCTCGCGCTCGGGAAACGCCACCGCGCCCCGCGACAGCCCAGCGACATCGTCGGTGATGCGCTCGTAGACCGCCGCGCCGTAGCGGCACCGTTGTGTCCGTCCCTGCGCGCGCGCCTCGTTCAGGCGCTCCCCGAGCCCCCGCGGCGTTACCGAGCGTCGGTCACCCATCGTCACCCCGCACCCGCCGATTGGATGACGCCGCGCGGGCAGGGGTTCGGCCGCGCGGCGCCCGCCGAAGGCGAGGGGTCGGGGTGACGAACGGCGGGTCACATGTAGCGGTAACCCAGCGAGAAGTTCACGTTCCAGTCGCCGTCGTTCGGCAGGGTCTCGCCTCCGATATCGAACGGCCTCGCGAAGTGGAGCCGGAACACGATCCACCCGATACCGAAGTTCACGCCGGTGACTCCGTTCAAGATGCGCTTGTCCCACGCTCGCCCGTGGTCGGACCCGACGCCGCCGAAGTCCACGCCCGCGATGCCCTCGAGGTCGATGAAGGCCACGCGCACGATCGGATTCAGCGGCACCTGCAGCTCGACCGTGGAAAACCCGAAGGTCCGGCCGAGAAGCAGGTCGGGGTCCCCGAAGGGCACGGAGCGCAGCGTATCGAGGCTCGACAGGAAGAAATCGCGCGCGTCGCCGCTGCCGAAGATTTGGCCTACGCCCCCGCGCGCGAAGACGTTCGCGCTGCCCCGAATCGGGATGTAGTACTCGCCGTCGAGGCGCGTTCGCGCGAACTGGCCGATGCCGCCGGGCTCGCTCGTGAACGTGCCCGACAACAGCGCCGACGCCCCGGCGATGGGGCCGGTGGCGGGGTGAAGCCGCAGGGTGTTGTAGCCCAGGCTGAGCGACGCCTCACCGCGCATGTTCAGGCCCGAGTGCGCGTCTTCCCACTCCTGGCGCACGTTTTCGTCGATCGGGTTTAACTCGGGCTCCTCCAAGATCGTTCGCCCGAAGTTCGTGAGAAACCGGCCCGCGACCCCGCCAGCGACGCCCGCCTGGATGTAGCGATACTGATCCAGCGGATACCGCGCCATGGCGCGCGCCCCCGTGAAGCGCTCGGCCGAGGTGAACAAAAAGCCGTCGTCCTCCTCTTCGAACGTTCGGTCGATGCGAAACGAGACGTCCTGGAACAGTCCCGCGCCCCACTGGGTGCGGTCTCGGGCGTTCGAGTAAAACAAATCGCCGTCGATCAGGTCGAAGCTGCCGAACGCCTGAAGCTGCAGCACCATCGTGTGGTCGCGCAGCCGGTCGGTCGCCACCGCGATCCCCTCTCCGAACACGCCCTCCGCCGACGCGCCGAACACGCCGAACACGGGTCCCACGCTCCAATTATCCAGCGAGAACGGATCGTAGGATTTTGCCGCGTCGAGGGTGAGCGTCTCCACCGAGCCCGGCGCGCCCCGGTTTTCAACCAGGGACTGCGGCTCCTCGATCATCTCGTCGCCCGGCATGCGGGCGATTCGCCGCCTTCCCTCGTGATGGTGGAGGACCCACATGCCCCTCGGGGCGGGCGCGGGCGAGAACACCCCCGTCGCCACGTCCGTGCGGCGCACCACATTGCCGCCGTCTACCTCGTAGAGGTTGGCGCCGCTGTCGTTGTAGGCGACGAACATCACGCGGCCATCGTCCAGCGCCCGGGGGTCCATGTGATCGCGGCGCTCGGAGGTGATCTGCTCGGGCTTGGCGCCGACCTCGGCGATGCGGAACAGGTTGAAGTAGGCGTCCTCGGTGGCGTCGGACGTGTAGATGATCCCCTGCTCGCCCCAGGAGATGCCGCGTTCGGCGTACCTGTCGTCCACGAGCTGGACGACCTCGCCGGTCGCGCGCTCGAGGACATAGATGTCGCGCTGCCCTTCGCGCGCCAAGCCGATGAAGGCGAGGTGCTCCTCGTCCGGCGACAGCGCGACCTCCTCCACCGCGATCACATCCGGATCGGTGATCACGAACGACTCGCGGTCCCCCATACTGAAGCCCACATCCCAGCGCTCGCGCTCGGTGGTGAGGCCGCGGCGTCTGAGCTCGCGGTCGAGCCGCGTCTGGGTCATCGCGCTGCCGGGCGCCCTGCGTGGCGTGACCTCCTCGGTGATCCGCTCGGCCTTGTGCTCGTAGTCTTGCCAATAGATGACGTCGCGGCCGCGTCGCCGGGCCACGAACGCGAGCGACTCGTCGCCTATGTCGAAGTTCTGGTCGGCGATGGGGTGGAGCGACTCGATGTTGGGGACACCGTCGCGAACGACACGCCTTGAGTCGTCCGGCGCGCGAGGATCGAGGATCCGCAGCGAGCTGCGGCGCGTGTTGGGATTGATGGTGCGATACAGGACGGCGGTCCCGTCCTGCGAGGCGGACATGGCCTGGGCCTCGATCCCGTCACCCAGGGTGTCGAGACTCTCGGGCCGGTGCTTCGTGCCGAGAAACCGCTCGAAACTCTGCTCCTTTAGCCACGATTCGAAACGGCGAGCGATCACCGGCGGCCGGTCGCCCGTGATGCGCGCGAGGAGCTCGGGAAACCCCGAGACGCGCTGTTCGTCGTCGGGGAGCGAAACCAGGCGGGGGGATTGCTCGAGCACGGTTTGGATCGTCCCTTCGCCGTAGACGTCCTCCAAAAACGCCACTCGAGCCTGGCCGAACTTGTAGGTCCACAAAAACCCGCGGGGCTGATCCTGGAAGAACTCCGGCAGCGCGTAGCCCTGCTGCGGCTTGGGGTTGAGCGCCAGATCGCGCATGAGCATCGCGGTCTCATCATCCATCCCGCGAAGCGCGTAGTATTCCGCGATTCCTTCGATGAACCACAGCGGGATCCGGCCGAGGGGATCGCCGTGGGCCTCGAGCTCGCGGGCGCGCGTGCGAACCTTCTGAATGGTGAACTGATGGACGAGCTCGTGCACCGAGATGTGATCGAACATCTGGTGATCGCCGAAGTACGGCAGCGTCATCTCGAGCTCGCCGACGGTGGCGGTGACGCCGAGCACCCCCTCCTGAAGAGGAAACAAGTTGGTCTGCAAAAACTCGTGGTACGAGCTGTACAGAAAGTAGGGAAACACGCGGGGGGTCGCGAAATCGAACTCGCGCGCGACGTAATCGTAGCCCTCGGCGATGGCGGCCGCTGCGCGCTCGGCGATATCCCGCTCGCGCTCGTAAAAATATAGCCGCACCCCGCCTCCGCGCGGGATGTCGGGCGGCGGGGGATCCGGGGGCTGCGAGCGCGCCGCTGCCCTTCCGATCGCTCCGGAGCCCATCGATTCGCCGCGTTCGAAAGTCGGCTCCGTGTCGCGGCGCGGCGTAGGGCGCGCGCGAACGCTCTCGAGCCCGCTATGCGCCGACCCCCTCGCGGCCGAGGGCGTGAGTGCCCACCCGCCGGGCTCGGCGAGCGTCTCGGGGCCGACCTTGTTGTGAAAGCGCGGGCCCATCTCCCAGGTCTCCTCCTCCTCCGCCTCCGCGGACCGGCGGATGTCCACCCAGTGCCAGTCGAACTGCTCGTACCGAACGTGGCTTTGACTGGGCCGCTGGGGGTAGACGAACACTTGCGAGATCGCGGGAGCTGCAACACACGTGAGGGCGAGGCCCACGAGCCAGGGGGCGTACCCGCAAAAGCGGCTGCACATTGGCATCACCATCCTTTGAGACTAGCTCATGGGCGCTTGGCGTTGCCTTAGCGAAAACGCCGCGCGCAGCTTCGTGTCCGGCGAGCGGCGAACGCGGCGGCCCCGTATCGAAACGCGCTCACGAGCCGTGGCTGTGATGCAGCGTCATGGGCGGGCCGTTGCCAGTCGCGGGAGCTGTCTGCGGGAGACGTGGCGCCCCAAAATCGCGCGCGCAGGAGTGCTGTAGGGGCAAAAACCACTGGAACGAAACCTGCTACGCGTTCATACCACATAGAGGAAGAGTGGTTTTTCGGACCGTCCCGCAGCCCAGCATCATCAGCACAAGGTCGGAGGCATCATGACTACCCCACTTCGTCGCGGCGCGCTCCCAACCTCGGCGAATCCGCACCGCCCGTCCGAGGGATCGCCGGGACGGAAGCCCACATGTCAGGAAGAGGTCGCCGCCAGAGCGCGAGAGCGGACAAACGCCGCTTACGGTAGCACGTCGCCGCCGGCTTCGGCGCGGGATCGTGTCGGATATGCATCGCGCGAGCTCGACCGTCTCGCCAAGCGGCTCGCGGAGCAGGCAAGCGGCCTGCGCGAGCACGGCGAGACCCGGGCGGCAGACAAGCTGGAACGCACCGCGGACGAGCTCGTCGCGCTGTCCCAAGCGATCTCCTCTGTGCCCAGCAGTTGATCGCGCGCGGCGGCCCCGTCGTCACACCCCGGCGATGAGAGCGAACCCGCCGTGGTCACACCCCGGTGATAAGGGTTGGGAACGCAGCGCTCTGCGCCCATCCCATGACCCGGTTTTCCGACAGCCCAGCGGGCGCTCGTCCGCCCGCGCCCGAAGCGCTCCCCGGGGGCACCATCCTGCGGGCGCTGTCCGGCGCGGCGCGCGCCACCGAAGACGCCCCACGCCCCCGCTCGACCCCCGAGCGCGTTCTGGGCTCGCTCCTCGCGCCGCTGGGGAGCGTAGAGCTCGCCCATCAGCTCGCCGAGCTCAGCAGCCCCGGGCCCACCACGCCACAGGACACTCCTGCCCCCGAGCCCGGGCTCGCCGAGCGGGCCCGCGCGCTCCGCGAGCGAACCTACCGCCGGATCGAGGAGCTCCGCGCGTCGGCGGACGAGCCGCTGCATAGCCCGTTCGAGGGCAAGCTCCCGCTCGCCGGCGCCGCCGCGGTCCACGCGCGGCTCGAAGAACTGTGCGCCGAGCGGACCGAGGGGCGCGGGCATCGCGATCGGTCGTTGCGCGGCAACGAGATTCGCGAGGCGGCGCGCGACCTCGCCGGCCCGTTCCACGACCGGGTGGGCGTGGCCGTTCGCCGCGCGCGCGGGCTGGTCACCGGCGTGCGCCTGCGCATTCGCGACGAGGTGCGCGCGCTTTGCGCCGCGGCCGCCCACCTCGAGGAGCTAGACGCCCTGGTGAACGAGCACACGGCGGTCAAGACGGCGGCTCTGTTCGACCGGATCCCGGCGCTCCTGTCGCGCGGGTTCGAAGCCGAGCTCGCGCTGGCCGTGCGCGATGCCCCGGATCCGCCGCCGCGCGAGTACACGGATGCGGCGTTCGCCGAGGGCGGATGGATTGCCGCCCATATTCGGCGCTGCCGCCAGGTCGCGCTCGCCGCCTTCGAGCACGAACGGCGCGCGGTGTGGGGGTTTGTCACCGCCGCGACCGAGCTCGCCGGAAACAGCGCGGAGGGCGGAGCCGACACCGGTGACCGCCACACCGCGACGCGTAACGAGGTAACGGAGTCATGACCGAGGGAACGACCGACAGCGAAACCGCGCCCGCCGAGGCGAGGCGCAGCTTTGGCCCGTGGATCGCGACGCTTGTCGCGGCTTGCGCGGCAGCGGGCGGCGGCGCCGCGGCGCTCGCCGCGGGCGCCGGGAGCCAGCACGCGCTCGTCGCCGTGCTGGCGGCGGCGCTCCTCGCGGCCGTGGGAATCGGGGCGGCGTGGCTGCGGGTGCTCGCGCGCCACGCCACCGCGCTCGAGGCGATCGCGCACGCCGGCAGGAGCTTGCCGAACGCGGCTGGCGAGCTGGCGGGCACCGCGGGCGCGATCGCCGAGCTCGAGGAGACGTGGAAGCGAACGCAGGCCGAAACGGCGCGGGAGCTTACGGACGCGACCACGGCGGCGGCGGCTCAGGCGCAGGAGGCGGCAGAGAAGGCCGCCAAGGACGCGCGCGAGGCCGCTCACAGCGCCGCGGAGGGTGCTCGCGAGGCGGCACGAGCGCTCGCCGCCGAGGCGAAGGACGAGTGGCGGCAAGGCGCCGAGGCCGTACGACGTGAGGTCTCGCAATCCGCCGCGGCCGCGATCGACAAGGCGCGGGAGGCGCTGTCGCCGGCGCTCGAGCGCGCAACCGGCGAGATCGCCGCGGCGGCGGGCGAGCACCTCGCCGAGGTCGCCACCCGTCTCGGCGAGGTGGCCGAAACCACCGCGG
>SLNH01000291.1 GCA_007133195.1 Nannocystineae bacterium | reverse complement strand
GGCCTCACCGTCCACACAGCCCGAAAACGCGACGAGCCCCGCCGGCGATGACCAGCGGGGCTCGCGCTAGGACCCTGACACGTGCCTAGTAGCGGTAGTGCTCAGGCTTGTAGGGGCCTTCAACGGGCACGCCGATGTAGTCGGCCTGCTCCTTGCTGAGCTTGGTGAGCTTGGCGCCGAACTGACCGAGGTGCAGGTGCGCGACCTTCTCGTCGAGCTGCTTCGGCAGGATGGTCACGGACTTGCCGTACTCCTCGGCGTTTTTGTGAAGCTCGATCTGCGCCATCACCTGGTTGGTGAACGACGCGCTCATCACGAAGCTCGGATGGCCGGTGGCGCAGCCGAGGTTCACGAGGCGCCCCTCGGCGAGGACGATGATGGAGTGTCCGCCGCCGTTCGGGCCGTGGGTGGTGTTCTTGAACTTGAACTCGTGGACCTGCGGCTTGATCTCGATCTTCTCGACCTCACCACGCGCCACGGCGGCCTCGAGATCGTTCATGTCGATCTCGTTGTCGAAGTGGCCGATGTTGCACACGATCGCGTTGTGCTTCATCCGCTTCATGTGGTCGTAGGTGAAGATGCTGTAGTTGCCCGTCGTGGTCACGAAGATATCCGTGTCATCGACCGCGTCCTCCACGGTCACCACATCGAGGCCGTGCATGCAGGCCTGGAGCGCGCAGATGGGGTCGATCTCGGACACCTTGACGCGCGCCGACTGGCCCTGCAGCGACTGCACCGAGCCCTTGCCCACGTCGCCGTAACCCGCGACGAGCGCCTTTTTGCCGGCGATGAGCACGTCCACGGCGCGGTTGATGGCGTCCACGAGGGAGTGCCGGCAGCCGTAGATGTTGTCGAACTTGCTCTTGGTGACGCTGTCGTTGACGTTGATGGCGGGGAACAGGAGCGTGTCGTTCTTAACCCGCTCGTACAGGCGGTGAACACCCGTGGTGGTCTCCTCGGACACGCCGCGGATCTTCTTGGCCATCTCCGTCCAGTAGTTGTCGCCCCGCTCGGCGCGCACGTCGTGCAGGAGCTGTAGGACGCACTTGAACTCCTCGTTGTCCGTCGACGAGGGATCGGGGATCTCGCCCTTCTTTTCGCACTCGGCGCCCAGATGGACGAGGAGCGTGGCGTCGCCGCCGTCGTCGAGGATGAGGTTCGGACCCTCGCCGTCCCAGTCGAGCGCCTGCAGGGTGCACCACCAGTACTCGGGGAGCGTCTCGCCCTTCCACGCGTAGACCGGCACGCCCTTCGGGTTGTCGGCGGTGCCGTCCGGACCGGCCACCGCGGCCGCGGCGGCGTGATCCTGGGTCGAAAAGATGTTGCACGACACCCAGCGGACCTCAGCGCCGAGCTCGGTGAGCGTCTCGATCAGCGCGGCCGTCTGGATGGTCATGTGCAAGGAGCCCATGACCCGGGCGCCCTTGAGCGGCTGCTTGCCCTTGTACTCCTCGCGCAGCGCGACCAGGCCGGGCATTTCGACCAGCGCCAGCTCGAGCTCCTTGCGGCCGAAGCGCACGCTCTCGACCGAAAGGTCGGCGATGCGGTGGGGGAGACCTGCGAACAGCGGCAGGCTCGTGTTCATAAACGTGGGTACTTTCGTCGCGGTTGCGTTCATAGGCACTCTCTCGCTTGTCAATCTCCCTCGTATCCCGCGTCCGCTGCTCGTCTCGATGTCCATCGTGCTCGACGTCGGATACGGAATACCAAAGGCAAAAACGGCAAAGTCGGATGCGTACAGCGACGCGTCGCGAGGATGCTTCCTTTTGCCCCGTTTGGGCGGTCCCTCCGGCGACGCGAACTCCTGAATCAGGAGGCTGCGGATGCATGACTTATAGTGAAATAGATGCCGAGAGTCCACCCCCCGCTGGGAGGTCGGGGGCCCCTGGGCGCCCCGCATCTCGATAAATGGCCTGGTTTCAGGCCTTTCGGGCATAGCGGCGCCGAGTCGCGCCACCGCGCGCCACACGCGATCCGCCGCTTCACGGGGCTCGCACGACGCCGAACACCCCTTTTGAGGGGCTCTCAGTCCGCGTCGCCGAGGAAATCCGGAATCGCTTCGCCGCGCGTGAGATCGGCGAGGCTCTCGCGGTGGCGCACCACGGCGTAGCGGGGGCCCTTGACCAGGATTTCAGCTGGCTTGGGGCGCGAGTTGTAGTTGCTCGCCATCGAAAAGCCGTAGGCGCCCGCGGCCCCCACAGCCATCCGATCCCCCGTCTCCAGCGGGGAGATCTCACGCTCGCGGGCCAAAAAGTCGCCCGTCTCGCAAACCGGCCCGACGACGTCGGCGCGGATCCGCTCACCGCCCCGCCGGCGCAGCGGCCACACCGGATGAAACGCCTCGTAGAGCGCCGGGCGAAGCAGATCGTTCATCGCCGCGTCGACGACCACGAACTCCTTGCTCTGCGCGCGTTTGCGATACAGCACCGTCGACAGCAGCACACCCGCATTGCCGGCGATGACCCGACCCGGCTCGCAGATGATCCGCTTGGACGCCAGCGGCCCCAGCGCCCGTTTGATCGCCTCGCCGTACTCCCCCGGCGTGGGAGGCGGTGCCTCTTCGTCGCGCCCGTACGGGATGCCCAAGCCCCCGCCGATATCCAGGTGTTCGAGCTCGATGCCGTCGCGCTCGAGATCGCGCACGAGCGTTACGAGCTTTTCGATGGCGTCGCGAAACGGCGCGGTGTTGGTGAGCTGCGAGCCGATGTGGCAATCGAGGCCGACCACGTCGATCCCCGGCAGCGCGGCGGCCTTTTGATACAAGGCCCTCGCCTCCGACGCGGGAATCCCGAATTTGCTCTCCCTGAGCCCCGTGGCGATATAGGGGTGGGTCTCCGGATCCACGTCGGGGTTGACCCGGATCGAGGTCGGCGCGCGCCTCCCGAGCTCGCGAGCCACGCGTGACAGGAGATCGAGCTCCCCCTCCGATTCGACGTTGAAGGCCAAAATTCCGGCCTCGAGCGCGCGGCGCATCTCCGGCGCGGTCTTTCCCACGCCGGAAAACACGATCTTCTGCGGATCGCACCCCGCGGCGAGCACGCGGTGGAGCTCGCCGCCCGACACGATGTCGGCGCCCGCCCCGCCCGAGAACAAGAGCCGCAAAAGCGCGAGGTTCGAGCTCGCCTTGACCGAGAAGCAGACGAGGGCGTCCAGGCCCGCGAGGGCGTCTTGGAACACCCGCAGGTGCCGGCTGAGCGTCGCGTGGCTGTACACGTAGGCCGGCGTCCCCACCTCCTCGGCGATGCGCGCGAGCGGGACGTCTTCGCAATAAAGGTCGTCGTCCTTGTAGTGGAAGTGGTTCATGATCCGTTCAGCTCGCGGCGCGATCGCTCGATTTCGGCGAGGATCCGCGCGCGCGCCGGCCCGCCGACGACGTCGCGTCGATCGACCGCATTGGCGACGTCGAGCCACTCGTAGATGTCTTCGCCAAAGGCCGAATCTTCGGCTCGTAGCGCCTCGAGGGACAGCTCCTCGAGCTCGAGGCCCTCGGCCTGCGCGCGCCGCACCAGGGCGCCGGCGGCGTCGTGCGCGCGGCGGAACGGCCGGCCCTTGGTCACCAAGTAGTCGGCGAGCTCGGTGGCCACGAGGTAGCCCTCGCCCACCGCGCGCCGGAGCCGCTCGGTGTTCATCTCGAGGCTCTCGACCATGCCCCGCGCCACGAGCAGGCTCGTCTTCAGGGTGTCGACGGCGTCGAACAGTGGCTCCTGGGTCTCCTGCAGGTCCTTGTTGTAGGCCAGCGGGAGCCCCTTGAGCACCGTCATGAGCGACACCCAGTGCCCCGTCACCCGCCCCGTCTTCCCGCGAATCAGCTCGGCGACGTCTGGGTTTACCTTCTGCGGCATGATCGACGACCCGGAGCAGTAGCCCTCGCCGAGCGTCGCGAACGAAAACTCCTGCGACACCCAGAGCACGATCTCCTCGCCGAGGCGGGACAGGTGGGTCTGGCACAGCGCTATCGCCGCGACCAGCTCCACCGCGAAGTCGCGATCGCCGGCGGCGTCCAGGCTGTTTCGCGTCACGCCCTCGAAGCCGAGATCGGCGGCCACGCCCTCGCGATCGATGGGATACGTCGTCGCCGCGAGCGCCCCGGCGCCGAGCGGGCACTCGCCGGCGCGGCGCGCGGCGTCGGCAAGGCGCCCCTGATCGCGGCGAAGCATCGCATCGTAGGCGAGGAAATGGTGCCCCACGCGGATCGGCTGCGCGCGCTGAAGGTGCGTGTAGCCCGGCATGAACGCATCGACGTAGCGCTCGGCGCGATCGAGGAGCGCGCGCCGCAGATCGCCGATCAGCGCGGAGAGCTTCTCCGCCGAATTGCGGCTGTATAGGCGAAGATCCGTGGAGATTTGGTCGTTTCGGCTGCGACCGGTGTGCAGGCGACTGCCCGCGTCGCCGATCGATTCGGTGAGCCTTGCCTCCACGTTCATGTGGACGTCCTCGAGGGCGGGGTCCCACGACAGCTCGCCGCGCTCGAACCGGCGCTTTACCTCCTCGAGGCCCGATGCGATCCGCTCGGCGTCCTCGGCGGAGATGATCCCCTGACGGCCGAGCATCCGCGCATGGGCGATGGATCCGGCCACGTCCTCCGGGAGAAGGCGTTTGTCGAAGTCGACCGAGGCGTTCAAATCGACCGCCTCCGGCGTGAGCTCACCCTCGAAGCGCCGGCCGCGCGCACCTTGAGAAGTCATGGCGCGCCAGTGTTTACCGCGAGCCACACGCTGTCAAAGGGCGCGCGCACCGCATTGCCGTCGCCCGCTCCAGCCCGCGCCCGCCAGAGCGCCGAGCGCGGCCCTAAGAGGCGCGGCGGCGCTGCGGCGGCTCCGCGGCGTCGTACACCTGCAGCGCAGAGTCGGCCGTGATTTCAACGGCCTCCAGGTAGATCGACACGAGCGACTTGGGATCGCTTTTGAGGGCCTCGTAGTAGCGCTGGCGATCCGTCGAGTGAATGACGGCCAGCGGGTACCCCGATTGCTCGAGGATCAGATTGGACAAGATGCGCGACAGCCGCCCCGTCTCTTTGAGCCACGGGAAGATCGCCATGAGCTCCCAATGTGCGCGCGCCGCCCGGTCGATGGCGTGGAGGTCCTTGGCCTCTTGGCTGTCGAGCCATTCCCCGAACTTGCGCATGCGCTGCGAGATCTTATCCGGCGGCGAGATCTCGTGGTAGTACAGGCGGTGAAGCGGGTTCTCCTTCCGGTAGGGAGCTCCTTTTGCGCTCTCGTCCGGAGCCAAGATCCGGTAAAGCTCGCGGACGGTGTCGATCTTCAGCTTCTTTCGACTCCCGTCCTTGGCGAATTGCCGCGCAAACTCGCAGCCGCGGTAGAAGTTCTTGATCGACTCGTACGACGGAATCAGCGTGTCGTCGCTGATGATGTTCTGATCGGTGGCGGCGTTGATTTCGCTGTAGGTGAGCACGTCGCCCTCGAGCGCGGCGTCGTGATAAATCAGCGAAATCATGAGGCGGGCATCGAACTCGGCGCGGAGCTGGGTGGAGATGGCCGCCGTGCGTTCGCGCCATCGCGCCACGGTCTCGTCCACGGCGCCGAACCGCGACTCGAAGTCTTCCTTTTCCTTGTACCTGAGCAACGGGTTTCCTAGTGGTTTCGAGCCTCTATCGCACGCTTTTAGTGTAGCGCGCCGCCCCGCGAGCGTCAAGGAAACCTACATTGCACTACTGAACAGATTTCGGGTCATACCGGCCAGGGCCGATGCGAGCGCACCGTGGGATCGCGGCGCGCCCCGCCCCGCGGCGAGCGCCGCCCGAGCGGCCCGCGCAACCGCCCCGAAGGCCCGGCCGCGCGCAGCGAAAAACTTGATCTCCTTGGGTATTCGTCGCTCAATCGGAGCACGTCGCGGCCCCGGCCAAACGCTTGCCGACCCCGCCGGCGACGCAGGCCTTGCGGCCATGCCGGCCACACGCGGTAAATCCCAGTGAGCGCGCGCGAACATATGCCAGTTCTGGCCGGCGAGGCCCTTCGGCTCCTCGCGCCCCGGTCCGGGAAAACGTATGTCGATGCCACGCTGGGCGCCGGGGGCCACGCCCGCGAGATCCTCGAGACGTCAGCCCCGGACGGCGTCGTGGTCGGCTGCGATCGGGATCCCGCAGCGCTCGCGCTCGCCCGCGAGGAGCTCGCCGAGTTCGGCGATCGCGTGGTGTTCGTCCACTCCCGCATCTCCGAGCTACCCGACAAGCTCGCGGAGCTCGAAACGATCCCGGTCCAGGGCATCTTGGTCGATTTGGGCCTGTCCTCGATGCAGGTCGACGACCCGGACCGGGGATTTGCGTTCTCGCGCCCCGGCCCCATCGACATGCGCATGGATCCGAGCGATGGGCCCACCGCGCTCGAGCTCATCCGGGAATCCGGAACGGACGAGCTCACCGCCATCCTTCGCGACTACGGCGAGGAGCGGTTCGCCCCCCGAGTGGCAAAGGCCCTGTCCGAGGCCGCCCGCGCCGGCCGGCTGGGCACCACCCGGGATCTCGCCGAGGTGGTGCGCAGCGCCATCCCCGCGAAGGCGGCCCGCCACCAGTCGATCCACCCCGCGACGCGCACCTTTCAGGCCCTGCGCATCGCGGTCAATCGCGAGCTCGAGGAGCTAGACGCCTTCCTCGCCGCGTTTCCCGATCTGCTGGCGCCAGGCGGGCGCATGGTGGCCATCAGCTTCCACTCGCTCGAAGACCGCCGGGTCAAACGCCGCCTGCGCGAGCTCGCGTGGTCGTCGTCGCTTCCTCCGGCCTACGCGGAGGCCGCCGGCGAGCGCATCCACCCGATCTGCCGAACTCTCACCTCCAAGCCCAAAACTCCCGCCCCCGCCGAGGTCCGCCAAAACCCGCGCGCGCGCTCGGCCAAGCTGAGGGCCTGCGAGAAGCTGTGATGAGCGCGCCGCTGCGTCCCACTCCCAAGCGATCGCTCGCGCTCGCCCTCGTGCTGGCCGCCGCCGTGCTGGTCGCCCTCGGCGCCTACCGCGTGCGCGAGCAGCACCGAATCGTGGAGCTCGGCTACGAGCTGGCGGAGGCCACCGCCGAGCTTCGGGAGGCCCGGGAGGATAACCGGCGGCTTCGGCTCGAGCTTTCGCTCCTCACCGAGCCCGAGCGGATCCAAGAGCTCGCCACCGAAATGGGACTCGCGCCGGCCTCGGCCGGGCAGATCCGCCCGGCCAAGCCCGCGCCGGACGCGGGCGGCGCGTCGCGGGCCGAACCCGGTGCCGAGCGCGAGCGAGGCCACGGCGGCCGGGCGGGCGCCCAGCCAGGTGATCCGGAGGATTCGCAGCCATGACCCGCGAACGCGCACTTGCCGGGGCAGCGGGCCGCCGGCTCAGGGCACCCGCCGCGAGCCCCTGGATCCGGCTCCGGATCGTCGTCGCGGGCGTGCTTTTGCTGCTCTTGCTGGCAGCCGTCACCTACCGCGCCTACGGGATCCAAGTCCGCGACGGCGAGCGCCACAAGCAGCGCGCCGAAGGACAGCACGCCACGCGCATCGAGGTGCCCGCCCCGCGCGGGGTGATCTACGACCGCCAGGGGGTGGAGCTCGCGGTCACCGCCGACATCGATTCGATCTACGCCGACCCCAGCCGAGTCGACGATCCGGATGGGACGGCGGCAGCGCTCTCCGAGGTGTTGGCCATCGACGTGGACACCGTGAGCGAGCGCCTTGGCCGCGACAACCGATTCGCCTGGATCTCGCGTCACGTCACGGCCCAAGAAGCGAGCGAGGTTCGGGCCTTGGGGCTGCCGGGAGTGGCGCTCACGTCCGAGCCCCGCCGGTTTTACCCGGCCCGCGCCACCACGGGCCCGGTTTTGGGGTTTTCCAACATCGACGGCGAAGGCCTCGACGGCATCGAGCTCGCGATGGACGACGTCCTCACGGGCGTGCGCGGGGAGCTCGGTGCGCTACGAGACGCTCGGGGCCGGCTCGCCATCTCGGAGCCCCTCGCGGCCGCGGAGCCGGGCGCCGCGCTCACCCTCACCCTCGATCGCTTCGTCCAGAGCACCACCCATCGCGCCCTCGCCCGCGCGGTGGAGGACCACGAGGCGAGCGCCGGCACGGCCATCGTCTTGGACGTCGAGACGGGCGGGGTCCTCGCCATGGCGAGCTACCCGAGCTACGACCCCAACGAGCCCGCCGCGGGGCTCGCCGAGGGCGCGCGCAACCGAGCCATCACCGACGCGCACGAGCCGGGCTCCATCCTCAAGGTGTTTTTGGTCGCAGCCGCCCTGGACGCGGGCGCGGCCCGCCCAGACACCACCTTCGACCTAGACGGCGGGCGAATGCGGATCGGCCGAAATACCGTCCGCGACACCTACGAGGACGACGAGCTCGACGTAAGCGGCATCATCCGCCGCTCGTCGAACGTGGGCTCGGTCAAGCTCGCCCGCCTGCTCGGCGCCGAGGGCTACGAACAGGCCCTGCGCCGCTACGGGTTCGCGGCGCGCACCGGCATCGAGCTACCGGGCGAACGGGCGGGCAGGCTTCGGCCCCACGGCAGCTGGCGGGACATCGAGTTCGCCACGCTCGCATTCGGCTACGGGATGATGGCCACGCCCCTGCAGCTCACCGCCGCGCTCGCCGCCGTGGGCAACGAAGGCATCTACAACCCGCCGCGCATCGTCGAGCGCGCCGTGTCCGAGTCTGGAGACACTCTGTTCGAGCGCGAACCCGAGGGTGAGCGGGTGATGGACGCCGAGGTCGCCAATGCCGTTTTGCCGATGCTCGCGTCGGTGTTTTACGGCGGGCCCGACGGCGGCACCGCGCAGCGCGTTCACGTAGACGGCTACCAGGCGGGCGGCAAGACCGGGACGGCGGTCAAGGTCGATCACGAGGCCGGGGGCTATCACGACGACAAGTACGTCGCGTCGTTCGCCGGTCTCGCGCCCATCGACGACCCGCAGCTCGCGGTGCTCGTCCTTATCGACGAGCCGGGCGGGGACGTCTATTACGGCGGTCACGTGGCCGGTCCGGCGTTTGCCGATATCGTGAGCCAAACCCTGCGCTACCGGGGCGTTCCTCCCGCCGAGGACGCCGACCTCCAGCAAAGAGGCGCGGGGAGCCCGCAGCGACCGCGCGCGCCTCGAATTCCGGACCCGCGGCCACCGATCGTGGTGGAAAACCCCCGAGAGCAGGGCGCGGGTGCGGAGGGAGGCCGCAAAGGCGCCGGGGACGGCGGGTGGCAGATGCGGCGCATGCCAGATCTGCGCGGGATGGGGATGGCGCGGGCGCTCGAGCGCGCGGAGGCCACCTGCGCCGACGTCGAGGTGAGCGGGAGCGGCGCCGCCGAGCGCCAACAGCCCGCCGCCGGCACCCCGATCCCCGCCCCCACCAGGTGCCGAATCGAGTTCGCGCGCCGCGGATGGGACTAAATTGCTGGGGATCTGGCGAGCCTGGGGCGTCTTGCCGGGGCCGCGGCTGTATTACAATGCCCGCGCCCAGGCCGGCTCGCCCCACCCGGGCGGCCCGGGCATAAGCGCGCTCGCGCGGGCGTACCTTTGGCCATGATGCTGTCGGCTCTGAAAGACGCGATCGAGGGCGCGCATATCGTCGGCCCCGACGCCCGCATAGGCCGCGCCACGGACGACTCCCGGGACGCCCGTCCGGGCGATCTGTTCGTCGCGGTGCGGGGCCGAACCCGCGACGGCCACGATTTCGTCTCCGCGGCGGCCGAGCGCGGCGCCAGCGCGGCGGCGGTCGAGCACCCCGTGGCGATGTCGATTCCCCAACTCGTCGTACCGAGCGGCGCGCGCGCGCTCGGCCTGGCGTGCGCGGCGCTGTCGGGCTTTCCCGCCGCGTCGCTCCGGCTCGTCGGCATCACGGGCACCAACGGGAAAACGACGCTCACTTACCTGGTATCCGCCATGCTCCGCGCCGCCGGCCGCGAGCCCGGCGTGATGGGGACCACAGGCTACTTTTTCGGCGAACAGGAGCGGCCCGCGCCCTACACCACGCCGCCGCCACCCCTTCTCCAGCGCACCCTCGCCGACATGATCACGGCCGGCGCGACCGACGCCGTGCTCGAGGTCTCCTCGTCGGCCCTGGCCATGGACCGGCTCGAAGGGGCCTCGTTTCGAGTCGCGGCGTTTACCAACCTCACGCAAGATCACATCGACGTCCACGGCAGCTTCGAAGCCTATCGGGAGGCGAAGGCGCGGCTGTTTTCCGACTATCTCGCGCCCGGCGGCGTCGCCGTGGTGGCCGCCGACGACCCGCACGGCGAGGCGATGGCGCGGGCGGCGGGCGAGCGTACGGTGCTGCGGGTATCGACCGATCCGAGCCGAGACGCAGACATTCGGCTGGAGGGCGCCGCGGCGGATCTCGGCGGCGTACGCGCGCGGGCGCACACCCCGCGCGGCGAGCTCGAGGTGGCCTGTCCGGCGCTCGTGGGAAAGCACAACGCGGAAAACGTCGCGCTCGCGGTCGGCATCGGCGAAGCGCTGTCTTTGCCTCACGAGGCGATCGCGGCGGGCATCGCGAGCATGCCGGGGGTCGCCGGGCGGCTCGAGCACGTGGAAAACGACCGCGAGCTCGCCATCTTCGTGGACTACGCGCACACGCCCGCCGCGCTTGAAAACGCGCTCGGGGCGCTCAGGCCGCTCGCCCGGCGGCGCCTTCTGTGCGTGTTCGGCTGCGGCGGCGATCGCGACCGGCAAAAGCGCCCCCAGATGGGCGCCGCCGCGGAGCGGGGGGCGGACCTTACGTTTTTGACCTCCGACAACCCGCGCCGCGAGGACCCGCGGGCCATCGTGGCCGAGGTCGCCGCCGGCATGCGCGCGCCGCACTTTGCGAACACCGATCGCCGCGCCGCGATCGCCGCGGCCGTGGGTGAGGCCACGCCCGGCGACGTGGTGCTGATCGCCGGCAAGGGGCACGAGACGTATCAGATCGTGGGGGACGAGGCGCTGCCGTTCGACGACCGCGAGGAGGCGGCGCGCGCGGCGGCGGCCAGGCGCCCGCCGGTGTCGGCTGAAAAATTGGCTGAAATCACGGGCGGCGCGGTGATCGCCGGCGATCCGGCCGCGCGGTTTTCGCGCGTGGTCATCGACGGGCGCGCCGCGGCCCCTGGAGACCTGTACGTCGCGATCCGCGGCGAGCGGCTCGACGGTCACGACTTCTGCGCGCAGGCCGCCGAGGCGGGCGCCCGGCT
>SLNH01000370.1 GCA_007133195.1 Nannocystineae bacterium | reverse complement strand
TCGGCGCCGAGCGCCTCGAGGTCGTCGAGGGCCTCCACGTCGCTGGCACCCAGATACGTGGTGGTGAGAATGCGCAGCTTGCCCGGCCGCCGCCGCGCGAACGCCTCGAGCTCCGCCCGCACGACGCGCAGCCCGCTCCACTTGAGAAACGCCACGAGCAGGTCCACCTGATCGGCCGAGCCACGCTCCTTGCGAATCTCGGCTCCGACCCGCAGATCCCTCGGCCCATTGACCAGCAGGTCGCTATGCCGAAGCGACAGCGACGGCCGCGGGACCTCCCCCGTGCCGAGCTTTTCCGCGCCCCGCTCGCGCAGCGCGAGCAAAAGCTCCGCCGGCGCGGCCACCCCATCGCCGCCGTCGATCCCCGCCCGCGGACTCTCGACCGCCAGCAGCTCGACGAGCCGATTCGCGAGCTCCACCTGCTGGCCGAGCCTGGGATCCGCGGGCAAGCTCGCCAGCGCCTTGACCACCAGATCGTGAAGGTGCCGCGCGAGCACCTGCGGCGCCCCGTCCTCGCCCAGCGCCTCCGTCTCGGCCACCAACGCCTCGAGCTCCCGCAGCGCCCGCGCGCGGTCGCGCGCCACCAGCGCCTCATAAAGACCCGCGGCGAGCTTCACCCGGTCATCGTACCGCGGACCCAGTACGAGCTGGCACGCAGCGTCGCGGGTCTGAGCTGCGTGCTGAACGTCCAGGGAGAGGAGAAAGCCGGAGTGGGCACCTCTGGGATCGTATAGATCTAGAGGTCCAGGCCGGCCGCGCCGGCGCCTACGAGCCGCCGGTCGTCGCCTGACGATAAGCGCGCGCCCTCAGGCACGTGACCCGACGATCGCGTAAGCCCACTCGGGCCGGCGTCCTCGAGGCTAGCCACGACCTGGACTCGCCCGTGTCATAGTTCCTCCTTACAATAGGCGCCGCGAATAACCGAACAGCGAGCCCTCGTAGGCAGGACTTTTCTGAGCACTCGGAGCAGTCATGATTGAGCGATTTGCGGGTGAAGAAAACAAGCGCGTCTTGCTGGACGCCTTGCGTGGCCAGCAGTGCGTGGGAGAGGGCGAAATCGCCAAAGCAATAGCTGAAGTGGTCTCGCTACAAGAATTTAGAAAGGGAGAGCCGGTAATCGAGCAGGATGCACAGAAGAACTCCATGTACTTTATCTTGTCGGGCAGCGTCTCGGTACTCGTCAACGGCCGCGAGATCGCCCTTCGGTACGCGGGCGAGCATGTCGGCGAGATGGCACTTGCCGATCCGAGCGCGAAGCGAAGCGCGACAGTTGTTGCCATCGAAGACGGTACCGTCGTGGCCGAGATCGAGGAGGCCGATTTCTCGAGGATCGCGGAAGCTCATCCTTGTCTATGGAGACGCCTGGCAGTCGAGCTGGCGGCGAGGCTTCGGGAGCGCTCGAAGTACGTGCGCGCACCAAATCCCCGCCCGGTACTATTCGTCGGATCCTCGGTGGAATCGCTCGGTCCGGCTCGAATGCTGCAGAACTTTTTCGATCAGGACCCAATCATCGTGAAGCCTTGGACCGATAACGTTTTCACAGCGAGCAATTACACGATGAACGACCTTGCTCGTGAGATTGGAGACTGCGACTTCGCAGTCATTGTCTTCGGCACAGATGATGAGGTGGTCAGTAGAGGCAAGGACCAGCAGGCACCACGTGACAACGTCGTACTCGAACTCGGACTGTTCATGGGGGCACTGGGTAGAGAACGCACGTTTGTGCTCACTCCTCGCGGCGCAGGTTTAAAGATTCCGACAGATCTGATCGGACTTAAGCTCATGGACTACGATGCGGATCCCACGGACCGGCGCGCGGCTATGGGACCGGCGTGTAATCAGCTCCGCGAGCTGATCCTCAAACTTGGGCCACGGTGACGCATGGCGCTTGTGGACGATCTGCGCAGCACCGTGGCGCAAATATTTAAATCATCCTGGAATACCCGCAATGGCCAGATGGTGCCGGAGTCGGAGAATCTGAAGCTCGCAAACGATGGCGTGTGCCTCGACGCAACCGTATTGTACGCCGACCTGGATGGGTCGACAGCGATGGTCGATCAATTCAAACCAGAGTTTTCGGCGGAGGTCTACAAGGCATACTTGCACTGCGCCGCAAAGATCGTGCGCAGTCAAGGCGGTGCAATCACGGCCTACGACGGTGACCGCATCATGGCGGTCTTCATCGGAGATAAGAAGAATTCGTCGGCCGCGGAGACTGCGCTTCGGCTAAACTATGCAGTGGTCAAGATAATTAACCCTAGCCTCAAAGCACAATACCCTAAGGCCCAGTTCGTGCTGCGCCACGTCGTCGGGGTAGACACAAGCAAGTTGCTGGTTGCCCGAACCGGTGTCCGCGGAGCAAACGATCTCGTGTGGGTGGGGCGAGCGGCGAATTACGCGGCAAAGCTGACGAGCCTCTCTTCTCACTTTGCGTCGCGCGTGACCGGAGCGGTCTTCGATCGCATGAACGATAAGGCCAAGTACGCGTCGGACGGGAGGCTGATGTGGGAGCAGAAGACTTGGACTCCGATGAACAAAATGAGGATTTACCGATCTACTTGGTGGCGTACTGCATGACCCGAGACTGCGGATCTTCACAGGCATGAGTTCCTCACGAGGCCGCGGGGTGGGGACTTACGTGGTGCAACAGATGCGAATACCGCGTTCGGCCGGCCGTCGCGGCGGCTGCTGGAGCCTAATCGGCTTGTGATCTTGGCTTTTTGTCCGGCAGTCGTCAATCTTACGCACGCCCGGCAGGAGCGTTTTCTTCATACTTCATCTCGAGAGACGGCCTCCTACGCGGCCTTGAACCAACGACGGTGGTCGAACGCGGAT
>SLNH01000325.1 GCA_007133195.1 Nannocystineae bacterium | reverse complement strand
CACCTCGACCGCACCCTCGCCCTCATCGGCCAGGCCGGCAGCCTCTATCCCTTCCTCCGCTCCTCGGCGCTGCTTCGCCACCTCGACGGCAAAACCCGCAACGTGCCGGTCGTGCTCCTTTACCCCGGCACCCAAGCGGCCGGCAACACCGAGGGCCGCGGACAAAAGGGCCTCTCCTTCATGGGCGTCCTCCCCGCGGATCACGACTACCGCCCCCGCATCTACTCGTAAGCGTTTATGAAGATTCGAGACCTCTTTCAGTCCGACGTCACTCGTGACATCCCGCCCGTCGTCTACTTCCACGAGCAAACGCCCGAGAAGCTCGCCGCCGAGGTCTCCGAATACATCATCACCGGCGGCTTCCCCGAAGACGACCCGCGGCACCGCCGCGTGCCCAGCGGCATCCACGAGCAATACGTCCACCTGCTCAAAAACATCGTCGCTGAGCTCAAAAAGAAGGGAGGCCCCGAGCTTCCCACCGCCTGGATCTCCGGCTTTTACGGCTCGGGTAAGTCGAGCTTCGCCAAGCTCCTCGGCCTGGCCCTCGACGGCGTTGCGCTTCCAGGCGGCCGCTCCCTCGCCGAAGCGTGGCTAAGCCGCGACACTTCCCCCAAAGCCGACGAGCTTCGTGACGCCTGGCACAAGCTCCGGCAAGCCATCGACCCGATCGCCGTCGTCTTCGACGTCGGCAGTACCGCCCGCGACAACGAGCACGTCCACGGCGTGGTCATCCGTCAGGTCCAGCGCCGCCTCCGCTACTGCACCACCGACCCGCTCGTCGCCGACTTCGAGCTCAAGCTCGAGCGCGACGGAAAGTGGAAGGAGTTCGAGCAAACCGCTGAAAAGGTCCTCGAAAAGCCCTGGGTCGAGGTTAAGGACAAAGCCCTCGCCGAGGAGGACTTTTCGCTCGTTATGTCCGTGATGTACCCGGACAAGTACACGGACCCGATGAGCTGGTTTACCAGTCGCGCGGGCACCCACGCCCGGGCCGAGTCGCCCGACGACGCGGTCAAGGCCATCCGCGACATGCTCAAGTTCCGTGCGCCGGATAAGACCCTCTTTCTCGTGGTCGACGAGGTCTCGCAATACGTCCTTTCCAGCAAAGATCGTGTGGATCGCCTCCGCGCCTTCGCCACCGCCCTGGGCTCGGGCCTTCGGGGCAAGGCCTGGCTTCTTTCCCTCGGCCAGCAAAAGCTCGAAGAGGACGCCGACGATTCGTTTCTCGCCTGGGCCAAAGACCGCTTTCCTCCCAAGCTTCGCGTTCACCTCGCGACCACCAACATCCGCGACGTCGTCCACAAGCGGCTTCTGCAGAAAAAGCCTGAGGCCGAGGGGCAGCTCCAGGATCTCTTCGAAAAATACCGCGCCGACCTCAAGCTTTACGCCTACGGCTGCGAGGACATCTCGGTGCACGAGTTCGTCGAGACCTACCCCATGCTCCCGGGGCAGATCGACCTCATCCTTCAAATCACGAGCGCCCTTCGCACCCGCTCAGCCCGCGCGCAGGGCGACGATCAGGCCATTCGCGGCCTCCTTCAGCTCCTCGGCGAGCTCTTCCGCAGCCAGAACCTCGCCGAAATGCCCGTGGGAGCGCTGGTCACCCTCGATCAAGTCTACGAGGTCCAGCACACGGCGCTCGACTCCGACGCCCAAAACTCGATGGCGCGCATCCTGAGCGCCTGCGCCGACGACGATAGGGGCCTCCTCGTGCGCGCCGCCAAGGCCGTGGCCCTCCTCGAGCTCATTCAAGACACCGTCCCCACCGACGCCAAGCTCGTCGCCCAATGCCTCTTCGATAGGCTCGATGGCGGCAACAATCTATCCGACGTCACCGATGCCCTCGAGGAGCTTCGCCGCAGAAACCTCGTCGGCTATTCCGAAAAGCAGGGCTACAAGCTCCAATCGTCTGCCGGCGAGCAGTGGGAGCGCGACCGCCGCGATATCGGTGTAAGCCGCGAGGCGATAAGCCAGGTCGTGCAGCACGGCCTGCAGTTTCTCCTTGGCCACCTAGAAAAGCCCAAGCTCAAAAGCCGGGCGTTTCCGTGGGCCGCCACCTACTCCGACGGCCGGGGCGCGAGCGATGTCAGCCTCGCCGATCCCCGCGACGACGCCCCGGTGCGGGTGGACTTCCGCTTCCTAAGCCGCGAAGAGCGCACCGACAGCACCTGGATCAAGCGCTCGGCCGAACAGGCCCTCTCTGACTCTCTCGTGTGGTTGGCCGGCGATAACGACCAGCTCGAGGACCTCGCGCGCGATCTGCACCGCTCTCGCGCGATGGTCAAAAAGTTCGAGCCGCGCCGCGAGTCGCTCAGCGGATCCAAAAAGCTTCTCCTTCAGGAAGAAAAAAACCGCGTCGAGGATCTCGAAGGCCGAGTGCCCCATGCCATCGCCGAGGCGTTCTTGGCGGGGCAGATCTACTTTCGCGGCCGCAGCTTTAGCCCCCGTGACCTCGGCTCCTCGTTCAAAACGGCCCTCGAAGGCGCCGCCACGCGCATTCTCCCCGAGCTCTTTCCCCACTTCGTCGATACGCAGATCACACCGGCGGAGCTAATCCAGCTTCTCGATCACGAGCTAAGCGGCCCTTCGCCCAAGTTTCTCGACGACGATCTCGGCATCCTCGAGCTCGATGCCGGCCGCTACGTACCCGCGTGCAGCGGTGTGGTCCCCCGCCGCGTCGAGGAGGAGATCGAGCGCCAGCAGGGATTAGCCGGCGGAAACCTCATCACCTACTTTGCCGCGCCGCCCTACGGCTACACCGCCAACGTGGTCAAGGCCTGCGTGGCGGGGCTTTTGCGGGCGAGTAAGCTCCGCATTCAGCCGGAATCGGGCGCCGAGAT
>SLNH01000350.1 GCA_007133195.1 Nannocystineae bacterium | reverse complement strand
CGTGGTCCGCGGGTGCGGCGGCGACCGGCCCGGCCGCTTCCCGTCCCTCGCCCGGCGCGCCGGACGGCTCCGAGAGCCACAGTCCCGCCGCCACAGCCCCGGCGATGCCCGCGCTCGCGGCGGCGGCCAGCGCCGCGCGCGAGAGCCGATTTTTCGCAGGGAGCTCGGCGGTCGCCGTCGTCTCCAGGTCGACGTGGGGGGCAGGCAGCGCCGCCGGCGCGCTCCTCACTTGCAATGCGTCGCCCCGAATCGCGCCGAGGGCGCACACGAGGGCGCTCGCGGACGCGTAGCGATCGCGCGGGTCCTTTTCCAAGAGCCGAAACACCACGGCCTCCAGGGCGGGCGGCACCAGCGTGCCTGGAACGCGCTCGGCGAGCGGCGGCGGCGCCTTGGCGCTATGCTTGCGGGCCACGGACGCCGGGGAACCTTCGAACGGCGGCAGACCGCACAGCATTTCGTAGAGCACGACGCCGAGACTGTACAAATCCGCGCGAGCGTCGAGCTCCTCGCCCCGGGCCTGCTCGGGCGCCATGTAAAGGGGCGTGCCCATGACCATGCCCCCCGTGGTGAGCCGCGAGGCGCCGGACTCGCCGGTTTGGAGCGCGAGGCCGAAATCCGAGATTTTGGCGTGCTCGCCGGCGTTCGTGGCCTCGAGCAAGATGTTTTTCGGCTTGAGATCGCGGTGCAGGAGGCCGCGGGCGTGGGCGTGAGCGAGGCCCGCGGCGACCTGGCGCGCGATGCGTGTGGCGCGCCGCGGCGCGATCGTTTGTTCGCGGCGCAGCGCCCTGCCGAGATCGGTGCCGGCCACGTAAGGCATGGCCAAGAAAACGAGGCCCTCCTCGTGGTCGCCAAAATCCAGGCCCGGCACCACGTGGGGGTGGTCGAGCCGGCTGGCCAGGCAGGCCTCTTGCGAAAATCGCCGGCGCATCGCCGCGTCTGCGGCCACCTCGCCGAACAGGACCTTGAGAGCGAAGGCCTTCTCCAACCTGCAGTGGCGCGCGAGGTAGACTCTTCCCATCGCGCCCTCACCGACGCACCGCACGATGGCGTACCGACCCGCCAGGATTCTGCCCTCGAGCGGATCGCGCTCGGCTCGCTCGAGCGGGCCACCGTCCATGGGACAGCGCCGATAAGACGTTCGGTAAAGCGCCGAGCACGCGGGGCACACGCGCCGAGCGGCGCTCGGTGGCTCGTTCTGCAAGGGGGCTTCGGCGGCGCCGGCCGGGCTCCCTCGCACGGCCGGCGGCTCCCCTCCCGCCAAGTTGCCCGGGGCTGCGTCTGCGCCGCTCGGTCGCGGTCTCGGCCAACGACTCATGCCGGGTGGGCCCCGGTGCACCCAGCGTGCCCGCACCTGAACGCCACACTCCCGAGCGACACTCGGGGTGCCTGCTGAATAAGCACGGGGTTTCAGGGGCTACCGCGGGGGCGTGGTCTTGGGGGCACCCCTGATCCTCGTGACAAAACGCGTCCGTGTGGCGAGAGTGCTCGCCCGCGCCGGCACACTCCCCCGCCGCTCGCCGATGCCCCCTTCCCCCCGCGCCGCCGCCGCGCGCGGATGGCGGCGATGGGTTAGGATGGCGGCATGATGGCGAAAGCGTGGACGCGCTGCTCGAGCTGCAAGGAGCCCATCGCACACGGCGCGAGCTACTACGTGTGTAGCGTCTCGACGTGCAACCGAAAGCGCACGGGCATGGTGTTCTGCACGGTGAGCTGCTGGGAGGCACACCTTCCGCTCATGCGTCACAAGGACGCCGGCGCCGTGGAGCACCGGGCGCCCGCCGAGGGCGAGGCGGAGGTTAGCGAAACCGGTTCGCGGGACGCTCCCAGCAGGCGTCGCGTCGTCGCGGTCGAGTCCGCGCCAGGCGGGGGCGATCCCTCGCCGGGCGACGCCGCGTTCGAGGTCGAGGACGACGATCTCCCCCGCGACGTCCTCGTGGTCGTCTCGAAGCTCAAAAAATACATTCGCGCCAGATCCGGGATGAACACATCCGATCACGTCACGGAGGTGCTCTCGGACCATCTGCGGAGCCTTTGCGACGAGGCGATCCGCAACGCGGGGCGCGACGGCCGGCGCACCGTGCTCGATCGCGACATTCCCGAGCCGCCTCGCGCACCCGCGGCGAGCGGTGTGAAGACCGAGTAAGCAGGCGGCAGCGGCGGCGGCGCGCGTGCCTCTCAGTCCCCGGTTTCGCCTCGTTCGCCGCTGGTGAGGCGCGAAGCGAGCGCGGCCTGTGCGAGCTTTTGGGCGGGGAGCTCGGCGGCGCGGGCGATCGCCTCGAGGAGGTCGTTTCCGCCCAGCCGATCGGCGAGCGCAGGGTGGAACACGATGGCGCCGCCGCGAACGGTCGCCTCGTCAGGCCCCGGATCGCCCCATACGAGGGGCGTGGTTAGGACGACCTCGCGTAGCGGATCGCGCAGGGCGACTGGCGCCCGGCCTGGGAGCGCTGCGGCGAGCGCGCGCCCGACCGCGCTCGGCATGGACCTGCCGACGAGCGGGCTGTCGACCGGTGGAAGCGGGCGCGGCCCCGACACGAGCTCGCCGCCCTCGGTAAGCGATGCCACCTCGCAATACGGCGCCCCGGCGATTTCGACGAGGGCCGAAATCCTGCCCTCACGACTTCGCAGTCTCCTCGGGCCCGACTGATCGCGCGAAAACGAGCGCCCCGCGATAAAAACCTTTTCGACGCCGTCGCGAAGCTGAACGCACACGCCGCCGCCCGGCCAGCGCCGTTCGAACGGGGCCGGCTCGAAGTCGACCGGTACCTCGTCCATGCGCGCGGAAAACGCCCGACGCTCCGCGTCGCTTACGAACCGCGCGAGCGCCTCGCGAGCGTCGCCGCGCACCGAAAAGCAGTCCATCAGCGCGTCGAAGAGCGACGCCGTGGGATATGGACCGCGGTAGCGGAGCGGGCCGCCGCTTGCGCTGCGGGCGCGCGCGGCCAAAAACCCGAGGATCGCGGTCCCCGCCCCCGCCGGCAGCGCCCCTGGCCGATCCATCGCCGGGATCGACGCCGGCGCGCGGAATGAAACCCGCGAAAACCTGGCCATCGCGCCGCCCTCGCCGCCGACTTCGAACACCTCGCCGAGCACGGGATGGCGCTGCTCGCTCGCGCGCAAAAACACCTCGCCCCCCGCTGGAACGCGAAACCTCGCCTCGGTGAGCTCACCGTCGCGAAAGCTGCACGCCCAGGCGAGGACGCCGCCCGGGTCGTAAAGCCGCTCTGGGAGCCCGCCTCGGCGGTGCTCGCGGGATCCCATCGGCCACATCACCTCGTCCGGTTCGCTCGCCATTTTCCCCGAAAGCTCGTTTGCTGGATCCGAAGTTCGCGAACGCGGGTCGGCGTCCAGCTTCTCGATCGTCGCGTTCCGTGTGGCGGAAACCCGCTTTGGTTCACCCGGGCGCGTTCGCCGCACGAGGGCGCGTCCCTCGATCCGCAGGCTAGCACGAGCTTAACAGCGAACGACGGCCCGCCGAGGTCCCCCCGGGCAGCGACTCAGCGGAGCAGGTTCTCCGCGCGATCCAGGAGCTCGTCGGCCGTAAACGGCTTGATGAGTAGCTCGGTGCGGTCGGAGTCGGCGGCGAACGTGGCCATGCCCGGATCCGGAAACGCGGTCACCAGCAAAAACGGTCCCTCATAGCCCGTTGTGCGCGCCATCGCGACGAGCTGTAAGCCGCTCGGCGCCGGCATGTACACGTCGGTGATCACGAGGTGAAACGGGCGGCTTTCCGCAAGCGCCTCGAGCGCGCCGAGCCCGGAGGCAGCCTCCTCGACACAGCATCCTATGGTCGAGAACACCTCGCGAAGCCAGCCTCGCGCACCTTCATCGTCGTCGACGATGAGGAGTCTACAGCCACGCAGGATGTGGGAGCCTTCCGGCGGCGCTGAGGTGGATTTCTGCTCTGCTGTCACGGTTTCGTGCCACCCGGGATCCCTCGCCGCCCCCGTCGCCTTTTCATGTCTCCGGATTGCATTGCATTGCCCGTGCCACAAGCGAACAGCAGCGGCCAGTCGTTCGGGCAGCGGCGGAGATGGCGTGTAAGGTGTTGAAAAATAATTTGTTTTCCACACGCTCAAGCGCGGTCGAGCGCGGTTGGAGCCGAAATTTTGCAATGTAGCATATGGTGCGATAAAAACACCTGTGGGCTTCGCAGAAAGATCGGCCTTTCCCCGATTCTGTTGGCGATCTTACGGAATATCGTTCGCCGTGCCCTTAGGGTGGCCCTGATGCGCAATGTCGATGCTACTGAGGTCACATGCCGTGGCTCCGTGTCTCGCTGCTCGCTCCCCCGGCTGATCTAGGGATGGCCTGAGCACGGCAACACCTCGAATTCGTGCCAACGACGTTGCGCAGCGGTAAGTACATACGCGCGGGTCAGGCGAGGCCAGGCAGGGCAAATCCATGAGCAGTTCAGCATTTTGGAAGTCCGGACCTGCGGGAGATCGGAGTGAGCGAGCCGGACTTGGTGGGCTTCGTTCGCCGCGCCGAGGCGGCGGCGGCGGGTTGGTCACCCGGGCGCTCCCACGCGGTGCCCTGCCCCCGCGCCGCGACGGACAAAGCCGCAGCGCGGCCTCGGGGGCGCGTGGCCAGCCCAAGGCCACGACGAGTCTCACGGCGGCGTTCGACCGGGCCCTCGACTCGATGTCGATGGTGCTCCAGCCCATCCTGCGGGCGAGCGACCTCGCCGTGTACGGCTACGAGGCCCTCCTTCGCACGGCCGATCCGGATCTTCCCCATCCCGGGGCGATGCTGGAAGCCGCCGAAAAACTCAGGCGGATTCACGTGTTAAGTCGGCGGATCCGAGCTCTCACGGCGGACCGGTTCGCAGCGGAGAAGATCGACTCGCGGCTCCTTTTCGTGAACCTGCACGCCGCGGACTTCATCGATACCAGCCTCGCCGCGGGCGACTCGCCCCTTGCCCCCATCTCGGGTCGGGTCGTGTTCGAGATCACTGAGCGCGCGTCGCTCGACGAGATCCCCGATATCCGCGCTCGGGTCGCCGAGCTCCGCGAAATGGGCTACCGAATCGCCATCGACGACCTCGGCGCCGGGCATTCCAGGAGCAATCTGTTCCGCCCGCTCGATACGGACTTCGTCAAGCTCGATATGTCGCTCGTCCGGGGGATCGAAGCGAGCCCGAGCAAACGCGAGCTGGTGGCGACGATCGTGCGCTCGTGCGAGGACCGCGGCATCGGCGTGGTCGGCGAAGGCGTGGAAACCGAGGAGGAGGCGCAGACGCTCATCGAGCTCGGCTGCGATCTGCTCCAGGGCTTTTATTTCGGCCGCCCGGGCTGACCCTTCGCCGTTTCGCTGGCCCGGCTCGCTAAAAAAAGGCCACCTCACCCGCGCATGCGAGCGGCTTTGTCCTGTAATGTGGAGCCGTCTCACATGCCACGTAAGGGTTTGAGGAATGGGTGCTGAAGCCGTCGCGGCCGGAATGGCCGATCTCGTCCCCCTCGCAGGAATCCTTGCCGGGGGGGTGCCTGTCGTGTTGGTGATCGCGTACGTCATTTCGGCGCTCGAGGCCCGCCGCGAGGGCTCTCCGAGTCATGGCGACACGCAGGTCGGCATCAAGCTCGTTCTTTACGCCCTCATGGTGGTGGGCGTCGCGCTCGCCGCGACCGGGCTGCGCGACGCGCTGTACTTCATCGCGACCGGCGCGTCGCCGCCCAGCGACGTCATCATGGACGGTCTGGCTGGGATCATCGCCGGGGCCGGCGTGTTCCTCGCGATCTTCCTCCTGCTTTTGCCGCGGACCAACGCTGCTCAGCAAACGCGGTCCAGTCGGTTTTTCCTGGGTTACGTGGCGTTCGTGGCGGGCGCCATCGCGATGTTTCAGCTCGACGCGCTCGCGGGAGCCATCATCTCCCTCGATGGCCTCGAGCCCATCGTGTATCCCCTCACCACGGTCGTGGTGTTCGGCGCGCTCGCGGTCTTGGCGATCACGCGCTTTGGAATGCTCAGCGGCTGGGCGGCGCCCGTCCGTCCCGTTTCGCAAGCCCCGAGCCCCGGTGGCTATTCGCAGCAGCAGGGCTACCCGCAGCAGCAGGGCTACCCGCAGCAGCAGGGCTATCCGCAGCAGCAGGGCTATCCGCAGCAGCAGGGCTACCCGCAGCAGCAGGGCTACCCGCAGCAGCAGGGCTACCCGCAACAACAAGGCTACGCGCAGCAGCAGCCCCAGTCGGGCGGCCTTCCCCCGCCCGGGGGCTATCCTCCGCAAGGCGGCGGCTATCAGCGGTAATTATCGGCGCCAGGACTTCCGCGCCTCGCCGCCGGCGATGGACGAAAACCTGGCGGCTTGGCGCACCCGCGTATGCCCTTTCGGAGCCCGGGGCGCCGGCGGGGTCCTGCACGTTTGCGCGCTTTCCGCTGGGGATATCGGCCGAGCCCGCAGTGCGCTATAATGAGATCGAGCCGCGACTGGCTAGAGCGCGCCCCCGATGAGACGTGCCGAACATATGGCACCTTCAGCTTCCGAACCCGTCCGCCTTCTCACCGCGAGGGTTCGCAGCGGCGAGGAGTTTTTAGAGCGGTTTCTCGACGACCTCGACCACGGGGGGTTGTTCGTCCCTACGCGGAAGGTCCTCGAGGTGGGTACGGACGTCATCGTAGACGTGCGCATGCCGGTTTTGCGCGATCGGCTGCTCGTTCGCGGCGAGGTCGCATGGCGCCGCCGCGGCCAGCGCCGAACTGGGGTGCGCGCGGGTCTGGGCATCGCCTTCCTCCCCTCCGAAGCCGGTAAGGGAGACCATCTTCTCCGGCTCGCCCAAGGCGAGGCGGATCCGGGGCTCGCTCAGCGCCGCTACGAGCGGCTTCCGGTGAACGTGCCGGTGGACTGGCGCGTGCCGCACGAGACCGCGCGCCACCCGAGCTCGCTCGAAGACATCAGCACCGGCGGGGCGTTCATTCGCACCACGGAGATTCCGCCCTTGGGCTCTCCCATCGTGCTCGAGATCGTGCCCCCGGGGGCGCTCGCGCCCCAGGTGATCGAGGGGCGCGTGGCCTGGGAGCGGCTGACGCCGGGCGCGGAGGGATTCGGCGTGGAGTTTCGCGCCCGCGACATCGGCGGAATGCGCCGTCTCCGCGAGCTCATCCGCCGAATCCGCCAGAGCGAAGTCGCGAGCTTTCACTAACGAGGGTGCGCTCCCTCGCCGGGCGAGAGCGTGCCGCTTGAGCCGCGACCTGCAGGGCGCGGTTGCCAGCCGCTCACTGGCGAAGGCGCATCGCGTAAACGATGGCGTTGTTCGACATCACGTAAAGTTCGTCGCCGTCGACCGTGGGCTCGGCAGAAATGCCGAAGCCCGGCTGGAAATATTGTAGGACTTTTCCGGTGTGGCGATCGGCGATGTAAAGCCCCGCGTCACTCAGGGTGAAAATCAGGTAGTCGTCTTTGATCACGGGCCTGCCGCCGATGCCGCCGCCGGCCATGCCCTGGCGCCAGATCACGTGGCCCGCGCGATCGACGGCAAACACACCCTCGTCGGCCGCCGATACGTACAGCACACCGTCTCGCTCCTCGAGCCCGCCGGCGCCGGCGATCGGGAGCCGCCACAAAATCTCGCCCGTGTCGCGCGCCACGGCGAACACGCCGCCGGTCACCGAGGCGGCGTAGACCCGCTCCCCCCGGGCCACGGGGGTCGTGTGAATGTCGACGAACCGCTCGGCGCCGGCGGTGAGCGACGTCATCCACTGCACCTCGCCGGTCTCCGCGTCGAGCGACACGAGCGTTCCCGAAGCGAACCCCGTGTACAGCTCGTCGCCGCGGAGCTCGATACCGGCGTGGCCGTGAAGCGGCAGCTGGGCCTCGCCCTCGTCACTGTGCCGCCAGCGGAGCTCGCCGCTGTCTTTGTCGAGGGCGAACACGTTGTCGCCTTCGTCCGCGGCGTAGACGAGCTCGTCTGACACCACGGGGGGCTCGAGGAGCGGCGCGTCGCGACGGTGGCGCCATACGACGTCGCCACCGAGCGCGTCGAGAGACAGTAGCTCGCCCCGCTTCGTGGCCACGTACACGCGGTTTCGAACCACCACGGGTCGGGTGCTCACGGCGCCGGTTTCGCGTTCCCACAGCACCTGGCCATCGTCGGCGGACAGCGCGTAAAACGTGCCTTCGTTCGAGCCGATGTAGACCCTGCGCTCGCCGATGGCCGCCGCCGCGAGCTCCTCGGGGTTGGGCTCGCGCTTCGGATCGGTGGCGTGAAACCGCCAATTCATCCCGAGCACGGCCTTACCGAGCTCGGGCCGATCCACGGCGCGGGTGGCGTCTACGTTGTCGGGAAGCGCCGTGCACCCGGTCAGCACCGCGGCGAGCGCGGCGAGCGCGCCGGCGCGGGCCCAACTGTACAATCGACCCGGCACCGGCGCGTGGGGTGCGCCGCCGGTAACGCGCGACGACGGAGCGGGGTTTGGCCCGTGGCTTGGGAAAAACACAGCTTGCGCCTATGAATCGCGTATCACGCGATGAGAGGTTTTCGAGCTCGGCTCTGAAACGGTTTGACGGCTCAAGGCTCGACCGGCTCTCGCGCACCGCCCGACGGCGGCGGCGCGGCTGGATCGCTCGGAATGTCGGCGCCAGGGGTTGGCCCGCCGTCTTCGGGCGAGGCCGGGGCCTCACCGAGGGCCGCGAGGCGCTGCTGGGCCTCCGCCGTCACCCCCGGCCCTCCGCGCGTGATCGCCTGTTCGAGCTTTTCCACCGCTTCGTCGCGGCGCCCGAGCTCGTCGAGGATGCGTCCCTGATGGTAAAGGGCGGTCGCCCGACGCAGACCCTCTTCGTCGGGTTGCATGGCGGCGAAGCTGTCCAGGGCGCGCTCGAGGCCGTCCTGGCGCGCATCGGGATCGTCGTCCACGGCCAGCGCTTCGCCCTCGTGTGCGTAGGCGATTCCCTCGCGGGCCTGAACGCGCCAAAGCTCCGGCGCATCGCTATCTACGACGCTCTGATAAGCCTCGCGCGCCTCGTCGAACCGATCGAGCCTAAGGAGCAGGCTCCCTTCGAGGAGCCGCGCCCGCTTGGTGATGACCGCCGAGCCGTGCTCGGCGCGCAGGTGCTCCAAGCGCTCGAGCGCGGCCTCGGCCTGCTCTGCCGAGGTCTCGTAGGTGGGCTGCACCATGCCGCCCTCAGGTGTGGGCATGGGCATGCCGGCGAACTCACCCGTGATCGCGACGACCTCCGCGAACGCGTCAGTCGCGGCTTCGGCGCGCCTGTCGCCGATCCACGAGTAGATCACGATCACGAGCGACACCACGAGGAGCACGGCGGCGCCGAGGACGATGTGGCCCGCGTAGGGTTTGAGCCGCTCCGCCGTCGTTTGCACACCGGCAATGAACTCGTCCGGATCCGTGATCGGCGCTTTGTTCCGTCCCTTGTTCTTCGGCGACACGATCGCTCCTGCGCTCGTCCCCGGATGCAAACGGCGCCGCCTGCTTACCGGCTGCGTTCGATGCGATGCGCAGCCGAGGGCGCGGGCACGCGCACATCATCGCCCTCGCGCACGCGCGTCCACCCGGGGAGTCATGACGATTCTGGTTAGCTCTGCTCAGCTGTGGTCCGCCCCGTAAAGGCTGTAAGTCCTGCGAGCGAATCACGAATGGGATAGTCTGAGCCCGCGTACTCGTATCACCCACCCCATGGGCTGTCAATCGGGCCACGGGATCCGGACCGCTTAGATTAGGCTCTCGCCGCCCCGCAGGGTTGCCTGCCCGCGGGCGCTCCATTAGGGTCGAGGTCGTGATCCCGAGGCCTCCGCCGCTCGGGCTGGCCGCCGTCCTGGTCGCCGCCGGCCTCATCCCTGCCGCGGCCGCGGAGGCGTCGGAAGGAGAAAACGTCCTGTCGGCGAGCCTCGGTTATGCCGGCTACTCGCTGGGCGACCAGGACGCATCGGCGAGCGGCGTGAGGCTCGGCGTCGAGTACGAGCGCGGCGTCACCGAGGGGCTGTGGCTGCGCGGCCAGCTGGGCGGGGGCGCCTACCCGTTCGGCGATCTCACTTTCACCGGCGACGCCGGGGTCGGCGTCACCTATGCCATCGATGTGCTGCGCTACGTCCCCTACGTTCAGGGCGGGGTGGGCGCGCTCGCCGTCGGGGGCGAGGGCGTCGATGCCTCGGTCTATCCGCTCATCGAGGTGGGCGCCGGTCTGGATGTCTTGCGCAGCCGCAACTTCTCGTACGGCATCGCAGCTCGGGTCGAGGCATTTGTCGAAGGCACGGCTTCCGTAACGGCCGGCGCCCGCATCAGTTACCGGTGGGGCTTCTTTTAGGAGCCGTCGCGGGCGCCCGCGGCTCGCGCTGGGTTCGAGAACCGCCTCGGTACTTCGATAACCGCTTCGATAACGAGTCGTGCACCCGCGGCTCGTGACGGAATCGAGCACGGGCTATGCACCCGGCTCGGGCGGCGGTTACGGGCGTCGCCCCGTTTTCCGGCGCCGCTTCTTTCGCGCGCCGGCGGCGCCGCCCTTCTTCTTGACCACGATGCGAAGGGGGGTGCCCGCGAAGCCGTAGCGCTTGCGGAGCTGGTTCGACACGAACCGGCGATAGGATTCGGGAACCGACTTCGGGTGATTCGCCCACAGCAAAAACGTCGGGGGCTTCGTGCCGCCCTGCGTCAGATAGTGGATACGCACGGGTTTGCCGCTGGTGACGGGTGGGGGGTACGTCTCGCAAACCTCGGCGTAAAACCGGTTGAGCTCGGCTGTGGGGATGCGGCGGGCGTGCTGCGCCGCGACCTCGTCCACCTTGGTTAGGAGCTCGCCAAAGCCCTCGCCGCGCAGGGCGGAGATCAGGACGCGCGGGGCGTGAGCGAGGAAATGGAGCTCATCGGACGTGGCGTCGTGGAGCGCCCTCGCGGCGTCGCGACCGCGGAGCAGGTCGCTCTTGTTTTGCGCGATGACGATGGCCACCCCTTTGTCCGCGATGGCGCCGGCGAGCCGCGCGTCCTGCTCGCTCGGCCCTTCGGCGCCGTCGATGACGAGCACGGCCACGTCGGCGCGTTCGATTTGGCCGAGCGCCATGGTCACGGCCAGCTTTTCGCCAGCCGCCTCGACCTTCGCCTTGCGGCGCACCCCGGCGGTGTCCACCAGCAGGTAGTCGGAGCCCGCGAACGAAAACGGGCTCTCCACGGGATCGGTGGTCGTCCCCGGCTCGCGGTGCACGAGCGCCCGCTCTGCGCCTAGCAGGTGGTTTACGATGGAGGACTTCCCGGCGTT